>JANWKV010000032.1 GCA_025451195.1 Candidatus Microgenomates bacterium | reverse complement strand
GGTTGGTCAGAACCTGTTTGGTCGCTATAACACATGTTGTAAAATAATTGCTTCATTATGCTCGGCATCACGCGCCCCATAAAGCAAAGTCACTTGTTTGTGTTTTTTTTCTAAATCTTTCAATTGCTGCATAAGCTCCGGTTTATTTTTTAATTCTTTCTTATATCTTTTCTCAAACTCTCGCCACTTTTCCGGATCATGACCAAACCATTTGCGAAGCTCTGTACTTGGAGCAATTTCTTTAAGCCATAAATCTAGATGGGCTTTTTCTTTAGATACTCCTCTTGGCCAAAGTCTGTCAACAAGTATTCTATACCCGTCTTCATTTCTATACGGATCATATATTCGCTTAAGTTTTATCATTCATAATCATTATACACTTCAAATAAGCTGGTAATACTAACAGTAGTTGGTCTGGAACCAATTTGTCCTTATAAGCACACAACCGGGAAATTATGAGAAGAATTACTTCAGGAGAAACGACAATTCAAACATTTAACTTTTTACAGTTTTCTAAATACGTTTAATTTAGTCGCACAATTCAAGTTATATGACAAATATCTCCAAATTTCATTTGGAGAATTTGCTAAGTAATCAAACTTCGTTCTTCTAACACAGACTTAACAGTTTGTATACAAATTTATTTTATGCTTTATTTGAGAAAAGTGGATGGAGAATGTATCCATCCACTTTTATTTTTGTTGTAAACAACGATTGGACATAATTTCTTGCAGTTTTCTGATCTAATTTCTACAAAACCTTAATGCTTCAGGGATAATATAAAAACATAAATAGAAAAAGATTATGTATCAAACAACAGTAACATTTAAAAACAACAAATCACTCATGGCAACTAAACTAGATTCACTATTGGTTTGGGATAATCTTATAATTGAGAAAAGAATATCTCTTAATTGGTTAAGAAAAATAATTCGTCGGATACCTTTATTATTTGATTTTTGGAGTGTCTTTTTTTCACCAGTTGTATAGCTTATTCTTTTATTGAATACCCAAAGCCTCTATGGCCTACGATAAGAGGTTTTTTAGTATTCCGATCAATTTTTTTGCGAAGGTATCCGATATACACATCAACTACCCTACTATCAACATCATAGGCAAATTGCCAAACTCTATTTAATATCATATCTCGGCTTAAGACTTGCCCTTTATTCATGAGAAGGTATTGCAAAAGTTTAAATTCATAAGGAGTAAGGTGAATGATCTTACCACTTCTTGTTACTTCAAGTTTTTTAATATTCATTTTAAGGTCATCAACTTCTAGCGTATCAACATCTACCATCTTCAGTCTTGTTTTAATTCGTGCCAATAGCTCTTCTGTATCAAAGGGTTTTGGAACAAAATCAATTGCTCCAATGTTAAAACTATTGACAATATTTTCAGTGCTATTTTTTGCAGTAAGAATAAAGATTGAAAGACTCGGATAGAGCTTGTGAACCTCTCTACAAATTGACTCACCACTAATCTTGGGTAATCCTAAATCAAGAAGAATAAGATCGGGAAGAGATTTTTTTAATTTATCTAGTACTTGTGATCCATCTTCCAGCGTCTCAACTAAAAATCCTCGTTCAATGAGAATATCTTTGAGCATTTCACGAATTCCCGGATCGTCTTCCACAACTAGAATTTTATTCATAAAATCCACCCTTTCTTATAAAGAAAGATTTTATAAAAAATCAGGTATATTCTATCACAATAGCCCTTTATCCTCATTTTACCCTTCTTCCTCATGTCCTGCTAAGCTTTTATCCGTAGTATATCTATATATTACTCTTGTTCCTGTTTCAGCAATAGAAAATAATAAGCTTATAAATAGCCATATCCAATTAAAAGGCACTCCCGGAACAAAGAAAACAAGTAAAAGATAAAATATTGTAGCCATATTGTGTTACCTCTTTTTTTATCTGTGGATGAGTCGTCCTAAAAATATAAGGATTGCTGCACCCACCACTGCGACAATGAGACTATAGAAATTAAACCCGGTTACTCCTGGTGCACCAAATAAGTTAAAGATAAATCCTCCAACAAATGCACCAATAATTCCCAAAATAATATCTTCAAGCATCCCATGTGCACTTGCCATAAGAATATCTGCCAACCATCCTGCCGCGGCTCCTAAAATAATCCAAAGTAAAATATTCATATTTAATTATGTATTATCTACAGTATTCTCTACTTCCTCCTTTGAAACAGGTTTGATCAGTTTCAGAAATTCAATAATAAGATAGGCAACGACTAAATACACAGCCATTGCAATAAGTGTTGGCCATTCAACAACATTGTTCCCACTAACCCCTGCACTAACTAGCCCAAGGAAGGGTCGTGCAAACGGGCTTGAGATTGAATAGATGAATGAGGAAAATCCAGTAAACGGATTTGCGCCGATTAACTTTAAAATAAAACGAAATCCTAAAAGAATTTCGATGATTGCCAAAATATACCAGATAATCTGGTAAAAACGAAAAATTGTTTTTTTCTCTGTAAACTCTTTGCTTCCGGCTGAATCTGAAATAGTCGTAGATTTTATAACACGTTGCGGATGGACAGTAGATGTCGATATCGTTGTTGTTTGTTCTCTCATACTATTTTGTATGTTTAAAATATTCAACTTGCCTCAATCTTTTCTTTGTTTCTTCTTCAGTTTTATATGGACCACCTAAATTCTTTTTTGTTTTCTCAGATAAGACATAATACCCATCTTTTTTCTTTACAATCATATTGGTTAGCTTGTTCCTTTATAAGGAACTTTTGCTCCTTCTTTTCTTGCTTCAGAAAGACCAATGGCAATTGCTTGTTTTGGATTAGTGACTTTTTTACCTGACCTTCCACTTTTAAGTTTACCTTGGTGCACCTCATGCATTGCCTTCTTCACTTTTTGTTGTGATCTTTTACTATACTTTGCCATATCTTGTATAGATTATGTTTTCTCTGTAGAGGCTTAATGAAGATTATGTAAGAAATTGGTAAGCCAGCATTGTCTGGTATCACTTACTCATCACTATTCGTAATCATAGTATGAGAAAGGACAAATGAAACTTATATATCAATTTCTTCCTTTAAATTTTATTTCTCTTTCTGTATGTTCACATTCACATGATCAGGAACATTTATTTGTGGTTGCATTCCACTAAAACTTCTCTGAATGTAGGGAAGTCCATAAAATAAAATCACTGCGATAAATATAATAAAGACTATTATTCCAAGCAAAAACCCCATACCGTTATTATCAGTATTTGCAGGCGTAGAGTTTACAATTGTTGTTGGCATATATAATTACCTTCCATATCATCAATGTATTGTAATGCTATGTACTTTTAATAAAATTAAAGTAAAGAAAGTGTAAGAATTTTTTACTTTAATGCCGGAAAAATCCATAGTTTTAGTAAAATGATATAATTGGCTATAAGAGGAGGTTATGCAAACACTATGGAAAGTTCCCTAAATGAAATTAAGGATCTGCAAACTATTTTTCAGGATTCTCCTATAAGTACACAAGTATTTTCCCCTGATGGAATGACAAGAATGGTAAATAAGGCGTGGGAAGAGTTGTGGCAAATAAAGCAAGAGAATATTGTTAACCTCTATAACATTCTTAAAGATAAACAACTCATTGAAAAAAATATTATGCCTTATATAAAGAGGGCATTTAAGGGAGATGTTGTTGCAATTCCTCCCGTAGATTATGAACCAGATAAAACTATTCCAGGTATCTCTAAACTCTCCTCTCAATGGGTAAAAGCAACAATGTATCCTATCAAAGATGTGGATGGGAATATAAAATATTTAATTTTGCAGCATGAGGATATAACTACTGAAAAAAGAAAGATAGAAAAAGAAGCAATTTTAAGCAAAATAAGTAAGGTACTTGGAGAATCAATTGATTATAAAACGACAATACAAAATATTGGTAAAATTCTAGTTCCCTCATTTGCGGATTATGTGCGGGTTGTTTTGGTAAATGAAAAAAAGGAAATACAGGATTTAGTGGTATTCCATAAAGATCCTTCTAAGCTTACTTTTGTTAAAAAATTATATGATACATACAAAAAAAGCCCAGGTAACACTTACGGAGTCCACCATATTCTTCAAACTGGAAATCCTGAAATTATGCAGCGAGTGGAGGGGAAAGAGGTAGAAAAAAGCACAGAAAAAATTAAACAGATAGTTAAAGCACTTAATCTCAAATCATACATGGGAATTCCTCTTAAGCTAAGAAATAAAATTATTGGTGTTATTACATTCTCATCGGTAAGTAAAGAAAAAATTTATACACAAAAGGACTTAGAACTCGCACATGAAATCGCTTTACGAATAAGCTTTGCAATTGAAAATTCTAGATTATTTCAAACTATTAAACATGAATTATTAGAAAAAGAAAAGTCTCAATCAGAGCAAGCTCGGCTTGCGGCAATAGTTAATTCTTCAGAAGATGCCATCATTAGTAAAAACCTTAATAACATGATTAAAACGTGGAATCATGGTGCTGAGAAAATGTTTGGATATAAAGCAGAAGAGGCAATTGGTAAGTCAATTTTTCTTATTATCCCTAAAGATAGATATAACGAGGAAGAAAGAATAATTGCAAGACTAAAGCTTGGAAAGCAAATTAAGCATTTCGAGACGGTGAGGATTGCAAAAAGTGGTAAAAGAATTGATGTATCTTTAACAATATCGCCAATTTTTAATGAGAAAAGAAATGTTATTGGTGCATCAAAAATTGCTAGGAATATAACTCAAGAGGTAAGATTTCAGAATAACTTGCGATTTTTTTCAGCGGCAAGTAAGCTTCTTTTCTCCTCACTTGATTATAAAAAAACACTACAAAACATTGCGCGACTTGCTGTTCCTAAGATTGCAGACTGGGTGGGAGTTGATATGAAAACTGAAACTGGCATAGAACAACTTGCTGTTGCACATGTAAATCCTAAGAAAGTTAAATGGGCAAAGGAGTTAAATCGAAAAAATCCCCCTGATCCCTCATCAAAAACAGGAGTTCCAAATGTTCTTCGTACCGGCAAATCAGAGTTTGTTCCAAACATTACGGATAAAATGTTAGTGCAGGCAGTAAAAAATAAGGAGCAGCTTGCATTACTTAGAAAATTGCAACTTACTTCAATTATGATTGTTCCGATTAAGTTTGGTAAAAAAATTCTTGGTGCTATCTCTTTTATATCAGCAGAATCAGGGCATAATTATATAAAATCTGACTTAACAATCGCTCAAGAATTAGCAGCAAGAGCAGCCATCGCAATAGAAAATGCAAAACTGTATACCGATGTTAAAGAAGCAATCGATATTCGTGATAAGTTTATTTCTGTTGCTTCACATGAGTTAAAAACCCCAATTACAAGTCTTAAAATGTTTGCACAAGCACTACAGAGACAGTATGGAAGAGGTGATTTGAAAAATTATGGTCCCTACATCCAAAAAATGGAGCAACAGACTGATAAACTGACCCAATTAGTAAATGATTTGTTAAACGTTTCTAAAATACAACATGGAAAATTAGACTTTAATATGGATTATATAGATCTTAATGTTGTCATTAAAGAAACTGTTGATGTGATGCAACAAATAACTCAAAAACACAAGATACTCATTGAGGGAAAAATAGATAAAAAGGTTTATGCTGATCAATATCGTATTTATCAAGTGCTTACAAATCTTTTATCAAATGCAATAAAATATTCCCCATTATCAGATAAAATAATAGTTCATGTGGCTTGCGAAAAAAATAACGCAGTGGTAAACGTTGAAGATTTTGGAATGGGTATTGATGAAGTTGAACAAAAGAAAATCTTTAGCCAGTTCTATAGAGTCATCAGCCCAGATGAAAAAAAGATTCCAGGGCTTGGTATGGGTTTATATATTTCTCAAGAGATAGTTAAAAGACATGGAGGAACAATGAAAGCTATTTCCACAAAGGGTAAGGGTTCACAACTTATCTTTGCGCTGCCTCTTATACCCTTACAAAGCAGTAAAAAAATAAAGTAAGTCTTTTAAAAAATTACTTTTATTTTTATGAATCTATTTCTTACATAACTCTTATACTAATCAGACTATAAGAGGTTTACAATAATTTATATGAATAAAAATGTTCTTGTTATTGATGATGATCCGGATATTTTAGATGCCATCAAATTCTCATTAGAAAATGAGGGATATTCTGTAATTACTTCAGAGAAAGGAGAACATATATCAAAACTTTACGAAAAAGATTCTTCTCTCCCGGATATTATTATTATTGACTTATTTTTGAATGGGCAAAATGGAGGAACAATTTCTAAAAAACTTAAGAGCAAACAACACACAAGGAATATTCCGATTCTTATGATATCTGCGCACCCTCAGGGTAAAAAGGTAAGTATGGAGACGGGTGTAAATGATTTCCTTGAAAAGCCCTTGGATATAACAGTATTATTAGAAAGAGTTGAAAACTTAATACAAATAAAAGAAACTGCGGTTTAATGTTTCTTTTTCTGCTTGACTTTGTTTTCTTGGTGGACTGAAAAACCTTGAGAAAGCAAAAGTGGTTACAAGGTATAAAATAATGGGGACGGCCATTTTGCATAAGGTGAATGAAAATCCTGATGACTATAGATAATTTAACAATCTTTCATTGATTATTCAGAATTCTATGGTACTGTTTTATTGAGAGGGGGTGAGAAATATGATGGACAAAGATGAAAAGAAATGTGATTGCGGATGTAATTGCTGCGGCAAAGGAGGTATGCACGCAATGATGATGGATTGCTGCATGGAGCATAAAATGTCAAAAGAACATCTTGAAGCAAAGAAAAAAATGCTTGAGGAAAAACTAAAGTGGGTAGAAGAAGAATTAGGAAAAAAGTAATACCCATTCTCCGCGAATGCACTCCTACTGACTATCTGTTAGAAGGAGTGTATTTTGTAATTTCCTTATTTCTTCAATAGTTATAGACTTAAACTACAAGTGATAACTTTCTCCAATTGGTATACAGTATAGTTATGGCATCTCCCACACAAATACTTGCCTTAGTTTTTGTAATCTTGGGACTTCTGAGCCTTGTCAGATGGTGGAGAATGGGTTTTAAGAGGACGAACTATCCTTTGTGGCCACTTGTGTTAACAATCATTGGCGTTTGGGCAATTCTTCTTACTGTTTCATGGTTTACTGATAGTAAGTCAGAATTTGCTATAACTCTTGCAACGGGAAAGGGTTATCTTATTGGTACGTTGATCATGTATATTGGCGCGAAAGCAACAAAAGGAAAATAAATTTATATGAATTCTACAATGAGACTTATCATCTTTGCCATCATCATTATCGCCGTTAACAATTTTATCATGAATTATGTCATTCAAAATAAGGAGGTACATGCGCGAATACATTCTGTTGGTTTGATAATATTTCTCTTTAGCATAATTGAAATACTAGCATTTAGCATTTATAGTTTTATTCACTTTAAGTAATCTTCTAATACATTCAGTATGCTACATTGACAGGATAAACCGAATTTAGTAAGTTAATTATATGGAAATGCTACTGGAAGTTGTCAGTGTTCCTGTTTCCGATGTTGATAAGGCTAAGGAATTTTATGTAGAAAAAGTTGGCTTTCATCTAGATGGCGATTGGAAGATGGGTGATAAACGTTATGTGCAATTAACGCCAGTTGGATCTGGATGTTCTATCGCAATAGGAAAAGGAATTACTACAGCAAAGCCAGGTTCAATTGATAGTCTGCTCTTGGTAGTAAAAGATATTCATAAAGCGTATGATGATCTCTTAAAAAGAGGTATAAAAGTGACAGATGTAAAAAAAGAAGAATGGGGTTCATACCACATTTACTTTAGTGACCCTGATGGAAACAAATGGCAGATACAACAAAAACCTTCTCCTGAAAATAAGTAGAGCAACAATCTCTGCATAACTATGAAATTAACTAATGATTCTTATACAATCTATCTCGGTACAAAAAATTTTACAGAGCGTTATTTCAAAGATGAAAAAGGATGGGTAAAGATTTCAGCAAAAGGAAATAAGTTTCGGATGACTGCCGAACAAGTGTTAAATCATGTATTGCCAGCATTATCAGGCGTAAAACCTAGTGTACTCTGTAAAGTTGAGTACAAGCAAGAAAAAGAATCTCCAAAACAGTAAGACATTATTTCACTCCTTGACTCTCCCGTTACGTAATGGTTTATACTCTACTTATTATGCATTACACGGTAAAACAAGTAGCAAAAATTTCAGGAGTAAGTGTCCGGTTACTTCATTATTACGATGAAATTGGACTGCTTAAGCCTTCTTTTATTAAAGAAAATGGATATAGGTATTATGAAGAAAAGGAGCTTTTACAGTTACAACAAATCCTTTTCTTTCGTGAACTTGAGTTTCCTCTTGAGCAAATCAAGAAAATTATGAAATCACCACAATTTAATTCTTTACATGCGCTTATTGATCAGCAAAAGCTGCTAGAACTAAAAAAACAAAGAGTTGAAGGTATGCTTATAACAATCAATAAAACAATTAATGCATTGAAAGGAGGTGGAAGTATGACAAATGATGATACATTTTCAGCATTTAACGATCCAACGTATCAAAAATATAGAGACGAAGTGCAAGAGCGATGGGGACATACTGATGCCTACAAACAATCTATGGAGAGGGTTGGCAAAATGTCAAAAGATGATCTTGAGAGAGTAAAAGCAGAGGCTGAAGATATTACACAAACAACAGCAGAACTAATGAAAAAAGAATTTTCCTTTAATAGTGTGGAGGTACAAAAGCAAGTAGATCGTTTCTACCAGCATTTGCATCATTTCTATGAACCAAGTTATGAATTGTTTAAGGGGTTAGGGCAAATGTATGTTGATGATCCACGATTTACTAAAGTGTATGAGAAGCGAGCAGAAGGATTTGCTGCTTTTATGCGCGATGCAATGGCATTCTATGCTGATGCACACTTGAGAAAATAAGTACACCCTTTAAATATTTTGATATAATAGAAAGGAAAGCAATTGAATACACCATGGATGATGGAAGAAAAGTTTCTATCTATTTTGATACAGCAGCTGATGGTCAAACCAAAATAACAGAATCTTTCGATCCTGAAAGTGAAAACTCAGAAGAGATGCAAAGAAGCGGTTGGCAAGCTATACTGAATAATTTTAAGAAATACGCTGAGAATAACTAATTTATGCAGTCAATAACTCCCTGTCTCTGGTTTGATAATGAAGCAGAAAAAGCAGCAAAATATTATGTTTCGATTTTCCCAAATTCCAGGATTGTAAAAGTTGTGCCATACAACGCTGAAACTCCTTCAAACAAGCCGATTGGATCAACTCTTCTGGTTAATTTTGAGATCAATGGTCAACCATTTACTGCACTTAATGGCGGACCATTCTTTAAGCTTAATGAAGCAGTTTCTTTTCAAATATTTTGCAAGGATCAGGCAGAGATCGACTCATATTGGGAAAAGTTGTCAGCTATCCCAGAGTCAGAACAGTGCGGTTGGTGCAAGGATAAATTTGGAGTCTCGTGGCAAATTGTTCCAGAAAACATTGGAGAATTAGTTAAAAACGAAAAAAGAATGAAAGCAATGTTATCAATGAAGAAAATTGTTATAAAAGATTTGGAGAATGCAGCAAAATGAGAAAAATTGTTGTTGTTGAATTTATTACCATTGACGGTGTCATCCAAGCACCCGGTGGCTCCAAAGAGGATGCAGCTGAAGGATTCAAATATGGCGGCTGGATGGGACCATATTTTGGAAAAGATAAGATTGCGGGTGAAGAGATGCAAAAACAAATGAAAAAGACCGCTGCTCTCCTTCTTGGCCGCAAAACATATGACATTTTTGCCGGGTTTTGGCCACAACACGCAACAGAAGCTGAAGGTTGGCCACAAATAAACAACATCACAAAATATGTTGTTTCAAAAACTCTTCAAAATCCCACGTGGGAAAATACCATTGTATTACATGATACCGAAGAATTAAAAAAGCTAAAGGATTCAGATGGTCCAGATCTACAATTGTACGGAAGCAGCAATCTTGTTCAATCATTAATGGAGCATGATTTGGTAGATGAGTATTGGCTTAAAATATTTCCAATTACTTTAGGTCAGGGAAAACGATTATTTGAAAAAGGAACAATACCTGCTTCCTTCAAGCTATTTGAATCTAAAATTACCCCAAATGGTATTGTTTTTCTTTACTATAGAAGAGATGGAGAAGTCAAAACTTCCGACATAGCTTAGTCAAAATACTTTTCGGAGATTCTTACGAACAGGAGCATAGACTAGGACTTTATTTGAGTTGTTCAGCTAATTCTAAAATAATTTCTTCTGGTCCGCGGATATAGCATAGCTTGTATGAATTTTCATACAGCTCTATTGTAACAAATTAGTTTAGCCAGTATTAGTCAGCGTTAAAGTAAATGTTATAATGAGTAACGTGACGCTTGCTTTAATTATAATCTCATCTATTCTTGTTGGCTTAGCAATAGTTACTGCTCTTTTGTATCTTTTTACTAAAAAAGTTTTAAAAAATAATAACCATAACATATCAATCACGATACTTGTTTTGCTTATTGTCCAGTTTATTCTCGGAATGCTCAATAACCTATATGTAACTATCCCTAAAGCTAAATCATATAATGTCTATCATTACTTAGGTCCTGTATCTATCCATACAGCAAATGCACTCTTTTTACTCATCTTTTCTATCTTCTATGTGATTAATGCTCATAAATTAAAAAATAATCAACGATTAGGAGAAATAGGAGTATTCAGCATTGTTGTCGCTACTATTGGGGGATTAATTTTTGTTAATTCTGGTGGACAAAATGATGTGTATTCATTGGTTATGGCACTTGGATTTATTAGTGCATTTCTTATCTATGCATATACGACTTTTGCTGGGTCTTTTCCTAAAACCCCGAGAAAAACGCATACTAAACAATAAGACTCTTTTAGATCCTGTATAACATGCTTTTCCACTGTCTCATTTAGTTTATTTAGCTTCGAAGTGAGATAAGATATAACGATAATATGGGTCCAAACCGGTACTTCCAGGGAATAAGGATTCGAACCAAATTTGGCCTCAATATTTATTTTTCTGGAGAAAATAATACTTTCTGGAATTTTTTAGCCTCAAAAAGTTAATTGCTGGGGATAATGGATTACATTAGAACCACTTTAGCCTCCCAAACTTACTTTGCTTCTGCTTAAATTTACCTATTCCAAAGTTTCTTGTACCACTTGTGCTAATGCCTTAATAAAGAGAGAAGAGGTATTAAGGGATTTTGTACTAGCAAACTTGATTCCATACATCTCTGCTTGCTCACGTGCTCCAATATTTACATCATATAGAATTTCTAAATGGTCAGCTAAAAATTGTACGGGAGCAATTAAAACATGGGTTTTCTCCTTTTTTGCAAGTTCTGGCATAACATCTACAAAATCAGGCTTTAACCATTCTTCTGGAGTATGTCCTGCGCTCTGATAACAAAACATCCATTGTTTTTTTGAAACTCCTGCTAATTTTGCTACCTCTGCTGCTGTTTCTTTTAGGTCGTCAATATAATTTGGTTCTTTGTCTATCACTCGCTTCGGCATACTGTGGGCTGAGAAAAGTACAGGAGTATTTGCTGGTAGCTTTTTAAGAGCTTGATTTACACGCTCCGCTAAAGCTTTTAAAAAGAAAGGCTGAAGATGCCAATCTGTAGCTATTTTAAGTGTGATTTCTGGTTTATTGAGCTTATTTACTGCTTCTGTAAGTTCTCTTATATAGCCACTCATAATAATTGGAGAATATTGAGGAGACATAATAATACCAACTACTGCGTCCGCATCTTTTGCACTTCTTTGAATAACTTCTTCTATAAATGGATGCGAAAACCTCATGCCTGCATCAACCCGAAATGTAAGGTTTTTGGTTTTTTCATTCAGTTCTTTTTCCAGTGCAGCAGCCTGAGCTTGCGTTATTTCGATTAAAGGTGACCCACCGATAATGTCATATCTTCGTTGAAACTCAGCAATATTTTCCGCACTTGCATCTTTTCCTCCATACACGTTTTTTAGATATTGCGGTACTTCTTCAAGAGTCTTGGGAGACCCATAAGTCATAAGAATTACTGCAACTTTTTTTTGTTTAGCTTTCATATATTTACTTTTGTAACCACTGAGCAACTTGGGGAGCAAAATAACTAATAATAATATCTGCTCCTGCTCGCTTTATTCCAGTTAATACTTCCATGACAATACGTTTTTCATCTATCCAACCGTTTTGTGCTGCTGCCTTAATCATAGAATATTCTCCACTTACGTTATAAGCAGCAAGTGGAAGATTAAACTGTTGCTTTACTTTTGCAATTACATCTAAGTAGGCAAGCGCAGGTTTGACCATAATAATATCTGCTCCCTCGGTAATATCAAGCTCTATTTCATGTAATGCCTCTCGTACATTTCTTGGGTCCATTTGATAGGACTTTCTGTCTCCAAACTTTGGAGTAGATTGTGCAGCTTCTCTAAAGGGACCATAAAATGCAGATGCATACTTTGCAGAATAAGCCATAATTGGCGTTTCTGTAAATCCATGCTCATCTAATGTTTTTCTAATTGCTCCAACACGTCCATCCATCATATCTGAAGGGGCAACCATATCTGCACCTGCCTCAACATGAGAAAGCGCCATGCTAGAGAGAAGGTCTAATGAAGGGTCGTTTTGTACATACTTATTTTGTATTACTCCACAATGTCCGTGGTCGGTATATTCGCACAAACAAACATCAGTTATTACCAAGAGTTCGGGAACTTTTGATTTGATTGTTTTAATTGCTCTTTGAATAATTCCATCCTTTGCATACGCTTGTGACCCAACATCATCTTTTTTTGACGGAATACCAAAAAGAAGCACTGCTGGAATACCTAATTCGTACGCTCTCTTTGCTTCTTTAACTACCGTACTTACTGTCCATTGCTTAATTCCAGGCATTGCAGAAATTTCTTTAGGTGTTGAAACTTCTTCTGATATAAAAATTGGGTAAATAAAATGGTCTAGAGAAATATCTGTTTCTGCAATAAGGTTACGAAAACCACTGTTCTTTCTTAATCGGCGAAGTCTGGTAATTGGAAATGCTGACATGGTGAAGTATATATTACCTATCTTTCTTATAGTTTGCAATTGCATCTTTCCTTCCCTTAACCTCCTGGTGTAATATTAGCAGGCACTATGAGCATAAAAAGGATTGTAATTGGGACAAGAGGAAGCCAGCTTTCACTTGTCCAAACAAATATTGTTAAAGACCTTCTTCAAGCTGAATTACCTCACACAACAATTGAAATCATAACTATAACGACATCTGGAGATAAGAATTTAAGCCCAATTCCCTTAGATACAATTGGCAAAGGATGGTTTACAAAAGAGATTGATAGGCAACATCTTGAAGGAAAAATAGATTTAGCGGTACATAGCCTAAAAGACTTACTTGATACGCTTACCCCAGGTCTTGTTATTTCAGCAATTCCACAAAGAGAAGATGCCTCTGAAGCGCTAGTATCAAGAGACAATGTACCCCTAAATAAGTTAAAAAAAGGAGCTGTGATTGGAACAGATAGTATACGAAGAAGAATGCAGATATTAAGAATTAGACCTGACCTTGTTGTTAAAAGTGTTCGAGGAAACGTAAACAAAAGACTTGAGAAACTAGACTCAGGAGAATATGATGGTTTGATTTTGGCTACTGCAGGACTCAATAGACTCAGTCTTCAAAACAGGGTTGCAGAGTATTTTGGTATTACTGATATTATTCCTTCACCTGGGCAAGGGGCTCTTGCCATAGTAACCAAATCCGACAATAAAGCACTCAATACTGTTCTTGCAAAACTTAATCATACTCCAAGCGTTACTGCAGTAACAGCAGAACGAATATTCTCCAGCGCAACAGGTGGGGGTTGTTCTATGCCAGTTGGTGCATACGCAGAAATTAAGGGAAAGACAATAACGCTTTATGGCATGCTTGGTTCAGAAGATGAAAAGCATTTGGTAAAAGACTCTATCCGTGGAAATATACAAGAATCCACGGTTTTAGCCAAGAAACTTGCTGACAAGTTATTAAAAAAATCCTCTTTATGGCAAACTAAACCTAAAATTATTGTTTTAACAAGAGAAACAAGAGAGAATGAGGCATTTGCAAAACAAATAGGGACACTTGGGCTTCAAGCTCTTTCCTGCCCAAGTATTTCCATAACAAAAAACTTGTCTTTAGTGGAGCTCAAAAAGTACTTTTCAGACATTTCGTCTTATGACTGGATTTTTTTTACAAGCAGTAATGGAATAAAATTTTTCATGGAAGGTCTTAAGGAAGTAGGAAAAAGAAAATCTCTCTTAAAAAACATTCAACTAGCAGCAGTTGGCAAAAAAACAGCAGAAACAGCTAAAAAATACGGCTTATCTATATCTTTTATCCCCAAAACATTTACTGCGAAGAATTTGGCGAGAGAACTTACTAATCTTCAAGGGAAAAAGATTCTTCTTCCTAGGTCAACCATTGCTAATGCTGAAATAAAGATTCAAATTCAAAAAAAAGGGGCAACTATTTTTGATATGCCAGTGTATAGAACCGAGAATCCCACAATAGATATAACAAGCTTTAGAGCCCTTTTGTCAGCAAACCAAATTCTTTGCCTTACATTTACAAGCCCTTCTACAATTGAAGGCTTCTTAAAAAGTATTGATAAGACAATGCAACAAGAAGTTCTCTCACTACCTGTAATATCAATCGGACCAGTTACCACAAAAGCTGCAAAAAAACACAGATTTACAATGATTTACACTGCAAAAACGCATACAACAGAAGGAATGCTTACTAAACTAAAAGAAAGTGTTTTATAATTAGCATATGACGAGTCACAATTATATATTCTTTGCTATTCGCCCATCATTTTATGACCTGCCTAAGACAAAACAATTAGCCTACAAGAAAGCCTTTTTGAGGGAATTAAGCAGAGAAAAAAAGGTCATTACGTATACCTATGCTACGCTTGGCTTAAAAGCAAATACAAATATTTTGCTGTGGTTTCAAGCGGAAACAATAGATGAGATACAAGTATTTCTCAATAAACTCATGCATACAAAGCTTGGAGAACATTTGCTCATCACTTATACCCTTTTTGGTATGACACGCCCGACGCAATACTCAGATAAATCAACAAGACATCTTAAGACCGAAAGAAAAGGAGGAAAATATTTAGTTATCTATCCTTTCACCAAAACAAAAGAATGGTACATGATTGATTTTGATACACGAAGAAAGCTCATGGGAGGGCATGTTATGGTAGGAAAAAAGTATAATACCCAGATTGAACAAGTTTTGCTGTACTCTTATGGAATTGACGACAGTGAATTTATTGTTTCCTATGAAATGGATGACTTATCAGCATTTCAAAATCTAGTTATGGAACTGAGAACAGATAAAGTAAGAGAATATACGCTAAAAGATACACCAATTTTTACCTGTATTTATAAAACTCCTGAAGAACTAATGGACTTTCTATGAATATAACATTTCTTGATGCCTGCTACAGTAAAAAAACTCCCTTTACTCCCGTATGGTATATGCGACAAGCTGGCAGATATTTACCTGAATATAGAAAGCTTAAAGAATCTTACAGTATCATTGATATTATCAAAACCCCTGAACTGGCATCAAAAGTTGCTCTTCAACCAATTGATATTTTAGGCGTTGACGCAGCAATCTTATTTGCGGATATTATGACTCCTCTTCTTGGTATTGGTGTAGATTTAGACATTGTAGAAAGTATTGGACCAGTTATTAAAAATCCTATTGCGTCGTTATCTCATGTTGAGAAACTACGATTATTACAACCAACTCAAGATATTCCATATCTTCTTCAAACAATATCTATTTTGAGAAATGAATTAAAAGAAAAGGTTCCTCTTATTGGTTTTTCTGCAGCACCCTTTACTCTTGCAAGTTATTTAATTGAAGGAAAACCAACGAGAGATTTTATTAAAACAAAGTCATTTATGTATAACAATAAAAATGCTTGGGAGTTGTTAATGGAAAAATTAAGCGATTTGATTATTGTTTATCTTAAGTCTCAAGTTAGAGCAGGAGTACAAGCATTACAACTTTTTGACAGTTGGGTTGGAGCATTAAGTGAGAATGATTATAAAGAATATGTTCTACCACATACAAAGAAAATTTTTGAAAGCCTAACTTCAGAAAACATTCCTCTTATTCATTTTGGCACTAATACTGCTGGGTTTTTAACATCTTTTTCCGATGTCGATTGTAATGTAATTAGTATTGATTGGAGAATATCAATAGAAAAAGCATGGCAACAAATTGGCTTTAAGAAAGCAATACAGGGAAATCTAGACCCTATCCTTTTGTTAAGTGACTTTTCTGTTATTAAAAAGCACGTTGATGAAATATTTTCCTCCCTACCCAAAAGAGAAGGATATATATTTAATTTAGGACATGGTGTTTTACAACAAACCCCAGTTGAAAATATTAAAAGATTAACAGAATACGTTCATAATAAAAGATAACTATGATTACAACTGCCATTATTGCTTTTCGTGAGTTTCTTGAAGCATTTCTTCTTGTTGGCATCTTTATTGGCCTGAACCATAAGTTTAAATTGGGAAAACGAAAGGAAATATTACTAGCAGCACTTTTAGGAGTAACATTTTCGCTTATTCTTCCAATTCTCGTTTTTTTCTTTGCATCAGATGCAGGTCGAGTGTTGAGTGAAAAAAATACTGATTTACTGGAAGGGTATCTTTTAGCCTTTTCAGGCTTTTTTATAGCCTATGTTGTTTTTTCTTTGCACGAATTTATGAAACATGGGAAAAAGAAAACAATTGCCGATGCAGGTGCAAAGATGGAGAAAGAAATTTTTGACGTGTCGTTATTTTTTACGATTGTCTTTTTTATTATTCGTGAGGGATTTGAAGTTGCACTTCTCATCACAACAATATCGTTATTTTCGTCGTTTTGGCTCAATATGGGAGGGCTCATACTCGGGTTTTTGACAGCATCGGCGATAGGGTTATCAACAGTTATTGCCTATATCAAATTTCCTATAAAGAAAGTTTTTCAATATACAGAATACCTTATTGTTATCATGGGTGCTGCAATGGTAATGAATGGACTAAGCATATTATTTAAAGCATACTTTAATATCCATCTGGAGAAATACTTACCTTTACCGCTACAATTTTTACCAGGTGACGCATCAATTCCTGGGCATTTATTAAATAATATACTAGGCTTGCAGAAAGAGATAGGTATTATCCAAATTCTCCTTATGGCTACCTATATATTTGTTATCTATACTCTTTTTTTCAGGGAGGGCAAGCCCTCAAATGCTAAAAATTAGAAAGACGCATGATTTAGAACCCGTTCGAATCCGTATTCAACGACCCACATGAAGGGTTTTCGAACTATAGCAATATCCAGGGTTTAAGGGTGTGAATGACTAGAGTAGGATTACGGGGCTGCACGTGCTTGCTGTCGAGCAGGGATTCGAACCCCAATAAACAGATCCAGATTCTGTTGTCCTACCATTAGACGACTCGACAATATTATATTCTTCTTTTTACATAAGCTCTACCAAAACCTGTTTTTAATTGTTTTTCTCTTTTAATTGCCTTTTCCTTAGACAAACAGGCTTCATAGTATACAAGTTTTATTGGCAATCTGTGTTTTGTTGATTCAACCAAACCTTTTTTTTTATTATTCTTAATTTAAGATCATTAGTCCATTCAACATAGTGCTTTTAATCTTTTTTTGATTTAAGAACGTAAGTATAGAAAAACATATATTAGACGATCCGCCTGCAACGCTTTGCGTAGCAATGCGGGCAGGTCCGACAATATCAGGCTAATTGTACTAAAAAATGCTTACAAATGCCATCCGAAGAGCTTTAGAATATGTGGGGCAAAGATAAGAATTCCTACAATAACCGATCCTGTTGCCGTCACCAAAACCATCCCAGCTGCAACGTCTTTGGCAATTTGGGCTTCTTTACGGTGCTCGGTTGTAATTAAGTCCACCATTTGCTCAATTGCGCTGTTTATCATTTCTGCCGCAATAACCAAAAGGATAATCACCCCTAAAATCCCCATTTCAAACCCGTTTACCTTAAAAAATATTGCCGCTAGTGCAACAAAAAATGCAACAATAAAATGAATTCTTAAATTTTGATTTTCTTTTAGAGCATACATTACTCCTGTCCACGCGTATGTAAAAGACTCAAAAAGTTTACGGTGTTTAATCATAATTCAATTCTATAATATAATCTCCCCTATCGCAAAAGTAATAAGCACAATAATTGCCCCCAGTACAGATCCTGCTATAATTTCCTGCTTGGTGTGTTTTTTTAAAGTTACCCTTGACCATGCAACCGCAAAAGGAATCCAGCAAAAAAGTAAAAACGGTATAAATCCGTACAAAAGCCCTATTGTTATTACAAATGCGGTTACTATCCCGCCGTGAATACTTACTTTTACATAAAAATTTGCTATTTCAAAAATTGCAATCCCCACAATAATCCCCAGCGCAACAATAGAAAGTGGTGAAAATATTCCCTTAAAAATTAGGGCAATAACAAAATATAAAACCGCAAAAAAAAGTGCGGTCGTATAAAAAACCGGCCTTTTCTGTCTTTTGGAAATATCAAAATCCGTTAAAAATTGCACGGGCTGCAAATAAAAAAATGCCAAAAGTCCGGCAAAAATAAATAAAAGCGAGAAAAGCATCCATTTAACACCGTAAAAAACACTTGTGCTGCCCCTATAGGCAATAATAAACGGAATTAAAATTGTAAAAATAAGAGGATGAAAAGCAAGGGAAAATAATTTGGCAGTTTTCTCTTTCACTTTTTATTTAGACAAAATGTTTATTGCCTTCTCTTTACCAAAAATTTCAAGTGTTTCGGGAAGAGGTAATCCTTTTTCACGTCCCGTGAATACTTTATAAAGAATACTTCCCTTAGTCTTTTTCTCTGAGAGAACTTCCCTCATTACAATTAATATTGAATCTTTATTCCATTCGGTTATTTTTTCCAGTTTCTCTTTTAAAGAATTTGCAACTTCTTTTTCGGGCGCAGACAATTCTGCTTCTGCCGGAATAACCAAATCTTTAAAATCTTTTAAGGTTCTCAGTCTTGATTGTGCCAACCCAAGAATTTTATCCGATTCCTGACTGTTAAGAACTTTTAAAACTCCCGGATCATTTTTATAAAACTCCTTTAACTTAATCATTAATCCTTTATCATTCATCATTCTGATATATTCTCCGTTCATCCACTTTAATTTTTCCAAATCAAAAATCGGCGCAACGGGTTTTAAATCTTTTAAATCAACCAAACTTATAAACTCCTCCAGTGAAAATATTTCCTTTCCCTGCGGGTGGCTCCATGCCATAAGCGCCAGGTAATTTAAAATCGCGTTTGGCAAAAAGCCCTCTTCCATATACCAACTCACGCTGGTATGACCCTGTCTTTTGGAAAGCTTGGATTTATCCGGGTTTCTTAAAATTGGAGTGTGGTAAAAAAGAGGCTTTTTCCATCCGAAATAGTTGTAGGCAATAATATGCTTAGGAAGGGAGGGCAACCATTCCTCACCCCTTACAACGTGAGTAGTCTCCATAAGATGGTCATCAACAACACTACTTGCCAAGTGATACGTTGGGTATCCGTCTGCTTTTAAAAGTATCGTGTCTTCAATTAAATTTGAGTCAAAATGGATTTCCCCCCTTATTTCGTCTCTAACAACAATGTCTTCATTTTCCGGTATCTTAAGCCGTATTACGAAGCTATCTCCTTTTTTTAACTTTTCTTCAACTTCTTCTTTTGGTAAATTTCTGCAAAATTTATCATACATTGTCGGCTTTTTTTCTTTTTGCTGTTTTTCATGAAGCGCGGCTAGTCTCTCCTTTGTACAAAAACAATAATATGCTCCCCCTTTTTTCACTAACTCTTTCGCGTACTTATTATAGATATCCAATCTTTCTGATTGTCTGTATGGGCCAAAAGGCCCGCCTTTTCTTGGGCTTTCTTCTTCTGTAAGCCCAAACCAGTCCAGTGCTGAATAGATTTTTTCTTCGGCGTCGGCAACAAACCGTGCCCTATCGGTATCTTCTATACGGACAAAAAAAGTTCCGCTGTTTTTTTTTGCAAAAGAATAATCAAAAAGCGCCTGGTAAATTGTACCAATGTGGGGATAACCTGTAGGGCTTGGCGCAACCCTTACCCTTACTTTTTTATTGAGCTGATCGTCCATACCTTGCATTGTAATTGAAAGTTAACTTATACTCAAGATATGACTACGTTACATAGAGTTGCCGAAGCTTCAAAAAAAATTATCATCGGATTTGCAATTGGAATAGGAAGCATTATTTTTATTGCTGTTTTATTTAGAGTTTTCAGCAACATAAAAGAAGCTCTTTTCCCAACTCCCCCTCCGCCTCCAACAGTAAGATTTGGCAAACTGCCTGCCGTACCTTTTCCGCAAAGCGCAACCGATAAAGCGCTTACTTATAGTCTTAATACGTTGACCGGCAGTCTACCGGATTTACCGGCACAAATTTATGTTTACAAAATATTCCAACCAACGCCCAGCCTTTTAGGATTTGATAACGTAAAAACGCTTGCTGCAAAAAATAATTTTACCTCTGATCCTGTTGCTGTTTCGGATACTACCTATACGTGGGAAAACGCTGATCCGATCGGGTCAACGCTTACTTATAATATAATAACAGGTGATTTTGATATAAAGTCGGACTACCTTACAAATCAGGATGTTTTAAGTGCTGCAAATTTACCCCAACCTCAGGATGCCATAAGTTTTGCTAAAGAATTCCTTTCAAACTTTAGCGCTTACCCAAGCGATATAGATGATTCCAAAACAACAACAAGATTATTTACCATAACAAACGGCGGGATTACTTCGTCATCCAGTTTTTCCAACGCTCAACTTATTGAAGTTGATTATTTTCAGAACGATGTCGATAAAATTCCGATTTATTACCCGCATTATCCCTCCTCGCTTATGCACGTGGTTTTGGCCTCTGCGAATGGTCAAGATACGACACCCCAAGTTGTTGAGGCATCTTTTTACCATAAAATAGTCCAAACCGAAAACGGAAGCACTTACCCGCTTATATCTTCAAAAGATGCTTTTGACCTTTTAAAAACAAACAAAGCGTATATCGCAAATTATGAAGGTACAAATACAAATATTAATATTTCAAGCGTTTCCCTGGGTTATTTTTTGGGGACAAAACCCCAATCTTTTCTTTATCCTGTGATTATTTTTCAGGGAGATAATAATTTCTACGCGTTTGTTAGCGCGGTTAAAGACGAATGGGTAAAAAACTAGTGTTTTGGACAACAGTTTGAATAAGCTCCCTAGTATCTGCAAACCTGTCGTCACTTTTCATAACAACTATTATGAATTTTTTCCCGTTTTGATTAACCGATGTAACCAATACCTCTTTTGCGCCTTCGGTGTATCCTGTTTTTATTCCGTCTACTCCGTAAAATCCAAGGAGTTCATTTATATTTTTTAAATGGATTGGCACACCGTTTATATCGTAAAT
>JANWKV010000031.1 GCA_025451195.1 Candidatus Microgenomates bacterium | reverse complement strand
TTGCAACTGGCGCATAATTTCCTAAAAATATTGACCCCGCATTTTTAATTTGCGGCAAAACTTTAAACGGATCTTCAACAAGAATTTCCAAATGCTCAGGACTGTAATCATTTGTAAAATCAATTGCTTCCTGCCAATTTTTAACAACAATAATGCATGAATATTTACCCAGTGACTTTTCAATTATTTCTCTTCTGGACAAATATTTAATTTGTCTCTCAATTTCCTTTTGGGTGTCTTCTGCCAGTTTTTTGGAATATGTTACCAAAACTCCGGCGGCATCGGGCGCGTGTTCGGCTCTTGCCATAATATCTGCGGCACAATATTTAGGATTTGCATTTTCACCTGCTAAAATTATTGCCTCTGACGGTCCTGCAACCATGTCTATTGCAACTTTTCCAAAACAAAGTAGTTTTGCTGCCTGAGTATATACACTCCCCGGTCCGACAATTTTTAAAACCGGTTTTATTGATTCTGTTCCATAAGCCATCGCCGCAATTCCTGCAATTCCCCCAACTCTATAAATTTCGTCAATTCCCGCTAAATCCGCCGCAATAAGCATTTCCGGATAATCTCCTGTTGGCGGAAAGCACGCAATAGCCCTTGGTACCCCTGCTGCCTTTGCCGTAACACCAAGTATTTGCATAACTGTGGGAAGTGGAACTTGGCCAGCCGGCACAGCCAAACCAACTGATTCTATTGGAGTAATTTTATATCCAACCTGAACACCCGGAACAAATGATTTGAGTATTGTCTCCTGTTTTGATTTAGAGAAAGCATTTTGCCTGGAAATTGAAATTTGTCGCTTTATAAGCCGTACAACTTCCGGATTTACTTTTTTGTAAGCATCTTTTATTTCTTTTTTAGTGACCTTAAGATTTTTAATATTAAAGTTTGGATTATCAAATTGGCGGGTATATTTAAGTATGCCTTTATCCCCTTCTTTTTTTATTATCTCAATCCAATTTGAAACATAATCCCTTATGGAGGACATATCAAACATTGCCCTGTTTTTTATTTTCTCTTTTAATCTCCTGTTTGTTTTTGACCAGTTATAAATACTAATCATATTTCCTCCTTATTATTTTTTCTAATTCGCCGATAAATTGTTTTTGATATTTTTTAGCCGGAACACCAAGATAAACGTAAAAATTTCCGAAACCTGCATAAATTGAACAATCCTTTATAAGGATGTTTTTTTCTTCCAGCTTTGTTTTTAATTTTTTTGATGTAATTTTTGTCTTTTGAATATCCAAAAGAGAGAAGTTTGTTTTTGTTTCAATAACTTTTATTCCCTTTATTTTCCTTAATCTGTCTTCAAAATCTGCTTTTAATTTTTTATATTGACCGCTTTGCTTGATTATGCTTTTTTTGTCGCTAAGGATTGCTGTTCCCGCTGCAATTGACAGCCTGTTGACAGAAAAAACTTCGTTTGTCTGTTTTAATTTACTTAAGAATTCCGCTAAATTTTTGGATCCTACAATATAACCTAGTCTAAGTCCCGCAAGTGCGAATGATTTTGAAAAACTGCGGATAATAATAATATTTGGAAATTTATTAATTAAATTCACAAAACTAATGCCGCTTTGCTCAAAGTAACATTCATCAACTGCGATTATGCAATTTGCTTTTAAAGCAAGTTTAGAAATTTTCTCTTCCGTAAGCAGCATATTCCCGGTTGGATTATTTGGGTTTGCAATCCAAATAATTTTTGTTTTTTTACTTAAAGCGTTTAAAATTTTAGCAATGTCTAGAGAGAAATCTTTTTCTAAGGGAATTGTTTTAATTTTTGCGCCCATTAGCATGCTTGATGAATAATATATTGGGAATGTGGGCGTAGGGATAATTACTTCATCCCCATTATTGATAAACACCTTACACAAAAGCTCAATAGCATCATCGCTACCGTTAGTTACAATAATATTTTCCTGACGTAAGCCCGTATACTCTGCCAGTTTTTCTTTTAAAACCTTTTGTGTTGGACTTGGATACAGATTTATTTTTTTAATTTCCTTTTTTATTTCCTCTATACAAACCTTTGGAACAATTGGGTTTTCTCCCCATAGAAGCCTTAATCCAGTACCATCCGGAATTTCACCCCAATTTGTATTTTTCATTTTTAGAATTTCCGGTCTTACTAAATTGTTTTTCATATTTATAAAATCATTTTTTCGATTGGCAATACGATTATCCCAGTTGCACCGATTTTTTTAAGACGCTCGATTGTTTCCCAAAAAATATCTTCTTTTATAACAGACTGAACCGAAAGCCATCCTTCTTTTCCAAGAGGCGCAATTGTTGGAGATTTTAATCCCGGTATTATTTTTTTTAACTTTGGAAGAATTTCTTTTGGAGCATTCATCATTATATATTTATACGAGTCCGCAGAAAGAACACCCTTAAACCTGACCATAAGTTTATCCAGTAAATTTTGCTTTTGGATGTTTATGGACTTATTTGCAATTAATACTGCTTCTGATTTATAAATGGTTTCAAGTTCCCGAAGATCGTTTAAGGCAAGCGTACTGCCTGTTGAAACCAAATCGGAGATTGCCTGGGCAATTCCAAGGGCCGGGGTAATTTCTACAGAACCGTTGATTGTAATTGTTTCTATACCGATTCCGCTTTTCTGAAAATATTTTTTAACCGAATTAGGGTATGTTGTTGCAATTGTTTTGTTTTCTAAATCACTAATTGATTTATAATTTGATTCTTTAGGTACGGCAATTACCAGTGAGCAAAACCCAAACCTTAGATTAAGAAGCTTGCCAACCTGTGGCCTTTCTTCGTATAAAACATTTTGCCCGACTATTCCAAGGTCGACAATTCCGGAAGATACATATTTTGGGATATCTCCTATTCTCACATAAAGAATTTCCAACGGAAAGTTTCGGCACAAAGAAAACAATTGTCTCTTAGATGTTTCAAAAATAAAACCGCTTCTTTTTAAGAAATCTAACGTTTCTTCCGTAAGCCGGCCTTCTTTTTGTATTGCCAGTTTTATATTGTTGCTATTTAGTTTTTTCATATATTTCTAGAAACTCTTAATGAGTTTCACGAATTTAGAGTTTCTGAACCCTGAGCATATTTGTTTTTTTATGCGAAGGGTAAACCATAAAAAAACCTCCCATTCGGGAGGTTCTAACACATAACAACACCTCCCGTTTAAGAGAGGTTATGATGTGCTGCTTTAACTTTTAACAAACTTTTTTCCATACCGATTTGAACATGTTAACATATTAATACGTTGTTGTCAATACTTTTTTTGTGTGCTATACTCTCCTCATGGCAAATGTAAGAAAAGCAGTATCAATGAAAATTGAGCAAACGGAAAGTTTTGAACCAAGAAACGAAAAAGAAAAATTTTTGGTAAAGGCTTTTTTATCTTTAAAAAATGAAAAAGAAGTAGCAAACTTTTTAAGGGACTTGCTTACTCTTCCCGAAATTGAAGAATTCGCAAACAGGCTGGAAGTTGTAAGGCTTTTGTTTAAAGGACAATCTTATAAAGAGATTGCGGACAAAACAAAAGTCTCGACGACAACGGTTTCACGGGTTTCACATTGGCTCTTTTCAGGAACAAGCGGATATTATAAAGTAATAAATAGGTTACAAAAAAAGAAATAATATGAAAGTACAAACACTAACCAATCAGGCTCAGGGTAAAGTTTAATTTAATATGAATAATATTCAAACTCTTAAAGGATTTAGGGATTTCTTACCCGCGGAAAAGCGGAAAAGAAATTTTGTGCTTAAAAGGGTTATCGAAACATTTGAGCTTTACGGGTTTGAACCCTTAGAAACGCCAACTCTTGAATATGCCAGCCTTCTTCTTGGAAAATACGGAGAAGAAGCAGACAAATTGGTTTACACATTCGAAGACAACGGAAAGCGAAATGTCGGATTACGTTACGACCAAACTGTCCCAACAGCAAGAGTTTTGGCACAGTATCAAAATTCCCTACCAAGATTTTTTAGGCGCTATCAAACCCAAAACGTTTTTAGAGCAGACAAACCCCAAAAAGGAAGATACCGGGAATTTACACAGTGTGATGTTGATATTTTTGGAAGCAAATCCCCTGTTTCTGATGCCGAAATTCTCGCATGCACTTATTTTGCTTTTAAAAACGTAGGCTTTTCAGATATCGTTCTTAAAATAAACGACAGGCAAACTCTTTTTAAAACTTTTGAACCTTTTGCCACAAAAAAAGTTAGTGTATTCTCAATTATCCAGTCTGTTGATAAACTTGACAAAATAACACTTGACGACGTTAAAAAAGAATTGGTTTCAAAAGGATTAACTGAGGAAAAAGCAGAAAATGTGTTAAATGAATTACAAAAAGCCCAAACCTCTGATAACTTAAAAGACATTATAACTTGTGCCAGAGAACTTGGCATACCGCAAAAAGCATTATCTTTCTCCCCTTCTTTGGCCCGGGGACTTGATTATTACACCGGAATGATATTCGAGGTAATAGTTGAAGGTTATAAAGTCGGATCATGCGGCGGAGGCGGGAGATTTGATAACCTTATAGAACAGCTCGGCGGTCTGCCTACCCCTGCTGTTGGAATTGCTTTCGGTTTTGACCGCATGGTTGACGCGGCAACAGAATTTAATCTTTTTCCAGAAGATATTTATGAATCTTCCCGCGCTTTTGTGACTATTTTTAATAAAGAACTTGAAGCAAAGTCATTGGAAATTTCCGCCTTACTCCGTTCAAATAAAATCTCAACGGAAATATATTCCGGGGAAATTGGAAAAATGGACAAGCAACTAAAATATGCAAACGCGAAAGGCATTCCCTATGCGGTAATTATCGGACCGGAAGAGGCCGAAAAAAATGAGGCAACTGTAAAAAATTTAAAAACAAGAGAACAGCAAAGGGTACCCATTGAAAAACTCCCTGATTTACTGCAAACTAGATAATATAGCTCTCCATGAGTAAATCTAGAAGAAAGAAATCTTTGCAAAAAAAATCTTTTCCTGGCCTCTACGTAAAACTTGCAGTTTTGTCATTTATTGTGGCTGATACAATTTGGGGCGCTGCCGCCCCTATTTATAAGTGGTCTTTTACTAATATCCACCCTTTTACTCTTGCTTTTATCCGGTTTTTTATTCCAACAGTTATTATTGCTATTTTTGGATTTAAACATTTAAAAATCCAGCTAAAACATGTTCCCCTTATGATTGGCGTTGGGCTTTGTGATGTTTCGTTTAACGTGGGGCTTTTTTTTATAGCCCTTCAGCACACGGAAAGTATAAACGGCCCGATAATTGGGAGTGCGGGACCTGTTTTTTTGATTCTTGCTTCAATGCTTTTATTAAAAGAGCGGCCTACCAGAAAAATGCTGATGGGCAATTTAATCGGGTTAACAGGAGTTTTACTGATAGTTGTCCAGCCGGTTTTACAAGGAACCGGTCAGGGATCTATTGTGGGCAATTTGCTTCTTATTCTTGCAACAATCGGCTTTGCATGGGGAACGGTTCTGGCAAAGGAGGCAAGACCATATTATTCCGGCCTAACAATAACCTTTTGGTCATTTTTGATTGGAGCAATTACTTTTTTTCCTTTTTTTATCCAGGAAGTAAACCGGTATGGATTTCTCCCAAATCTTACGGATAAAGGCGAAATTGGAATTGTTTATGCAACCGTATTTTCCTCTACAATTGCATATTTCCTTTATTACTGGGCAATAAAATACATACACGCCTCAGAAACCGGAGTTTTTGCTTATACAGACCCTGTTGCGGCAGTTATAATTGCCGGCCCTCTTCTTAATGAGCATCCGACGATTATTTTTTTCTTAGGAGCATTAATGGTCTTTTTTGGCATTTACGTTGCCGAAGGGCGGCTCCACTATCATCCCCTTCATAAGTTTTTCCGGTAAGCTTGTATTTTGTCCTGATTTTTGGTAAAATTTAGGTATGAAATCAAACATTCACCCGACATATTTCCCAGATGCCAAAGTTATTTGTGCTTGCGGAAACACATTTACAACAGGGTCAACAAAGCAGGTTATCCACGTTGAACTTTGCAGTAATTGCCATCCATTCTATACAGGAGCACAAAAATTTGTTGATACGGCATCCCTTATTCAAAAATTCCAGGCTAAACAGCAAAAAGCACAAACCTTTAAGGTAACTAAGGCTAAAAAAGTTGAAGAACAAAAAGCAAGAACCTCCGGTCCAAAAACCCTCGCCGAAATGTTGGCAGGATTAAAATAGTAAGGCGTTTAGGGAAAAGGGTAAGTACATTCCCTCGACGTTTTATCTTCACCCTTTCCCCTGATATAATCCAATTATGGAAGATTACCGATTAGTACAAATTGCAGAACTGGTGCGGAAAATTGCGGAAACAAAACTACTGCTTGAAGATCCTGATTTTAAAGCAATGGCAGAAATTGAGTTGAAAGAACTTGAAGGAGAAAAACAACAGCTTGAAGAAAGTCTTAAGTCAAACGAGCCCGAAGAAGAATCTTTAGACGAAAGAAATATTATTTTTGAAATGAAGGGAGCAGCCGGGGGTGACGAGGCAAAAAATTGGGGCGGAGAAATTTTACGAATGTATACGCGTTTTGCGCAGCTTGAGGGATTTAAAGTTGAGACTCTTGATGAAAATGTTATCAAAGTTTCGGGAAACAACGTTTTTGGAACATTTAAATACGAAGCAGGAGTCCACAGAGTACAAAGAATTCCTACGACCGAAAAAAGAGGCAGAGTCCATACAAGTACTGCAACTGTTTCTATTTTGCCCGAACTTGAAGATATAGATTTGCACATTAATCCTGAAGAAGTAGAATTTGAAGCATTTAGGAGCGGAGGCCATGGAGGACAAAATGTAAATAAAGTTTCAACTGCCGTTAGGCTTAAACATAAACCGACAGGTATTGTTGTGAGTTGCCAAACAGAAAGATTCCAGGGGCAAAACCGCGAAATTGCAATGGAAATGTTAAGGGCCAAACTCTGGGAGATTGAAGTTGAAAAACAAAATGAGGAAATAGGATCTATTAAAAAAACGCAGGTAGGCAGAGGCATGAGAGCCGAAAAAATCCGCACTTATAATTTTCCGCAGGATAGACTAACAGACCATAGAATTAATAAATCCTGGCATAACTTACCTAAAATAATGGATGGAGAAATTGAAGAAATTGTAAACGATGTTAAATCTCAACTTGATTCAACAGATCAACAAATTTAATATTAAAAAATGAAATATTTACTGCCCGCATTAGTGATTTGTTTGCTGTTGGTCTTATTTTTTGTTTTTAGATTAAAACTATTTTCCTTGATCCCGAATAATCAAAACATATCCGCAATCAAACAGAACAATTGTAATAATATCATCCCGACTTTAAAATCTTCTGCACAAATTGGTTCAAGAAAAATTTACGATGCGACAGGCAGACTTAACGAGGTTTTTAATTCCTTGCAGGATTATAACGGTACTTTCTCCAAAGTAAGCGCAGACTCTTACGAATATACAAGCCTGACATCGAGTTCGAACTATTATCAAAATCTTGTCTTTACCGAACTTGATTCTTTTAACAAAGATTTAGAAAACACCGACTGCAATAATGAAAATTTATTAGCAAAGGTAAAAAAATTGAAAGACTCATTTCATCAAATAGTTATTAACTATCAAACTTTTTATGACGATGTTAATGGTATCATAGACCTTATTAATAATACTTCTCAAACTCAAACTTCTTCCCCCAGCTCTGAAATAACACCGGAACTTAGCATTACACCAACACAATAATATGGAAACCCCAACAATGCAAAACAGTCAAGGAGTGTCTCAAACAAATCCTTTATCCGTTACAGAGGAACCGTTGCAAAATACAAGCTCTTCCAAAATAAGACTTTACGAATTTTTAATGACTTTAATTTTTTTAGTTTTTGCGATTCCTCTTTTCTTATTTTTTTTTAAAGATAGATTCATTTCTCCAAAAGAAAATATTTTAGTAAGCCAGAGTTTACAGCCTCTTACAACTGGCATCCCGCAAATTACAATCACGCCAACTCCAATTTTACTTAAAACTTCACCCGACTTGGTGCAAATAAAAAAAGATTTATATTTAGACCTTAGCCCTGACCAATTTCAGGGAATAAGTAACCAGTTTGAGGTAGCAATTAGTGAATTGCAACAATAGATTTTAATTTGTTTAGTATAAGTTGTAAAGTTAAAGAAAGAAAAAAAATTGATAAGAAAAAAATAAGCAAGTTGAATTGGAAAACACCCATTAAACCCACGAAAATATACAGCAACAAATAGTGGATAAAAAATATTGAATAAGAATATTTACTCAAAAAAAGAAAGATGTCTTTAACCGGAAAAAAAGAAAAAATCCCTTTTTTTGCCAGAGAAAATAGCACTGCCGTAGAAAAAATTCCAAAGGCAATGTAATACAAATTAGGCGGATATTTATTGTCAAAAAGATTGAGTGAATGCCCTATCCCGCTTTCTACAATTCTTAAGATTATAAAAATTAAACCAGGTAAAATAAAACTTGTTGCCAAAAACCATTTTTTATCTTTATAAAAAACAAAAAACATTGTATAAATAATAACAATTGAATACTGTAACCACATGATAAATCTATAGTCGTACGGCCATTTTAAAAGAGTTAGTAAAACTGAAGATAAGATGGAAATAAAAACATAAACCCAAAATCCCGCTTTTTTTTTCTTCCATAAAAATAAAACAAAAGGCATAACAAAAGTAAGTTGTAAAAATAGAAGCACCAGCCAGCTAATATCTATCCCGCCTATTACAAAAGTTGAATTAAGAATATATTTCAAATTAAGTTTTCCAGGTTCCCTAAGATAAACCGCAAAAAAATAAAACAAGGCAAATATATAATACGGGTATAAAAGTCTCCAAAACCTTTTTAGCAAGTAAGGAAAATTAAAGGCTTTACTTTTGTCAAAAAATAAATACGCGGAACAAAAAATAAAAACAGGCACTGCAAAATGACCGTAATTCCAGAATCCTTTTATTAAACTTGTTGTAAGGAAATACACACTGGTGTGTAGAAAAATCATTACAAGGATTGCCAATCCACGAAGAATATCTATTTCTATGATACGCTTTTTAGTTTGCATGGCAGTTAAAATTCGCCCACAAAACTTATTTCCGTTTGTAGTTCCAACCCCAACTTCTCTTTTACTTTAGTTTGCGCGAGTGTGATTAAGTCCCTAATATCCCGGGCTTTTGCACTCCCCAAATTAATAATAAAGTTTGCGTGCTTTTCGGAAAATTTTGCACCGCCGATTTGATATCCTTTTAACCCCACTTGTTCTATTAATCTACCTGCCCCAAAATTTTCTATTTTTTTAAACACCGACCCGGCACTACTCCTCCAGGCGTATTCGGGATGTTTTTCCGACCTCCATGTTAAATTGTTTTGAACTCTTTCCTTTATAATTTCCGGGCTTTCTTTTTTCAGTTTAAATGACGCGGAGAGTACAATATCTTTTGTTTTATGCAAAATGCTTGAGTCATAACCGAATTGAAAATAATTTTTATCCACCGACCTTATATTTCCGTTTGCTAAAATAATTTCCACGTTGCCAACTATATCGCCAATAAATACCGTTGATTTTCTGTCCGGAGATAAAAAGTGCAAATTCTGCCAAAGCGCTCCGCCAATTGTTGAAGGGATTCCGGCAAAGTGCTCAAAACCCGAAAGACCCGATTTTTGTGTTTCTTCTATAAGATCAGAGACAGTTGCGCCCGACTCTGTTGTTAAAACAGCTTCTCCCTGTTTTGTAAAACCGGATATCGTATGGTTTTTGGATTCGTTTTTTATAACAAGGCCCCTGAACCCTTTATCCCCTATCAAAATATTTGCGCCAAGACCTAAAATAAAAAAACGGAGATTATTTGTACGCGCGTATTCTACCGCGTCTATCAGCTGATCTTTTGATCCGACCGCAATAAAGAAGTCCGCGGGCCCGCCAATACCAAAGGTTGTATACTGCGCAAGAGGAACATTTTCTTGAATTTCCATCAGGTGTATTATCTCACAAACTTAAGTTCGGATGAAACTCGGATAACATTAAGTAATTCAGAATATCAGAATTATCAGTGTGTTAAATCTTCTGGTTTTTCTGACTTACCGGCTTTCTGAGTTTTACCTGGATCCCATCTGGTTTACTGGTCTGGGGCGGTGCCTAATGTTACATTTATGTCTTTTGTGCTTCCATCACGCCAAACAGTTATTGTTACACTGTCCCCAACCTTTTTCTGAGAAATTAAAGTTGCCAGACTGTTTTTATTGTCATCTAAATTTTTTCCTTCAAATTTAACTATTATATCTCCCTGCTGAATACCTGCCGACTCCGCGGGAGATCCTGATACAATTTGCTGAACATACGCGCCTGTTGCAACATTATTTAAAAGAGCTATTTGTTTTGTAATAAATTTATACGCAACACCAAGATACGGCCTGTTAAATTGTCCTGTTTGATTAAAGTTGTTTAAAGAATCTTTGATTACATTTATAGGGAGCGCAAAACCAATGTTCTGTCCATTTTGTGCAACAGCAGTATTTACGCCGATTACTTGTCCAGACGAATCAACAAGCGGCCCGCCGCTGTT
>JANWKV010000030.1 GCA_025451195.1 Candidatus Microgenomates bacterium | reverse complement strand
GATACTTATGTTCAAATATTTTATATTGTCTATTCCGTAAAAGAATTAGAAGAGCTTTTACCTGCTCTTTCTGAAAAAGCAAAGCAGGACAGGGCAAAATTTTTTATAGTTGGTGAGAGAGAAATTCTAACACTTCCTGTTTTGGAAAGTGTTTTTTCAAAAAACCTTGATGCAATAATTATTTTACTTGGAGATTTGTTTGGTAATCCGCTTTTTCATAAAAGGAAAGGCTCAATAGAGGAAGTATTTGATAGCGCAAAGACAAAAAAGGCAATAAAACTTCCCGGAGTTGGCCTATCAAAAATATACCCTGTATTTTTTGACGATGCCGTTATTGAACTGATTAGATTAACATTTACGTATAATAAGAAAACAAGGCTTTTTTTTCTTCATACACAGTACCCAATAACTTTACTTGGCCTTTCTCATATTTTGCAAAAAGAAAATCCCCTTCTAAAAATTGATTTTGAAAAAGATGTTTTACCAGCTGTTAATGACTCGATCCTTATAGAGGGAGAGTATTTATTGCCCGAGGATTATCCGGCGATTGACAAAATCCGTAAGGCATACGCAGGGCATGCAAAAGAAGTGGCTAGGGAAGATTCAGAAGAGATTGTAGAAAATGGGGTTATAGACAGGGGATTTAAAGAAACCGCCTACAAAAGAAATAAGGTCGCAAGATTCTTGCTGCCTTTTTTAGTTTTTTTGGTTTTTATAATAACGCTTCCTTTTTTGGCAACCGTATTTTTTGGTTTTTTAGGGCAAGTAGTATTGGCTCAATCATTTAAAAGTCTGGAAAACAGTGATTTTTCCTCGGCTAAAAACCAGATCTTTGTTTCAGGCAAATTTATTGCAGTTGCTCAAAAGACGCAGAGCGTTCTATCGGCAGAGTTTTATGTTTTTGGAATAAAAAGTCAAATTATTTCAACAGGGGAGTTATCTTCAGTTCAAAGTGCGGTTTCAGATATTGATAAGCTACTTAATATTGCGGATTCTGTTAAGCAAATTGTGGGAAAGGGTATAAGGCAAAATTATCTTTTGGACTCTATTGCAAGCATTAGAAATCTTTTAGTTTCTGCGGAACAGACAGTAAACGATAAAAACATTCCCTCTTTTGCCAAAGCAAAAGTAATAAGTTCGATAGAAAATATTAAGCCTTTTGCAAACATTATCGATTCTATTCCGTTTTTACTCGGGGAAACAGGAAAAAAAACATATTTGGTGCTTTTTCAAAATAATGCGGAGCTTCGTCCGGGAGGGGGGTTTATCGGTTCATATGGAATTTTGTCTTTTGACAAAGGAAATATAAGCGATTTTTCAATTCATGATGTATACGCGGCGGATGGGCAGCTTAAAGGACACATTGAGCCCCCGTTTCCGATTAGAAGATACCTTCCTCAAGTCCATTTATATTTAAGAGACAGCAATTTTGATATTGATTTTACCAAAGATGCATTTATGGCTGCGTTTCTTTACGACCAGGAAATGCATCAAAAAGTAGACGGAGTTATCGGGATTGATCTATCTTTTGTTAAAGAAATTATTGGTGCAGCAGGAAGCGTTTACGTTCCTTCTTATAAAGAAACAGTTACTAAGGACAATTTTTTTAGTTTGGCAGAGAGCCATTCGGAGAATAACTTTTTCCCCGGGTCTTCGCAGAAGCAAGATTTTCTGAATAGTGTTTTTAGTGCGTTGGAAGATAAGTTCTCAGCAGGTAAGGGAATAAATTACCTTGATTTATTAGAAGCAGTCTCAACCGCCTCAAGGCAAAAACATTTACTTTTTGCTTTTTCCGATAATAATATGCAGGATCTTTTTACGGCAAACGGATTTTCATCATCTCTTTGGGATAGTAGGGAGAAAAATTCCGACACAATTAATGATTTTCTTGGAATAGGTGAGGCGAATTTAGGAATTGATAAAGTAAATTATTACGTGTCAAGAAAGGTGAGCCAAGAAGTGTCTATTCAAAATGACGGAACTGTAAGCGAGGAAACGTCTATAGATATAACAAACACAAGCTCTGGTCAAATTTATACCGGAGGATATAAAAATTATATTCGTTTTATTCTTCCCGGGGGAGCAAGTTTAAACAAAGTTTTAATAAACGGCGTAGATCAAAAACTTGTTTCTGCAGTAACCGACTTTTTAAAATATGAGGCAAAAAACTTTATTCCTCCGGCAGGGCTTGAGATTGATAAAACAGAAGAGAGTGGAAAAACAATTTATGGTTTCTTAACTAATATTCCACAAAAACAAAGTCAAACAATTACAATAGATTATCAATTATCTGAAAAAAGTATTTTAAGTTTGCCAAAAAACACTTACAGTCTTATCTATTTTAAACAACCGGGAACAGAAGTTTATCCTTATTCATTTTCTTTAACACTCCCCTCGTCATACAAAGTAATCTCAAAAAGTGATGAATTAACACAAAAAAACTTAACGACTTATTTTCAGGGGAATATTGATTCAAATAAACAGGTTAAAATTGAATTTATACCTAAATAAATAGATTAAATAATAAATGAAAAGCTTCGTAAAATCCAAATAAAGAAAGTCCCAGAAAAACAACCGCACCGGTTAATACAACCATAGGTAAAGACACAATCTTAACTGTTGTTTTTGGAGACGCAAAAAGAAGTAAATTTAATATCATGTGTCCTAAAAAAATTCCCGTTGCAAAACCAAATATATTAACAATAGAAAATAAGGGAATATATCCTGCAAAATCATCAAGTCCCAAAACAAAAGGTATGGTTAAAGAGAACATGAATAAAGATAAAAACGAACGCGAAGTTTTTTGAGAAAAGGATGGATGGGGGAGAATTAAAGAAATTATTGGGTCAAACAAAGAATTTATTTTTTTAAATACAAGAAAAATTTTTCCTACCACAGTTTTGAGTTTCATATTTACAGTTTTAAATTCTTGAAGTCCATCCTGAGCCAATCGTAAGAGAATAAGAGAAGCAATCGTAATCATAATCACCATAAGAATCGGAACTTCTTTAAAAAAAGTCCAAATTGTTAAAACAAAAAGCGTACCAATACCGTTCCCCAGAGCAGTTCCTGACTCAATGGCAATTCTACTTATTGTTCCGGGAGATTCTTTCATAAGTTTCCCTATAAAAAGGGCAAAATCAACAGAAGTTTTAATATAAATTATAAAACCAACAAGTATGTCAAGAGGGTAGAGAATTAACTGTATTTTTTCTTTTGTTGGAAAAAAGTTAAGCAGCTTGATAAAGAAAAACAACAGATAAACAAGAAATGCGCATATAACAACCGTTAGAACAATTGGAACAAATTGATATTTAGTGCTTTTCATTTATCCAAACAAATTATGCAGTTATTATCGTTACAAACAATTCTATCTGATTTTTTCTTTCTTACATTTCTTCCGTGTTCAATGAGAAGATAAGTTAATTTAAACCAGTCTTTTTTATCAAACAGTTTCATTAGATCTTGTTCGATTTTCTCAGGATTTGAATTTTTGGTAAAACCCAAAAGCTGAGACTGTTTTGTTACATGAGTATCAACAGCAATTCCCTCAACTATTCGATAAGCATTTCCCAGAAAAACATTTGCGGTTTTCCTGCCAACTCCCGGAATTGCTATAAGTTCTTTAATTGTTTTTGGAATACTACCCTTGTATTTTTCCAGAACATATTGCGCTGCAGCCTTAATATTTTTTGCTTTGTTATGATAAAAACCAGTAGATTTAATATCTTGTTCAAGTTCTTGTAGCGGTATTTCTGCAAAGTTGATAATCTCTTGCATCTCTGGAGATATTTTTATATCTTCTGATTTTTGCTTTATGTTTTTGCTTTTCAATTTTAAGTCTCTAAATTTTGGAAAAAGTTTGGAAGTTACGTCGTTCACTTTTTTATCGGTGCATTGAGCGGATAAAATAATTGCGACCAAAAGCTCAAAATTATTTTCCCACTTTAAAAGCATTTTTGCATCAGGGTAGTGCTTTTTAAGAAGAGAGAATACTTTATATACGTATTCTGTCGTAGGAATCTTCATGAGTAAAGTATAGCAGAGGAGAGGTTATTTTTTAAGGGCTTCGATTCCAACCAAGGTTCCTTTTTCTATAAACTCGAGCATTGCTCCGCCACCAGTTGAAATATGGGTTATTTTACCCAAATATTCTTTATTGTTGATTGCAGCTAAGGTGTCTCCGCCGCCAACTATTGATGTTACACCCTGATTGTGTGCAATCGAATAATAAATAAAATCCGTGCCTTGTCTGTAGGAAGGATTTTCGAAAAGTCCGACAGGCCCATTCCAGATAATTGTTTTTGCCTTAGCAATAATGGCTCCAAAACGTGCTTTTGTTTCAGGACCAATATCCAAAATAGACATGTCTTTAGGAATTTTTTCTCCAACTCTTACTACATGTCCTCCATTAGTGGTATCATCTGGTTTTCCAATAATAACATCTGTTGGCAATTCAATTTTTGTTTCTTTTTGAGAAGCCAAAAATAACAGTTTTCTTGCTTGTAAAACCATTTCATATTCGCAGATGCTACTTCCAATAGGAAAACGCTCTGCTCTGAAAAATACGTTTGCCAAACCTCCGCCCAGCAAAACATTATCTGCAAGCTCAATCAATTTACTGATAAGATTTATTTTTGTAGAAATTTTTGCCCCTCCTATGATTGTTACCAAAGGCCGTTTTGGATTTCTAATCGCATTCCCAATCATTAAAATTTCCCTCTTTAGAGATGTTCCGCCATATGAGGGAAGAAGTGTTGCGACGCCAACAATTGAAGCATCGGCTCTATGGCTTACAGCAAAACCATCATTTACGTAAACATCGGCAAGATCGGCCAATTTTTTTGCAAATTCTGGGTCATTTGTTTTTTCGCCCGGATAAAAACGAATATTTTCCAGAACTAAGATTTCACCGTTTTTTTGTTTTTCAAAAATGTCTTTTTTTTCTGTTAAAAAATCATTTATTAAAGTTATTTTTACTCCCGGCAAGTATTTTTTTAATCTTTCAACAACGATTTTCAAAGAAAGTTTCGGGTCTCTTGTTTTTGGTCTGTCTAAATGAGAAACAAGAATAATTTTATTTTTGGGTAGGAGTATTTTGATGGTGGGTAGTGAGTGGGAAATCCGCTCGTCATCGGCAATTTTACTTTTATCCTGATTTAGGGAAACATTATAGTCAACGCGAAGAAGTATCCGTTTATTCTCAAGCTTTACTTCGTCAATATACGTAACCTTCTTCATTTATTTTAGAAACGAAAGATATTCATCAACGTTATCTTTACTTCCCATAATAATAGGGGAACGGTCATGAATATGTTTTGGCACTATGTCTAAAGGATTTTTATCCAGCTTGCTTATTGCTTTTCCTCCTGCTTCCTGGGCTAAAAAAGCAAACGGGTTAACCTCAAGCATAAGACGAAGTTTACCCTCGGGCTGTTTTTTGTCCGCGGGATATAAAAATATTCCGCCTTTAATAAAAGTCCGGTGCATATCGGCAATCAAAGAACCAACATAACGGGCTTTTGATTTTCCTTCTTTTTTCAAGTGCGCTAAATATTTTTTAGTACCATCATCATAAAGATTTTCGTATGCTTCGTTTATTGAATATATTTTTCCACTATCGGGTATGATCATATTTCTGTGAGAAAGCAGAAAACTTCCAACCGATGGGTCAAGTGTAAATCCGTTAACTCCGTTTCCGCATGTATATACAAACATAACGCTTGATCCGTAAATAACATAACCCGCCGCTACTTGTTCAAACCCCTTTTGCAAAAGGTTATCCCCGTTTTTATAATAAATGGAAAAGATGGTTCCTATCGGGCAATTGGTATCTATATTGGAAGAACCGTCCAGGGGATCAAAATACACAATATAATTTCCTGAATGTTCCTTTGGAGAATAAACAGGCTCAGCAACTTCTTCGGAAACTATTGCGTATACTTCGCCGCAGTTTGTAAGTGTTTCAACCATTAACTTATTACTAAATTCATCAAGTTTTTGCACTTCTTCTCCAAAACTGTTAACTGTTCCTGTTTTTCCCAAAATATCCACAAGACCTGATTCTTTTACATGGCTTGCAATAATTTTTGTTGCATTTTCAATTTGAGCCATAAGTGTTGTAAAACTACCTGAAGCATTATTAAAACGTCTTTGTTCGTGGAGAAGATAATCAGTTAGCGTTGGTACGTAAGTGTACATAATTTAGCTGACCAGAAAGTTTAACCTTTGTAGATTTTGAGGGCATCCTCAACACTTTTGTTTTCAATTGTTAATGCAGATATTGCGTTACAAAATCTAATAGCTTCATCAAGCGGTTTCTGGTGAATATTTCTGCCTGTTGCATTGCCGGATGCTCCACCGATATGAATCTGGTCATACAGTCCTTGTAAAAATTTGAGAGCGTCGGTACTTGACCCGCCGGCACAAATAACCTTTGTTCTTCCTGCTGTTTGAGTTGCTTCTTTTAATGCTTCTGCAGAGTTAACTCCTTCTTTCTTTGGAGCATTTACCTTAACAAAATCTGTACCAAGGGTTGCTGCTGTTCCTGCTGCGCCCGCAATTAAATGTGGATCTTTTTCATCTGGCACTGCTTTTCCTCTTGGATAAATCCATATAACGCTAAGCATGCCACATCTATGGGCCTCATAAATATATTTTGCGGCTTCAGAAAGCATATCGGATTCAAATTCACTTCCAAGATAAATTGTATATCCAATGCCAACAATTTTTAATCCACTATTTTTTCTAAACTCTTCAATCTGAGAGACACCAAACCAAGAAGTACTTTTAGGATCTTTTTGGGTCACTTTTACTAAATGAGATTTCGAATTAAGTTTGATAAGATAAGGAACATTTCTGTAGTCCATTCCATACCTGGCAATCATTCCAAGCTGTGATGCAAAAATTCCGATTGTAGCTTTGCTGGCAATTTTAAACATATGTTCCGGATCATTGTCTTCCAGGGGGATTCCTTCTCCATAAAAATCGTCATTGAGATGCTCAATTTTTTGGTCGCCTGCAAAAAGCATTAATTTTCCACTATTTTTTGTTGCAAGAAGATAATTTTCAACGTAGGTATTTCTACTTTCCTGAGGAACATCAAGCGGCACGAAAACGTCCTTACCTGAAATCATAATGTATTTATATCATGTACATTTCTGTTAGTCAATGCAAGCTGTCGTTGAGTTTAAAACCGGCTTCTATTCTTTTTAATGCAACAATATATGCACTATCCCTAAGACTTACTTTATATTTTTTTTGAGCGGACAAGACATCTCTTGTAACTGTTTTCATTTGGTTTTGCAGTTTATCAAAAACCTTCTCCTTACTCCATCTAAGATTTTTCATGTTTTGAAACCATTCATAGTAAGAAACAACAACTCCACCGGCATTCGCCAGAATATCCGGAATTACAACAATGTTTTTTTTATTAAGAATAGTATCGGCATCATCTGTAACAGGTCCGTTAGCCAGTTCAAGAATATATTTAGCTTTTACCTTGTTTGCATTCTTTCCGGAAATTACATTCTCTAGGGCGGCAGGAATTAAAATATCAACAGGTAGCTCCAGAAGCTGCTCATTAGAAATTTTTTTACAATGTTTCATATCGCAGACTGATCCTTTACAATAACAATGGTCAACAATTCCTTTTTCTTTTTTCTTTTTTAGCACTTCGTCAGGATCAAGCCCGCCTTGCCTGTAAATTCCGCTTTTTGAGTCGGAAAGCGCAACAATTTTAAAACCATTATTATGTAAAAAAAGTGCTGCATGGTATCCAACATTTCCAAATCCTTGTATTGCAACAGTTAAATTTTTTGAAGATTTTTTAAAATGTTTTAAAACTTCTAGCAAAACATAACCTCCTCCAAATCCGGTAGCTTCTGTGCGGCCAAGAGATCCTCCTTTATCAACAGGTTTACCCGTAATTACTGCCAAAGTTTTCTTTCCTTCGATCTTGCTGTATTCATCAACAATCCAACTCATAATTAGAGAGTTTGTATTAACATCTGGGGCGGGTACGTCAACACTAGGCCCAATCACAGGCGCAATTCTTCTTGCAAAAACTTTAGTTAATTCTTTTAATTCATGCTCTGTTAGGTTTTTTGGATCAACTGTAATTCCTCCTTTTCCTCCTCCTAATGGTAAATTTGCAACAGCGCACTTTATACTCATCCAAAAAGCAAGTGCTTTCACTTCATCCATGGATACTTTTGCGTGGTAACGTATGCCACCTTTATAGGGTCCAAGAATATTGTTGTGCTGTATGCGGTATCCGGAAAATACTTCTATTTTACCATTGTCGCGTTTAATAGGGAGAGATACTAAAACAGTCCTGTCTGGTTCCTGAAGTCTTGCGGTAAGTAGGGGGGGAAGCTTTGCTATTTTTGCGATTTTAAACAATTGCTGTTGTGCCCGTACCCAAGGGTTATTTTTCATAAAAACAATCTAGAGTATACCGTGTTTTTTTTACAGATGCAAGAGCGTTTATTGAAGCAAAATACGCGCTGTGTTACAATTAGGTTGTCTTAACAATATGGATAAAGCATACGACCACAGCAAAACAGAAGAAAGAATTTACAAAATGTGGGAGGACGGTAAGTATTTTACCCCAGAAGTCAATCCAAATGGTAAGCCATACAGCATAGTTCTTCCGCCCCCTAATGTTACTGGTACATTACATATTGGTCATGCACTCATGCTTGTCATAGAAGATATTCTTATCCGTTATCACAGAATGAAGGGGTTTAAAACAGTATGGATTCCAGGCACAGATCACGCTGCAATTGCAACACAATCAAAAGTTGAAGCAATACTTTATAAAAAGGAAGAAAAAACACGTTTTGATTTAGGTAGGGAAGAATTTTTGAAAAAAGTAGAAGACTTTGCAAAAGAAAGTCATGACACAATTGTAAATCAAGTACGCAAGGTGGGAGCAAGTGTTGACTGGGGTAGGGAAGCATACACTCTTGATGAAAAAAGAAATCTTGCTGTGAGAACTGCATTTGTTAGAATGTACGAAGATGGGCTTATCTATAGAGGAGAAACAATCGTTAACTGGGATCCAAAATTGCAAACAACAGTCTCTGATGATGAAATAGAATGGAAAGAAGAAACAACGCCTCTTTATTATTTTAAATATGGTCCATTTGTTATGTCCACAGCAAGACCCGAGACAAAATTTGGCGATAAATTTGTCGTCATGCATCCAAAGGACAAAAGGTACAAAGATTACAAAGAAGGTCAAAAAATTGATGTTGAGTGGATTGAAGGAAAGATAACAGCAACTGTTATCAAAGATGAAGCAATAGACATGGAATTTGGAACAGGAGCCATGACTATTACCCCTTGGCATGACAGAACGGATTTTGAAATTGCTAAAAGGCACAACTTGCCATTCAGTCAAATAATTGACTTTAACGGAAAACTTTTACCAATTGCTGGTGAATTCTCAGGTCTTCATATTAAAAAAGTACGCCCCCTTATAATCGAAAAATTAAAAGAAAAAGGCCTTTTGGTAAAAGTAGATGAAAAATATGTTCATAACCTAGCTACAAATTATAGGGGAGGGGGAGTTATTGAGCCCCAAGTTAAAAAACAATGGCTAGTTGATGTGAATAAAGAATTTGAAATGGAACAATCCGAAATTGAAGGGATTAAAAGTGGAAGTGTTGTAACTTTAAAAAAACTTATGAAGCATGTGGTGGAGGAGTCTCAAATAACTATCATGCCATCAAATTTTATTAAAACATATTACCATTGGATTGATAATCTAAGAGATTGGTGTATAAGTAGACAAATTTGGTATGGACACAGAGTGCCAGTTTGGTACAAAGGGGAAGAAATGTATGTAGGCATAAATGCTCCAAAAGGAGAAGAATGGGAACAAGATAGCGATACCCTTGATACTTGGTTTTCAAGTGGACTTTGGACATTTTCAACTCTTGGTTGGCCTGAAAAAACAGAAGACTTAAAAATATTCCATCCAACTAGTGTTTTAGAAACAGGTTATGACATTCTCTTCTTTTGGGTAGCAAGAATGATTCTTATGACAACATATCTTTTGGGTCAAGTTCCATTCAGAAAGGTTTTGCTTCATGGATTGGTAAGAGATGCAAATAAGCAAAAAATGAGCAAATCTAAAGGAAATGTTATAGATCCGCTAGATATTTCTCAAAAATATGGAACAGATGCGCTACGCATTGCTCTTATTTTTTCAACAGCAGCAGGAAACGATATTCCAATGTCAGAAGATAAAGTTAAAGGAATGAAGTTTTTTGTAAATAAATTGTGGAATATTGGAAGATTCATTGAAATGCAGGCAGAGGAAAATAATCTATCTCTAGATAGAGAAGGAATGTCATATAAACCCAGCGGTGACAAAGAAGAAGAAATTTTAAAAAAAGCAAAAGGAGCAATAAGTGATATTAACAAAAACATTGAAGCATTCCAACTTCATCTTGCCGCTCAAACTCTTTACGATTTTACATGGCATACAGTTGCTGATGAATATATAGAATATGTAAAAGTAAGTGAGAATAAAAAACAATCAATAGCAGTTTTATATAATATTTTTTTAGAAATTCTTAAGCTTCTCCACCCTTTTGCGCCTTTTGTGACAGAGGAAATTTATCAAAGATTATATCCTGAAGAGGCAAAGAAAAAACCTCTTATAATTGCTTCTTGGCCAAAATAAAATTAGTGACAGTGTCGTTGCTTGCAGACAACATTCCTGTGTGTTATAGTGTGTTGCTGTGGCTTTAATACCACGACTAACAACGAGGTTAGAACGCTTAAGACCTTCAGAGGGTAACCCGCGACATTCTTCAGATACAAAAGTTCACCTTTCTTCAGCAGTTGATAGAGCATTTCGACTAAACGGAAATGTAAGATCAGTAACTCATCTTAGTGGCAGCTTAGCTGTTGAGACGCGTGTTGACCATGTGCAACTGGAAAATGCCGTAAGAGTGGGAGGTAGGCGGGGCGTTCGTACAAAAGATGTAGTTATCAAATATATATCGGATGAATCTGTATTGCCTTCAAGTAGGTCAATAGAAGCGATGCAGCGTGAAGGAGCAGCATATCTTCATAGAAGAAGAGATCCACTTGGGCGAAGAATGATTCCAGCAGATGTTGTTCACATAAGACTTGCAAATGGACAAAAGGTTCCGGCTATTAGGATGCCATTTGTTGCCTCAGTTCCTCTTAGGCAAGGTATTACAGAGGGAAGATATACGGTTGATGATGTTGTTGGAATTCAAACAGAGGCGCTTGATAGAACTGTCAGGGCAATACAAAGACGAAGGATCCGTCTTCCAGGACTAAGGCAAAGAATGGAAATAGTATCCATGAGAAAATTAGAACAAGAAAAAATATGGGATGATATGGAAAAAGCGATTGCGGCTGTAGAAAAATTTTACCGAGATAGAATTCCAGAAGGAGCTTTTAGAGATGCGGAATTAAATTTTATCCAGAGAGATCCAGCAACAGGGGAGGCAAAGTTGGTTACATATCCTTCTTTGAACGTAATGCAGGCAAGAATACGCGAGTTTATAAATAGGACTCCTCATGTTATGGCAGAAGGAATAGACCATGATCTCAATCTGAAAAATGCTGGGGCTATTGATGATGAGGTACTAAACTATCAGCACCGTCTAGCCGGTGAACCAATAGAACATGTAAGAGTAGATAAAGGATATACTGCTAGAGAAAGATCCTTACTCGCAAAGCTTTTTTTGAGGCCGGGAGAAGCGATTAATGCATCAGAAGCAATATTTTTAGGGACAAAAGCTGTTTCTCTTGAAACATTGGGAAACTTAGGAGAAGTGGAGGTTGCCTATGTTCAAGATGTTAAAAAGCCGCATAGAGGCAGATTATTTATTGATGCCACAAGTATTGAGTTTGCACCAACAGCTATTGCGATAGAAGAAAGAATGCGGGAAAGATGGCCACAATATGCAAGACAATTACAATTTCCTGGGCTTATTGGAGAGCTTGAACAATGGGAAGCAATGAGTGATTTATACGAATTTATCCATGCAGGAAAAAGAGTTCAGGAAGTGCTTGCAGATGGGGTAAAAAGGTCACGTCCGGACGCTGGTCTTCGCATGCTTCAGAGAATGGGTGAAGCACTTGAACGGGCAGACGCATTTGAGATTACGCAACAACAGCAGGCAGGAACACGAAGACTAAGGTTAGTATCATAGATAATTAATGATATAATTCCTCTAGTGAAATTTAAGAATATAAAAAAAGATAAAAACAGTTATCACAAACCTCAAAAAGAAAAAAAGGTTCGTCCGGAGCAGAATAGTTTCAAGGTGAGTTTTTCCCCGAAGATTTACCGATTTATTACCGAATCATATGTTTCACTATTCGACTGGAAGAGGAGGCAATTTTGGCTTTATGCAATAAGCACCCTTGCTTTTTTAGGTTTTATTATTGTTTGTTCTCATATTTATGACCTTTACCAGTTAAGCAAAAAAGTACAGAAAACAAGATTAGATTACCAGAAAAGACTATCTCAATGGGAGGATATAACTAAAGAATTTCCCGGATTTAGAGACGGATATCTACAAGCCGCAATGATTTCTTATCAACTGGGGGATATTGTCAAATCAAAAAAATACACTCAAGAAGCAATTAATGTAGACCCAAATTTTATACAATCAAGAAAAATGTCTTCAATTTTAGGAATGACAGAGAAAGAGGAAATACAAAACTAATTTCAAGAGATTTAGGATTTAAAAAATAAGATTTAAGAAGTAACCATAAATCTTAAATTATAAGTTGCATGTTTATTTTTTTGGGGATTCTTCCTTTTCCTTTGATGTTTCCGATGTTCCTTCTTTTGCAGCCTCCGTTGCGGCAGTTGCTTCGCCTGTTGCTGCTTCGGACGTTTCTGCTTTTGCAGCCTCAGCCGCTGCAGCTTCGGCTTCAAGTTCTGCTTCGGCCTCTTTACTTATGAGTTCAGAGATTTTTGCAATAACTTGAGCCTGATCTGTTAATATTTCAACTCCTGTTGGGATTTTAACATCAGAAACGAGAATTTGGTCATTAACTGCGGCTAAGTTTGTAACATCAATTTCAATTTTTTCAGGTAAATCAGAAGGAAGCGCTTCCACTTCCATTTCGTTAAGTGTTTGGAGTAATAACCCAAGTTTTTCAATAACAGCCTTTGGCTCACCGGTCAATTCAACAGGAACCATTGTTTTTACTTTTTCTTTTAGGTTAACCTGGTAAAAATCTGCATGGACAGGAAGTTGAGTCATGTAATCAAGCTGTACATTGTGAATAAGAACTGGTCTTTTTTCACTCCCTAATTCCAAATCAATTAACCCTGTTTCTCCTGTCTCCTTATATACTGCTTCAAATTCTTTTAAAGGAAGTTCAACTGCTGTGGACTTAACGTCTTTACCGTAAATGTTTGCGGGTAAAACACCTGTTTTTCTGAGTTGTTTAAGTTTTTTTCCAAAAACTTCACGTTTGGTAACCTTCAATAGGTGTTTCTTCACAAGAAGTATTATACTATTTGCTCACTTTTAATGCAATCAAAGCTTTGTTAAGATGGGTTTATGTTAATTCTTGGCATAGATCCTGGAATTGGAAGAACAGGGTGGGGAATTGTGGAAAGTATTGGATCAAAATGTAAAGTTGTTAAATACGGTTGCATAGAAACAGAACCTAATTCAGATATTTCAGGCAGGCTTTTTGCAATCCATGATGAAATTTCAAGAATAATCGGCGAGTATAAGCCTGAATGTATGGCGGTTGAAGAGTTGTTTTTTGGCAAAAATATAAAGACAGCATTTGTTGTAGGGCAGGCAAGGGGAGTGATACTTCTTGCCGGAGCGGAGGGTAATTTGCCAATTACAATTTACACACCTTTGCAGGTAAAAATTGCACTAACTGGTTATGGAAGGGCGGAAAAATCTCAGGTTGGGAAAATGGTAAAGACTATTTTGAGTTTAACAGAAATGCCAAAACCGGACGACACAACAGACGCATTAGCAGTTGCATTGTCGCACGCCTTTTCATACAGAAGTTACAGATGACCCAATTAAAGATGTTAGACATAGATTTCCTCTAGACTGATCCTTCTCAAGCAGATGCGAGAGGAGCGTTAAATTGTAAATTAAAACTTATTCTGCTATCCTCTTTGTACTTATGATAGGAAGTCTACATGGCACTGTTGAACTTTTTGACGGTAATAATATTTTAATTCAGGTTAATGGAGTGGGGTATAGGGTATATGTTCCACAAAGCATCTTAGGAAAATATCACGCTAACGAGAAAATAGTTGTTTATACATATACTCATGTCAGGGAAGATATATTGGATTTATACGGATTTGAAACAGTCGAAGACTTAAAATTATTTCAGGCACTTATAGGCGTTTCAGGTATTGGGCCAAAAACAGCAATTGGAGTTTTTCTGGTTGGCAGCCGCGATCAAATACTTTTTGCAATTCAAAAAGCAGATGCATCATTTTTTTCAGGTGTTCCGCGTCTTGGCAAAAAGAATGCACAAAAAATTATTATTGAGCTAAAAAGCAAAATCGGTAGCCTTGAAGATTTAGACTTAACAGGGTCAAGCAACGGGAATATAGAGATTGTAGAAGCCTTAAAAACTTTTGGATTTGGACAGAGAGAAATAAGTGATGCAATAAAAGCAGCAGGAGAGGAAAAAGATATCTCTAAAAAGTTAAAATTAGCCTTAAAGTATTTAGGAAAATAATATGCAACAAGACAATGCTCTTATAAAAGAAAAGATAATGGAATCAGATCCTGAAGAGGAAGTAATGTTTACAAGTCTTCGGGCGTCAAGTTGGGATGAGTTTCACGGTCAGGAAACAATCAAAGAATCATTACAGATTGCAATTAAAGCTGCAAAAAAAAGGAAAGAAGCAGTGGAGCACGTTTTGTTATACGGCCCGCCGGGCCTTGGTAAAACAACTCTGTCTCATCTTATTGCCAAGGAAATGGGAAGCAATATCCGCATAACGTCAGGGCCGGCAATAGAAAGAGCTGGGGATTTGGCTGCAATTCTTACAAATCTGGAAAAAGGTGATATACTATTTATAGATGAAATACATAGGCTTAATAAAGTTGTTGAAGAAACGCTATATCCTGCAATGGAAGATTATGCTTTAGATATTGTCTTAGGCAAGGGTCCGTCTGCAAGGACATTAAGAATAGACTTACCTCAATTTACATTAGTTGGCGCAACAACCCGTGCAGGAAGTTTGTCAGGACCTCTTCGCGACAGGTTTGGGGTTGTTCACAGATTGCATTTTTATTCACCTGAAGAACTTTCATATATAATTCAAAACGGAGCAAAAAAACTCAATGTTTTTGTCGATGAAAAATCAATTGTCGAAATAGCCAAAAGAGCGCGGGGTACTCCGAGAATTGGCCTTAAAATACTAAAGCGCATGCGTGATTTTGCGCAGGTTAAGGGTAAGGGAATAATTACAAAAGAGTTGGCAGACAAGGCGCTCAAACTTATGGATGTTGATGAAATGGGTTTGGATAATGCGGACATAAGATTTTTAAAATCTTTAATAGAAATGCATGCAGGGGGACCTGTTGGTATAGAAACAATTGCATCAAGCATAGCAGAAGATATTGGAACGATCGAAGAAGTGATTGAGCCGTATTTGCTTCAAATCGGCTTTATTCAAAAAACTCCCCGTGGTCGAACAGCAACAAATAAAGCGTACGAACATTTAAAAATCTCAAAAAAAGAAACAAAGAAATCTTCTCAAGAGAAACTTATTTAGATACTTAGGTGGAATATTTCCTGTAGAACAGGATTAAAAGTAAGGAATATTTGAAAAATAATTGTCAGAACAATAGTAATAATAAGATATTTATTGGAAAATAATGACTGTTTTCCTCTCACAACAAACACAAGAATTAATTGCAAAAATATCATTAAATTAAATATAACAGTACGCGCTTTATCAATGTCGATATTTTGATTTAGTAGCGCGAAAATAAAAAGCAAGAATAAAGTAATAACAGAGGAGGATATTAGAATAAAAAGCAGACGTTTTTTTGTAATAATTGGCTCTTCTTTTTTTCTTGGTTTTCCAAAAAGCTGCCTGAAAGAACTTTTTTCACTGGCTAGTGCTAAGGCAGGCATGCCGTCTGTTACCAGATTTATCCAAAGAATTTGCGTTGGTACTAAAGGAATTGCCATGTTAAAAAAAGTGGCGAAAAAAATTAGTCCAAGTTCGGCGAGATTGCCTGCAAGAAGATACGTAATTGCGTTAACTATGTTTGCATAAATGGTCCGTCCTTCTTTTACAGCCTGAATAATTGTTGCAAAATTATCATCAGATAAAATAATATCACTTGCCTCTTTTGCAACATCTGTGCCCTTTTGTCCCATAGAAAGACCAACGTTTGCTTTTTTTAAGGCTAGAGCATCATTTACGCCGTCGCCTGTTACTCCAACTACAAATCCAAGCGATTGAAAAGTTGTTACCAGCCGCATTTTATGCTCTGGCGTTGTACGGGCATAAACATCAACGAGTTTAACTGTTTGCTTTAACTCTTCGTCACTCATATTATCCAGCTCGTTTCCTGTTATTACAGATTTGTTTCCGTCTAAAATTCCAACTTCTTTTGCAATTGCTTTTGCAGTTAGGGGATTGTCGCCTGTCACCATAATTACTCTGATTCCTGCAGTTTGCGCTTCAATTATGGATCTTGCAGCTTCTTTTCTTGGAGGGTCGTATAAACACATAAATCCCAAAAACTCCATATTTTTTTCCAGATCTTTTCGGGAAAATTTTTTGTGGTTTGGTTCGTGTTTCTCGGCAACAGCAATAACTCTTAATCCCTGCGCGGCATACTCTTCATATTTTTTTTCAAGCTCCATAATTGAAATTTTGTCCAATTTACAAGCAAGAAGTACGCTTTCCGGCGCGCCCCTTACAATAACAAATGGTTTTTCATGAAGTTCTGCGACAGTGGTTATTATTTTTGAGATCGGGTCAAAAGTGTATTCATCCAAAATTTTTACCAATTGCACGTCGTGGTCTATATTTATTTGCTGATTTTTGGCCCACATTAGAATAGCCCCGTCTGTTTTATCTCCAATAATAATATCTTTATCGTTCTCTCTTGCAACGTGTGCAGTATTACCAACAATGCAAGCATGTGCAAGTTCATGAAGTTTTGCGCTTTCCGCAATATAATATTCTTTAACAGTCATATCGTTTTGGGTAAGTGTGCCAGTTTTATCTGTAAGCACAATTTCCACAGCGCCAATTGTTTCTATGCTGGAAAGCTTTCTAACAATTGCTTTTTTTTGTGCCATCCGGTTTGTGCCGATTGCTAGGGCAATTGTAATAACCGCAGGTAAACTTTCCGGGATTGCGGCAACGCCGATGCTTATTGCAAGAAGAAGAATAGGGTATAAGGCCCTGCCATAAAAAATACCTACAGGCAAAATTAAAGCGGAAATTCCAATTGCCCCAAAAGATAAAATTCTTGCAAGGCTTGATATTTGTTTTTGAAGAGGAGTTTCTTCCTCTTCAACAGAAGATAGTGTAAGAGATATTTGTCCAAGCTGGGTCTCGCTTCCTGTTTTAGTAACTTTAATTCGGGTTTTGCCCTTTGCAATAAATGTTCCTTGTAACACCTCATCCTCTTTATTTTTGATAACAGGAAGAGACTCTCCGGTTAAAATTGATTCATCAATTTCAACATGGCTTTCAGTAAAAATAACTCCATCTGCTGGGATTCTATCTCCCTCAGAAAGTATTACTATGTCACCAGGTACCAAATCAGATGTTTTTAATTGAGTTGTTTTTCCATCCCTTAAGACAACACAAATTGGTTGATAAATTGTTTTTAATTTTTGCAAAGTTTTTTCCGCGCGATATTCCTGGAAAAATCCAAAAAGAGCATTCAATATTAGAATTGCGATAATAAAAAATCCATCAAGTGGCTCTTTAATTAAAAAAGAAAAAACAGCGCCTACTGCTAAAATACCGTTGATAATAGTTGGAAACTGAGAAATAAACAATTTAAGAGTAGAAAAGGATTGAGTTATAGAGATTTCGTTTTTTCCAAATATCTTTTGTTGCTCAATTACTTGATTTTGCGTTAGACCTTGTTCCATATATCTATGGTATCAGTTTTGTGAACGAGGGTGAAGTTAATTCTACAGAAGATTATTATGTTTTTGTCTGTATTGCAGACTTTCTGCAATATGCTGTGTTGTTATTTTATCTGCATTATCTAAATCAGCAATTGTTCGGGAGAGTTTAATTATTCTGTGATAACTTCTGGCAGAAAGTTTTAACTTTTCAACAGCCTGGGAAAGAAGGGTAATGCAGTCGTTTTCCAAAGGACAAAAAAGTTTTATGTCACGGCTACTCATGTCTGCATTGTTGGCAAGAATTGTTCCGGCAAACCTTTTTATTTGTTTGTCCCTTGCTTTTTGCACTCTTTCCCGGACAATTTTCGACGCTTCATTGTTTTGAGTATCTTTACTTGTCAGTTTATCCACTTTTACAGCAGGAACATCTAAATGGATATCTATTCGGTCAAGCATTGGGCCTGAAACCCTTTTTTGATAACGGAGTATCATTGATGTGCTGCAAGTACACGTATGTAAGTTATCCCCAAGATATCCACACTGACACGGATTTTGTGCTGCAATAAGCATTAACTTTGCTGGAAAAGTTACCCTGCCTTGTGCTCTGGAAATAGATACCATTCCATCTTCCAATGGCTGGCGAAGGCTTTCGGTAACAGTTCGGGAAAACTCCGGTAATTCGTCCAAAAATAAAACACCCCTGTGGGCAAGGGAGATTTCCCCAGGCTTTGGAAATGTACCTCCACCTATAAGTCCAATATGGGAAGTGGTGTGATGCGGAGATCTGAATGGCCTTGAGGTAATTATTCCTTTATTATTCAAAAGCCCGGCAATTGAGTAAATTTTTGTTACCTCAAGCATTTCGGAAAATGTCATTTGGGGAAGAATTGAAGGGAGGGTTCGCGCCAAAAGAGTTTTTCCCGCGCCGGGAGGGCCTTTAAAAAGAATATTATGCCCACCAGCTGCGGCAATTTCTAAAGCTCTTTTTGCTTGTTCCTGGCCATAGATGTCTTTTAAGTCGTAATCAAATTTTTGGTCCAGCAAAAAGTTATCCACTTCACTTATTGGCTGAGGTGTTATTAACTTCTGTCCGGATAAATGGAAAAAAAGTTCTGTTAAATTCTCAACAGGAAAAACCTCAACTCCCGAAATAAAGGCCGCTTCTTTTGCATTTTCCTTAGGCAGATAAAATCTTTTTATATGCCGTTCCCTTGCCAGAAGAGCCAAAGGTAAGATTCCGTTTGTGTTTCTCAGTTTTCCATCAAGGGATAATTCTCCTGAAAAAATACAATCCGTAATATTCACCTGAAGTTGTCCTGAGGCAATAAGCATTCCAACGGCAATCGGTAAATCATAACTTGGTCCTATTTTTGGTAAATCTGCAGGCGCCAGGTTAACAGTTATGCGTTTGGCAGGAAAATCCGCGCCTGAATTTTTTAAGGAAGCCCTAACTCTCTCACGGGATTCTTCAACCGCTTTATCAGGGAGACCAACTATTGTAAATGAGGGAAGACCTTGTGATGCGACATCAACTTCTACCTCAACCGGAATTGCATCCAAGCCGATTATTGCCCCACTCCAAACTTTTGAAAGCATATATAAATAGTACCATCTCAAGAGAATTATTGATGATATAATGTCTAAATGGAAAAAACAAAACAGATAAGACTCTACAAGCATTTGGATACCATAACTGCACTTTTTGTGGCTGTTTTAATAATTTCCAATATTGCGAGTACGAAAATTTTAGACTTGGGAATTTTTACTTTTGACGGGGGTACAATTCTTTTTCCGCTAAGCTATATTTTTGGTGATATCCTTACAGAGGTTTATGGTTATAAAAGGTCAAGAAAGGTTATTTGGCTTGGATTTTTCTCAATTTTTTTAATGTCCGCAATTTTTATGATTGTCGGAGCGCTTCCTCCTGCAAAAGGTTGGGAAAATCAGGATGCATACAATAAAATTCTAGGATTAACCCCAAGAATTGTAACGGCAAGCCTTATTGCATTCTTTGCCGGAGAATTTAGTAATTCTTTTGTTTTAGCAAAAATGAAAATATTTACAAACGGAAAATGGTTATGGAGCCGGACAATAGGGTCTACAATAGTCGGGGAGTTTGTTGATACCTTACTTTTTGTATTGATTGCCTTTTTGGGCGTTTTGCCTCGTGATCTTCTTATATCCGTAATAATTTCTAATTATGTTTTTAAGACTGGAGTAGAAACAGTATTTACCCCGATAACATATTTGATAGTAAATTTTCTGAAAAAAGCAGAATCCGAAGATTATTATGATAAAAAAACTAACTTTAGCCCTTTTGCTCTAAAATAAACTGTTTCCGTTTTGATCCGACACCTATGCCTAAAAATCCACAGCCTGTTTTTTCTTCAATTGCACCAAGGAGCGTTAATAATTGTTTTGGCAATTTCCCCCATAAAGTTATTTTGCTTAAATCCTCTGTAAAGGATTCAAAATCGGTTGTTTTTACCTTAACCTTTGCATAAAGAGTGTTTGACCCGGGGACATAATCAATTGTTTTACTGTTTAGAATATATTCGGAAACAACAGGAATTTTTTTTGATTTTGTTTTTATAAAATCAACCAGTAAATCGCATTTTGTTAAAAATATTTCATCTACTCCGTTGGTTTTTACAGCAAACGCAAGCTGCACTAAATCCATCATTCCGATTCTTCGTGGTCGTTTTGTTACAGTTCCATATTCATTTCCTAAAATTCTAAGAGCAACACCAACGTCAAATTGATTATCCGATGCCAGCATTTTATAAGTATCATAATTTTGTTTTTCATAATTTTTATTATGTGTTGGGTCTTTACAATATTCTTCAGATTTTTTCCCTCCAAATTCGGATACGAAAGGACCATTGCCGACCCTACTCATGATAGCTTTAGCAACTCCTATTGTTTTTCTATGATAATTAACAGGTAAATCTCCGCCAACAAATGCAGCGCCTGCTACAGTGCTACTACTGGTTACATAAGGGACAAGTCCTTTTGTAATGTCAAGCATTATGGATTGTGCTCCTTCAAATAAAACATTCTTTCCGCCATCAACCAATTTTTGCAAAAACAAAGTATCTCTTTGAACATATGGCATCAAGTTCTTCAAGTCTTTTTTTAATGTGTCTATAATCTTTGTTACTTCGTATCCGGTTGCATTATGTTTTTCAATTTTTCGCTCAAGATTTTTTTTAATATGGTCAAAGAGTGCCGGATTGTCAATCAATTCGCCAAGCTTAATATTTACGTGACGTCCATTAACCATCCTCATTGCCTTGTCTGCATATGCAGGGCCAATGCCGTTTTTTGTTGTCCCGATTTTGCCAGCAGTATGAATATCCACTAATACGTGGTGGGGTTGAACAATTGAAGTTTGGTCGGAAATATATAATCTATTTTTAAGAGAAATTCCTAATTTTTCAACCATTCCAATCTCTTCTATCATTTTGGAAATATCCACAACACAGCCTGAGCCAATATAAAGAATTTTGTCTTTGTAGAAAATTCCCGATGGGATTTGATGAAGAGCAACTCTAAATTTTTCTGTTTCTATTGTGTGTCCTGCGTTAGCCCCTCCATTAAAGCGGGCGATTATGTGGTAGTTTTTGGCAATTAAATCAATTACTTTGGCTTTGCCCTCGTCACCGTATTGAAGACCAATTAAAACATCTGCAAATCCTCTATTTTTCATCCACCAAATATTGATTGTAAAGGGAAGATATGATAAAAGCAAGACTCTAGCAATATCGTGCTACAATATGGGCACTTATGGATCAGGTTACAGAAGTAAAAAACAAAACAGACATTGTAACGCTTATCGGCTCTTACATTACCTTAAAAAAAACAGGGAGTAATTTTAAAGCCAATTGTCCTTTTCATGGAGAAAAAACACCATCTTTTGTTGTTTCACCCGAGCGGCAAATATGGCATTGTTTTGGCTGTGGAAAAGGTGGGGATGCATATCAATTTTTAATGGAATATGAGCATATGGATTTTCCGGAAGCTCTTAGAACATTAGCAGATAAAGCAGGAATACAAATCATCCAAAAAGGATTTGACAGCGGTCTTTCTTCAAAAAAAGAAAATATCTATAAATTGAATATGCTGTCCCAGGAGTTTTACCACTTTTTACTCACAAAGCATAATATTGGCATAAAAGCCCTAGAATATCTGGACGGGAGGAAAATAAAAAACAAAACAATTCAAACTTATATGCTTGGGTTTGCACCAGGCAGCGGGGTTGCACTGGTTAATTACTTACAACAGAAGAAAAAATATAAGGCGGACGATATTGTTGATGCCGGACTTGCAACAAAAAAAGGGAGCAGAATTGTTGATTTTTTTAGAGACAGGTTGATTTTTCCTCTGTACGATCACAGAAATAACGTTATGGGTTTTTCCGGGAGAATATTAAACCAAAGGGATGATATCTCAAAATACATAAATACAAGAGAAACACTTGCTTATCATAAAGGTTCTGTTTTTTTTGGGTTAAACAGCAGTAAAGAAGCAATCAAAAAAGAAGATAAAGCCGTTGTAATGGAAGGAGAGTTGGATGTTATTTCGGCTTTTCAGGAAGGGATAACAAATACTGTTGCAATAAAAGGAACAGCCTTAACCGAAGACCAGGTTTCACTTTTGTCCCGTTTTACCAAAAATATTTCACTTTGTTTTGACAGTGATAAAGCAGGACTTGAAGCTATGAAGCGCAGTCTTCCGATTTTGGAGAAAAAAAATATTACAACAAGTGTTGTTGTAATACCAGACGGAAAAGATCCGGACGAGGCAATAAAAACAAATCCAATCGCTTTTAAGAAAGCAGTAAAACATGATATTCCGGTCTATGATGCGCTTCTAGATATTTTGCTCAAACAATACGAGGTAAGGACAGCAAACGGTAAAAAACAAATTGGGGATGAGCTTTTACCACACATTGCCCAAATAAGTAACGAAATTGTTAAAGAACATTACCTAAGATTGCTTTCAAAAACAATTGACACATCAGAAGACGTTTTGCTTAAAGAAATTGAAAGGCAGGAAAAAAAAGAAATTGTTGAAAAACCAATTGTTGTAGAAAAAGAGCAAAAAGGAAGGGAAGTTCTATTAGAGGAGTATTTAACAGCACTTTTGGTCCAATTTCCTGCGCCCCAGGATTTACTCCCGGGACTTTTGGAATTTCAGAGAGATTATGCTTGGGAAACCGGCTCTTTTAAAAAAATTATTACAAAACTACAAGATTTTATTCTGGACAATAAAGACTTTTCCATAAAAGCATTTGCTGGCTCTTTGCCCCAAGAATTACTTCCGGCATTCGATAAAAGTTTTTTAATGCCGCTTCCTGTTCTTTCGGATGATCAATATAAAGCTGAAGTGGAAAAAACCGCAACAGAGATGTATATGTTGGGACTTAGAAGTCAAATAAAAAAACTTACAGAAGAAATGAAAAAACTTGAAAAAGAGGAGAAAGAAGACGATCTGCGTGAATTACAGGATAAACTTTCTTCACTTTTGTTAAAATTGTCCCAAAAAACCACCTGAATTTCCACAAAAGAGTGAGTGTTCTCTTTTGAGGGTAAATTTGATATAATTACACCACTCACATTTGATTCAGTGCCGCGGAGCACAAAATCAAATAATCGGCTATTATACCGAAGGTACTTTAAGTGCACAATTTGTAGCCTGAATTAGTTGAGTATACTATATGAAACAAAAACCTTCCACACTACTTTCCGATATTACAACAACAGCCAAAAAACGCGGTTACATTACGCAGGAAGAAATTTTAGGCATTTTTACCAAACCCGAAGAACACATTGAAGAGTTAGACGAGCTATACGACAAGCTTTTAAAACTTGAAGTTGATGTTTTTGAGACAATGGATCAGGAGCAGGACCAGACCAAGCCAATCGAGGTTTTGGAAAAAGAGCTTGAAGCACTCACTGTTTTAACAGAGGGAACGGTTTCAGATCCTGTCAGGATGTATCTAAAAGAGATTGGAAGAATTTCGCTTTTAACCTTTGATCAGGAAATAGATTTGGCAAAAAAAGTGGAAAAAGCAGACAGAAAGGCAAAACAGCAGCTCATTACCGCAAATTTAAGACTTGTTGTCTCTATTGCAAAAAAATACGTGGGAAGGGGATTAACGCTTTTGGACTTAATTCAGGAAGGAAACCAGGGACTTATCCGCGCTGTTGAAAAATACGACTGGAGAAGAGGATACAAATTTTCAACCTATGCAACGTGGTGGATACGCCAATCAATAACCAGGGCAATTGCAGATCAGGCCCGTACAATTAGAATTCCAGTGCATATGGTTGAAAATATCAACAGGTTTTTGCGTGCCAGCAGAAAACTTATGCAGGAATTAGGCAGGGAGCCAACACCGGAAGAAGTAGCAAAAGTATTGGATATTGATCCTGATAAGGCTTTGGAAATTATTAAAATTTCCCAGGAGCCGGCAAGTTTGGAGTCTCCAGTTGGAGATGAAGAAGATTCCCGCTTGGGAGATTTTATCCACGACACAACCCGCCCAACTCTTTTTGACGAAGCAAGCAGGGAATTGTTAAAAGAGCAGGTTGAAAAAGTTTTGGAATCACTTTCAGACCGCGAGAGACGTGTTTTGGAAGAAAGGTTTGGACTAAGAGACGGAAAACCAAAAACTCTGGAAGAAGTTGGAAAACTTTTTACAGTTACAAGGGAAAGAATAAGGCAAATTGAAGCAAAGGCTTTAAGAAAGCTTAGGCATCCAAGTAGAGCGCATCAACTTAGAGACTACCTTGAGGCAAATTAATCAAATATAATTCCGATTAATTTCGCAATTCCAATAAACACCAAAGCATAAACCAAAAGCGCAACCAGATCCTCAAATTCTATTCTGTATTGTCCTGCTTGTAAGGTTGTCCCAAACATATTGGCAAATGGGGATACAAGAGGATAGGTAAACTGGTAAACAAAATTAACAAAAGGAGTTGTTATCCTTGCCCCTATTAAAGATAATATAAACCTTGCTGTTAAAATAATAGAAATTGCACTATAAAGGAAAATAAGAAGTTGCTGTACTTTTTGGGAAAGTGCACTTTTATCCATTCCCATTGATTGTTTGTGCTTTGGTTTTTGGTTATACGTTGGGTTTTCCTGCATTTGAGGATGATTGTTACCCTGGTGGGCATATTGATGAGGTTCTTGTTGAATAGGTTCTCTTGGGTCCATATATTTGTGTTAATAATACTATAAATCAAACTTAAATAAGAATGCAAGAGTTTTTATTTGAGCCACAAATCTTAGCATGATATACTACAAGACTATATGGCAGGAGAAAGAAGAGCTTTACCTTTTCAAGAAATTGTATTAAAACCACAGCCAACAGATACGATTGGCCAGCGTCTTGTTAAAGAATGGATTAGACCGCGTAGACCATTTACTCCTCATCCTTTTATGGAATCTATGCGCAGAAGAAATCGCGCAAACCATTTTAGAAATGATCCTTCTTTGGCACAACGCGAGCAAACACGTCTTACTTTGCAAGACACAAGTATGGAATCACTTGTTGACTATGCAACAGATAAATCCTGGAGAAGCGAAAGACAGCATTTGGTAACAGTAGGAATTGGCGGCATATACATTGCAGCAGGGGCAGCTGTTTTTTTAGTAAGTCCGATACTCGCATCATTACTGCTTGGTTTGGGAAGTATTCTTGTGCTTCATGATTTTCCTGGTGTTGTGCTTTCTAGATACTCAAGAGCAAGAGCAATTGATATTATTAATAGAAAATTACAGCAGGGAAAAACAATAAACGCAGAAAAATATGTTGCCCAATTTGGAAACCCCTACAATTTAAGGTTAAATCGCAAAGGATAACTTGGTCCTAAGTTCAATTAAAATCTGTATAGAGTATATAAGCTTTTATACTTGACTTTCCTTAGTTCGTAATTCATTATGTAGCCATGGGGTATTTTGGGAAATTAAAAGAAAAAAGCAAGGCTTTGCAACTTAGAAGGCAAGGATATTCCTATAGTGAGATTCTAAAAGAAATTCAAGTTTCAAAAGATACATTAAGCAGATGGTGTAAAGACATTGTGTTAACAGAAAAACAAAAACATCGGCTTATAAAAAACAAATCAATGGGACAAAAAAAAGGGTCTCTTGTTGCAGCAGAAAATAAACGTAAAAAAAGACAAGAAGAAATTAATAAAATGAATGCTTTAGCAAAAAAGGAGATAGGAAGCTTATCAGAAAGAGAAGAATTTATTATTGGAGTAATGCTTTATGCGGGAGAAGGAACAAAAATGGATGGAAAAGGTGGGTTTGCTAACGCTGATCCAAAACTTTTAAAATTTATGAGAAAATGGTTTGTTAAATATGCAAAAATTTCTACTGACAACTTAAGAGGAAGGATATGGTTACATGAAGGCTTAGATGAAAAAAAAGCAAAAACATTTTGGTCTAAAACTATCAAAATTCCAAAAGAAAAGTTTTTTAAAACCTATGTTGCAAAAAATAAAAAGAGTTCTAAAAAATTTAGAAAAAATTTACACAGTTATGGAATAGGGGCAATTATTTTTTATGATACTCTTGCCCATAGAAAAATCATGGGCTGGATTTCCGCTGTGTTTGATGCTAAAATAGGTTCGGAAATTAATATTCCGCGATAGCTCAACGGTAGAGCAGGAAACTGTAAAAATTTGCAGCTCTTAGAAGAAATTCTAAGATGATAACTGGGCTAATTCGGGGAAACCCTCCTTTGCATAAAGCTTCGGAAGGGTAATCCCGAGCTAACTTCTCATTAAGAGAAAAATGTGTAGAGACTATACACCCGGTGCCTGAATTTGTTTTTCTGATTTGTTCAGAATTCCAAAAAAGGTAAAGAGATAGTCCAAGACTTTAGGTAACTAGAGGGAGCTTGTAATTTCAAGGTTCTAGGTTCGAATCCTAGTCGCGGAGCCAATTATACAAATAAATCAAGAATGGCCATTATAGATTAACATTATTTGATAGGCTAAATAAGACAGAATTAGAATAGCGATAATAATTCCAAGTGTAAATAATAAAAGTCTTTTATTTTTTGTTAGTTTTAAAGATTTTTTTTCATAGTTGTATATAATCTTTAAAAGTTTATAAAATAAATAAGTAAAAACAGGAGTAAGAACTATCATAGTTATCGCAAAAGAAATTAATCCTCTAAAACAACCATAATATATATCTAAACATTGTCCCCATTTAATCGTCTCGATATACCCTTCAATTCTAGCAACAAAGAACGAAATATTAACCGATATCACTAAAGCAAATAATATTGAGCCAGTAATGAATAAAAGCTTGGCCATTATTTTAAGTATGAACATCAAATTAGTAGAGTGTCAATAGATGTAATGTAAAAAGTTCTCACAGCTTTTAATCGTCGGAGCTGCAAAAAGAAGTCGAGTTAATGACTCGGCTTTTTTGTAGTTTCACAAGAATAGATACGTGCTTTAGCTCGAATCTCGAAGCGAACGAAGATCCTTGAAGCGAAGCGAAAAGGTCTACTCGCGGAGCACTAATTAATTGTTAATAAATATTGTGTGAGTTCGTAATCATTTCTGTAGATTCCACCTCAGTCAATTTTCCGTAGAATCGTCCCATCTGGCGATCAAAATTTAGCTTCAAATAAAGACTTCTGATATAATCTTTATGAAAATTTATGAAAAGAACTCGCGCATATATGAATTGGAGTGGTGGCAAAGATTCTTCTTTATGTTTGTT
>JANWKV010000029.1 GCA_025451195.1 Candidatus Microgenomates bacterium | reverse complement strand
GGATGGAGTTGTTGAATGGCTTGACGGAGAAACGTCCGAAACTTCATATTCGGTCTCTTTATATTCACCGGATTATTGGGACATAGTAGATGTTGTCGCAGTTACAAGTACACAAAAAAAAGAAGTCCCTTCATCAGCTGGGCATACGTTGGCAGTCTCGAGTCCATTTTTTAAAGTCCGTCAGGAAAACATTAAACAAAAAATTATTGATTGCAAAAAATATTTAAAAGAAAAAAATTTCCGGAAACTTGGAGAATTAATCGAAGCAGAAGCTCTTGAGTTGCACGCAATTTATTTAACTTCCAGTCCGTCACTTATTTATTTACTCCCGTCAACTCTTAGGGTTATGCATGAAGTCAAAAAATGGAGAAAAGAAGAAATTCCCGTATATTTTACATTAAATACGGGTCAGGACATTCATTTAATTTGCGAGAAAAAAAATGCGGAGAAAGTTTCGAAATTAGCTCAACAAATAGAAGGAGTACAAAAGACAATCATAAATTATCCCGCAAATGGAGCGCGAATAATTGAGAAACACTTATTTTAATGGATAAACAATATTTACTTCTTGTTGATAGCAAGGACAATTTTTTAGGTGAGTATAAAGAAAAAGAAATTTGCCATACAGGTAAAGGATTCCATCACAGGGCTTTTGTTGTTTGTGTTTTTAACAGACGCGGAGAAATTCTTTTACAATATAGAAAACATAAAAGGTGGGATAAATACTGGGATGTTGCCGCAATAAGCCACTGTCTGCATTTAGAAGACCATGATGAATCTTACGACGAGGCGGCCCGCAGGGCTCTTAAAGCAGAAATGGGTTTATCGCCCAGATATTTGGATAGTATTGGAGGATTTAATTATTTTGCAAGGTATGGAGAGCAATGTGAGAACGAATATTGCTCGGTTTTAGTTACAGATTGGAGCAGAAAGGTATTTCCTAATATGGATGTTATGTATAAATACAAATGGATGGGAAAAGAGGAATTTATTAAAGATTGCAAAGATAATCCGGATATATATGCACCTTGGACGATTTTAACAGCAGAATTACTTGGAAGACCAGCTGGCAAATATTCCCGTTGAAAGAAGTCTATTATTTCTGTTTTCTTCAAGAGTAAGCTCGCCGGAATTTATTTCCCCTTTGTCTCCAAGAAAATCTTCAAAAACATTTTTAAGCATTAAGTGTGAAGAAGAAATAGCGTAGGCATTTACTAAAATAAATAATGGGTCACCGGATAAAATTTGCATGCAGAGTTCAAATAATTTTGGAAAATCTTTATTAAATTTCCACATTTGACCTTCTGGTCCGTGCCCAAAAGCAGGCGGGTCCATAATTATTCCATCGTATTTAACTCCGCGTTTAATTTCCCGGCCAACAAATTTTAAACAGTCGTCTTCTATCCAACGGATTGGTTTATCCCTCAAGTTCGAAACATCCTGGTTTTCTTTTGCCCAGCCGATTGCGGGGAAGCTTGCGTCAACATGGGTTACTTTGCCGCCCGCGGCAGCAGCAGCCAAGGACGCAATTCCTGTGTAAGCAAAAAGGTTTAAAATATTAACAGCGCGTTTTGACTGCAGTATCTTTTCCTGAATAAAATCCCATTGAACTGTTTGTTCCGGGAAAATGCCTGTGTGTTTAAAAGGCGTAAGTTTTGCATAGAAAGAAAGATTTTTATATTTTAAAATCCATTTATATGGCAAATTAGGATTTTTTTTAACCCAAAGTCCTTTATCTTCTGTTGTCCGCTCATATACTGCATCAGCTTTTTGCCACTCACTTTCCGGTAATTTTTTTTTCCAAATAATTTGCGGGTCCGGCCGCGACAAAATATATTTTCCAAATCTTTCAAGCCGAAAACTTTCTCCGCAGTCAAGTAATTCGTAATCATCCCAACGCAAGGGTCTTAATAATTGCATAATGTTATTCTACTAATTATACAATAGTTTTAAATTAATTCCGTAAAAATATAATTTAGGGTATTGACGGAAAAAAAGAATTGTTGTATCATTCATTTAGTCTCAAATTATTTGGGACATTTCTTTTAGTTTTAATTTTTAAAATATGGCTGACAAATTTATTCGAAATAAACCACATCTTAATATCGGGACCATCGGTCACGTAGATCACGGTAAAACAACAACAACTGCAGCAATTGCCACAGTATTGGCAAAAAAAGGATTAGCAACCGCTAAAAAATACGAAGACATTGATAATGCACCGGAAGAAAGAGCAAGAGGAGTTACAATCAACATTTCCCACATTGAATACGAAACAGACAAAAGGCATTATGCCCACATTGATGCTCCAGGTCACGCGGATTACATCAAAAATATGATTACAGGAGCAGCCCAAATGGATGGAGCAATTTTAGTTGTTTCCGCGCCGGATGGACCAATGCCACAAACCAGGGAACATATTCTCTTGGCTCGACAGGTTGGAGTACCGGCAATTGTTGTTTATCTTAACAAATGCGACATGGTGCAAGATGCCGAACTTCTTGATTTAGTCGAAATGGAAGTTCGAGAACTTTTAACCAAATACCAATATCCCGGAAACGATGTACCAATTATCCGGGGTTCTTCATTAAAAGCCTTGGAAGGTGATGCAGAATACGAAAAGAAAATCATGGAACTTATGGATGCGGTTGATTCCTACATTCCAACACCGGTCAGAGATACAGACAAGCCATTCTTGATGCCGGTTGAAGATGTTTTCTCAATTAAAGGACGGGGAACAGTTGTTACAGGAAGAATTGAAAGAGGAATTGTCAAAATTAACGATAATGTTGAGATTGTAGGAATGAAAGCAACACAACAAACAGTTGTAACCGGAGTTGAGATGTTTAGAAAACAACTTGATGAGGGTATGGCAGGAGACAATGTTGGGCTTTTGGTCCGGGGAATTGAAAAACATCAGGTAGAAAGAGGACAAGTTTTGGCAAAACCAGGCTCAATAACTCCACATACGGAATTTGAAGCAGAAGTATATATTTTGGCAAAAGAAGAAGGCGGACGCCACACACCATTCTTTACAGGATACAGACCACAGTTTTATATTCGAACAACAGATGTTACAGGTAATGTTACTTTACCAAGTGGCGTAGAAATGGTTATGCCTGGAGATAACACAAAGATGACAGTTAAACTTATTGTGCCTGTTGCTTTGGAAGACGGTTTAAGATTTGCTATCCGTGAAGGTGGAAAAACAGTTGGTGCCGGAGTTATTACAAAGATAATTGCTTAAAAGCATTAACTGCTTTAACTAATCCGCCGAAAGGCGGTTTTTTATCGCCCTGAGTTTATCGAAGGGTAGATAATAGCTCTTTGACTTTGCACTGTGTGATATAATCAAAATTGCTTATGCCTAAAGGAAGAATTAGAGTTAGACTAAAAAGTTACGATGCACGGGTTATTGACTCGTGTTGTCAGCAAATTTTGGATACGGCAATCCGTACCGGTGCAAAAGTCGTGGGACCAGTACCCCTGCCAACAGAGAAAACTACTTACGCAATCAATAAATCCCCGTTTATAGATAAAGACGCAAGAGACCATTTTGAAATAAGAATTCATAAGAGGCTTATTGATATTGTCTCCCCAACAGAAAAAACAATCGATTCCCTCACTCATTTAGAGCTCCCTGCCGGAGTAGATGTGGAAATCAGGATGTAGATTTACCTGATTTCAATTTCCTTTACATTCAGAATTCACAAAATGATTGACTTGTAGTTTTTTTGTTATGCTTTTAATCTAGGCAGGAGTTTGAAGGTAAGAAAGTACACAAAAGTAACTCTATTGTCAATTTTTGATTGCAACCTAAACGAACCTGACTTTCAGAATCTGATATGCAGCAGGCGTTTGTCAGACGGTGGTAGGTGGAGGGATGTCACACAAATTTAAAACAAACTGCTGGAATTGCAAATTGTCAGGCACGATCAAAAAGAAGTCAGAGAATCATATATTTTGCAGTCTTCTTTCTTTTCTCGCTTTAGAAAAGAAGCGATTGGAAGAAGGAATAACTTGGTATGAAAGCAAAAGGAGGATCATCTACGATTCATTGTTTCTCTGCCTGAAACGAACAATGATTCTATTGCCTGCAAAAATATAACTTCAGAGGTCCTCTCGCTAACCTAGGTACAAAACCTTCATTGAGTATTTTTAGTGGCTAAGTAGTGAAATTTACCCACATTACTGCGTAAGTACTGATATAATACAGTTACGAGTATATTGTATGCAAAAAGGATCTGATAATTTACAAGACGAATTTTTTCTACAAGACACACTTGTATTGCATCAGAGTATCTTTTTTCTCGTTACAAAAATTATTATTCTTGAGATTCTTTTTGATGGTATTCATGCAGTCATTCGTTTGCCAGAGATCTACTTTAACCTCCCGGCGCATATAAAATTAGGTCTTATCCCGTACTATTTTATTGTATTCCTACTTTTAAGTACGATTAGGGTTATCATTATAGCTCGTATTGCACTCAACTGGATAAGTACCGCATATGAAATTGGCAAAACGGAAATTAAATTCCATACAGGTATATTTCATACGCATGAAAAAGTATTTTCTTGTGCTCACATGCACGAAATCGAATACGAGCAAGGTTTTTTGGGCAAACTTTTTAATTTTGGTTCTATTGAAATTCATAATCCTGCAATAAAGGAGAAAATAATACTCTATAATATCCCTAACCCTAAAAAATATGAACAACTCATAAAGGCAAATCTTACAACAAAAGCAGAGAGCATAACCTATCAAGCGAGTGAATAAATAAGAAATAAGATGATTACAATCAAACGGGTTTATGAACAGTACACCAAAATGGAGTTATATCGATTATGCTAATTCGAAGAAGAGCCCCCCGGCAACCGCAAGACCAACCCCAATACTCAGTGATGCAAAAGGGTCGCTAAAAATAGGAGTATTATCAATTATTGTCCAAACTCCTCTCCATACAAATATTACCCCCAGTGCCCCAATAATATAAAAAGCTATACGGTGGTGAACGCGGAATTGCTTAAATCTCCTAATAAGACTATTACTTTTTTTGTGGTGATGGATTTTATGATGAACTTTCTTTTTGGATTTCCTCATATATCCAGTATTCAATACTTTTTAAATTTTTGCAAGATGTTTTTTATGAACCTGTCCCCCTTGCGTGAATTGTGGCTATTTGATACAATTGCAACAATGATCCATCCCGTGCTTGGAGGTGACTTAAAAACGTAGCTTCGGACTTCATTTCTGAAAAAGAAATAGGTGGCCGAGTGCCACTTTTTTGTTGTCTAAAATCCACTCGGTTCTAAACAAATTATGTTCGCAATACTCGGAAAAAAACAAGGACAAACTCAGAAATTTTTAACAGACGGTACAAGAGTACCTGTAACTATTGTTGAGGTTAAGGATAATCCTGTGCTTCAAATTAAAACAATGGATAAAAACGGCTACGTTGCGGTCCAAATCGGACAGGGACAAAAAAAGCACGCAACAAAGCCGCAAAAAGGACACAGCAAAAAAGGGGCGAATTTAGACTACGCCCCTAATTTTTTGCGGGAGGTAAGATTTCCAAAAGACGCAATAATTGAAGAATTACCAAAGTTGGGGGATATGGTGGCGGTTAGCGCAGTTTTGGAAGCAGGAGATTTAGTTGATGTAACAGGTAAATCTAAGGGTAAAGGTTTTGCGGGGGTAGTAAAAAGGCATCACTTTAAGGGTGGTCCCAGAACTCACGGTCAATCAGACAGGGAAAGAGCTCCAGGGTCTATTGGTCAAACAACAACACCCGGAAGAGTCTACAAAGGCAAAAGAATGGCCGGAAAAATGGGAAACGAAACTGTCACACTTAAGAATCTGGAAATTATAGACGTAACAACAGATGGAGTTTTGATTAAAGGTTTGGTTCCTGGAATTGTGGGCACATACATTGTTATTAAAAAGGTTGGAAAAAATAAAAAACATGTGGCAATTCTTAAAGAGGCATCAAATGAGTCTAAAGAGACAAACGCTTCAAAGGTAGAAGAAACGGTAGATATTCCTATGCAAGAAATTAAACCTGAAGCGAAAGTTCAGTCAGATATTAAAGAGGAAGTAAAAACTGAAGTTCAAGTACAATCAGATGCAAAAGAAGAAATAAAATCAGAACCAAAACAGAAAGAAGTTAAAAACGAAACAAAAGAAGATTCAAAAAAAGAAGAAGTAGAAATTAAAATAAAGGAGTAATTTTATGCCAAAAGTTTTGAAAAAAACAGTTAAAAGTGTCAGCAAAGTTAAAAAAACCGTAAAGGTTGAGAAAAAACCAGTTGCAAAGAAGGCTGTTGTAAAATTAACTGCAAAAATTGAGAAAAAGCAAAAACAGATTGTAAAACCATCTAGTAAGGCAATGGAGACAAAAAATGTCAGCCTTTCGGTAGATGTTTTGGATAGTTTTGGTAAAGCAGTTGGAAAAATTACTCTTCCAAGAGAAGTTTTCGGAGCTAAAATAAACAAGCAATTAATTGCTCAAGCCGTAAGAGTGTATCTTGTTAATCAAAGGCAGGGTACAGTTTCTATAAAAACCCGGGGAGAAGTTGACGGCTCAACCAGAAAAATCTACAGACAAAAAGGGACAGGAAGAGCTCGCCATGGCGGTATCCGCGCCCCGCTTTTTGTTAAAGGAGGAGTAGCCCATGGACCAAAACCAAAAGAATACAATCTTTCAATGCCAAAGAAAATGAAAGTAGCGGCATTTGCTTCGGCAATGTCTGAAAAAATTAAAGACGGAGAAATAAAAGTTGTAGCGGGGATTGAAAAGTTGGATAAAAAAACAAAAGAGTTTGCTAAAGCTTTTAAAAATTGGGGAATTTCCGAAGAAAAAAGAAGTACAATTTTTGTATTACCAAAAGACATGCGCAATTTATACAGCGCAATGCGAAACTTGGCAGGTGTATCAATTACAACAGCGGGAAGATTAAATACATACGATGTTTTAAAGCATAAAAATGTAGTTTTAATGAAAGAAGCAGTTGATGTTTTTGCAAAAGAGCATACCAAATCAGCTAAAACAGATAAATAATCCATTAGGAATAAAGATAAATATATGAAAACAATTATAGAACCAATTATTACAGAAAAATCAATGAATCTGGCAAGAGAGGGTAAATATACATTCATTGTTGCGCGAAGCGCGAAGAAAAAAACAATAAAAAGGGTTACGGAAAAAATGTTTAACGTACACGTAATAAGGATAAGCACGACCCTTATTAAAGGTAAGTCAACAAGAGTTGGCATTAAAAGGGCTGAGGTTAAAAACAGTCCGGTTAAGAAGGCGGTAGTTATTGTAAAAGAGGGAGAAAAAATTCCTTTGTTTGAAGCACAGTAATAATTTGATACAATATGAAACGTTTAAAACAGATTAGAAAAAAACATTCGGGAAGAGATGCGACCGGTCAGGTTGCAGTCCGTCATCAGGGAGGAGAAAATAAGCAGTTTTTGCGCTCTATTGATTTTAAACGCGATAAAGACCTGGAAGGTAAAGTTATTGCAATAGAATACGACCCGAATAGAAATTGTGAGATTGCACTCGTTCAGTATCAGGATGGGGAAAAAAGATATATTCTTTGTCCGGTCGGATTGAAAACAGGTGACAAAATTATCAGCGGAGAAAATGCAGACATAAAGGCAGGTAATACTCTTCCGCTTTCTAAAATCCCGATGGGAACAGTTGTGCATAATGTTGAGCTGACTCCCGGTAAAGGTGGGCAAATTGCAAGAGGGGCAGGAGTAGGAGTAACAGTTGCGGCAGGTGAAGGGAATTTTGTCCAGATAAAAATGCCGTCTGGAGAAATCAGAAGGATTTTGGCGGCGTCTAAAGCAACAATCGGTCAGGTTGGAAATATTACCTGGAAAGACAGAACCTGGAAAAAAGCAGGAGCAAAAAGACATATGGGAATCAGGCCGTCCGTAAGAGGAGTTGCAATGAACCCAAGATCCCATCCTCACGGAGGAGGAGAAGGAAGAAGCGGAATTGGTATGTCAACTCCAAAAACTTATGCAGGGCGTGCGGCAGTTGGAAATAGAAGAAGACCAAATAAATATTCGGATAAGTATATAGTTAGTAGAAGGAAGAAGAAATAAATATGAGCAGAAGTTCAAAAAAAGGACCATACATTGACGAAAAGTTAATGAAAAAAGTCCAAAAACAAAAACAAACAGGCGACAAGAGTGTTTTAAAAACATGGGCAAGAGCTTGCCAAATTCCACCGGAATTTGTCGGACACACATTCGGAGTCCACAACGGGAGAATTTTTGTCAGTGTTTTTGTAACCGAATCTATGGTTGGACACAGGCTTGGGGAATTTTCCCATACACGTACATTTAGAGGACACGGAAGAGTTGTGGCAAGAGAAATAAGTAAGACATAATCACAAAAATAAAATTTAAAAAAAATGAATAAAGTATCAGCAACAGCAAAATCGGTTAGAGTAAGTACAAGAAAAGTTAGACTTGTTGCGGACGCAATCAGAAATATGTCTGCGAAAGATGCAATTTCCGCGCTTTCCTTAATTGATAAAAGAGGGGCAGGGGTATTATCAAAAACAATAAAAAGTGCGGTTGCAAATGCGGTTAATAATTCTAAATTGGCAGAAGAAGATTTGGTAATTGATGCGCTTGAAGTTTTTGAAAGCCCGTTTCTAAAAAGATTCAGACCGTCAACAAGAGGAAGAGTGCATCCATACAAAAAAAGAGGAAGTCATATAAAGGTAATTTTAAGATCAAAAGAAGAAAAAAAAGAAATGAAATCAGTTGAAGAAAATAAATCCGCTTTGGCTAAAGCCACAGGGGGAAAGAAGGAGGAAAAAGATGGGAAAAAAGATTAATCCGTTAATACTACGTCTTGGACCGGTTTTTAACTGGCAGAGCCGGTGGTTTAGTAATAAAGATTACAAAAACATTGTTTTGGAAGATTATGCTCTTCGGATGGCCCTAATGGAAAGGTTAAGAATGGCAGGCATTGCACGGGTCGAAATAGAGAGGTCTATAAATAGCATTAAAATTTTACTCTTTGTTTCAAGGCCGGGAATGGTTATTGGACGGGCAGGGACAGGCCTTGATGATGTAAAGAAATTTGTTCTGGATGTTTTTGCAAAACATGATCCTAAAAAAACAGGGAAAAATTTACCAAAAATAGACATCAGAGTTGAAGCTGTTAAGGAGCCGAATTTAGATGCGTATCTGGTCGCAAAAAATATTTCCGAACAACTTGCAAAAAGGTTGCCCTTTAAAAGAGTGCTAAATCAAAACGCGGAAAGAGTTATGCAGGCCGGTGCTAAGGGAGTAAAGATTTTACTGGCCGGAAGAATTGCAGGAGCAGAGATTGGAAGACGTGAAAAAATTAATATTGGCACTGTGCCACTATCAACAATAAGGGAAAATATTCAGTATAGTAGCGTGCCATGCCTTACTAAAAAAGGATACATTGGAGTTAAAGTTTGGATTAATGTGGGAGATAGAAACGTTTAGCAAATATGTTAGTACCAAAAAGAGTTAAATACAGAAAAGTACAAAGAGGAATGATGAAAGGGACAGCCCATGCCGGGACAAGAATTTCCTTTGGCGAATTTGGTTTGGTTGCCTTAGGAATGGCACAAATTACAAGTAGACAAATAGAAGCAGCAAGGCGTGCGATAACCCATTTTACGGCAAGAGGCGGAAGAGTCTGGATCAGAATATTTCCGGACAAACCGATTACTAAAAAGCCACCGGAAGTAAGAATGGGATCCGGTAAAGGAGATGTTTTTGAATACGTTGCGCCTGTTAAAGCAGGAAGAGTTCTTTTTGAAATGGGGGGTATTTCAAAAGAAATAGCATTTCAGGCCCTAAGGCTTGCGGCATATAAGTTACCGGTGAAAACAAGAATTGTTGAAAAGTTATAGAACTATGGCAAACAAAAAAACTAAAAAAGAAGAAATTAAGGAAAACAGTAAGGCACTGGAGCTTTACGCCCAGATCAAAAAAGCAAAAACAGAACTTTTTGCACTTGAAATGGATCAAGCTCAAAGAAAGCTTAAAAACACGTCGTCTTTGTCTTTGAAAAGAAAGGAGATTGCCAGACTTTTAACGGCACTAAGGCTTGTCCAGTTAACAGATGGTGCTTCAAAAAGTCAGGGTCATGAGAAACAAGTTTAATTATGAAAAAAACTCTTAAGGGAAAAGTAATATCTGTAAAACAGCAAAAAACGGCAATCATAGAGATTGTGCGGAAAACACGGCATCCTTTATACAGAAAAATTTTAACTGTAAGTAAAAAATATGCAGCAGACACCGGAGACTTTACTCCAAAAACTGGAGATGTTGTTAATATTACAGAGACTCGACCAATATCTAAAAATAAATATTTTAAGATAACAAAATTGGAGCAAGCAAAATAATATGATTCAACACAGAACAATGTTAAAAGTTGCGGATAACTCGGGTGCCAAAGTTTTGCAGGTAATCCATATTTTTGGAGGGTCAAAGCGGAAGTTTGGATATTTAGGAGACGTTCTAAACTGCGTTGTCAAACAGGCTATACCAACTGGACAGGTCAAAACAGGGGAAATAGTAAAAGTCGTTGTTGTTAGGACAAGAAAAGAAACAAAAAGAAAAGATAGCAGCTATATTAAATTTTCGGATAATGCGGGTGTTGTTATAGATAACGCAAAAGATAAAAATCCAAGAGGGACACGTATTTTTGGGCCCATTGCAAGAGAAGTTAGAGATAGAGGATTTAATAAAATTGCCAGCATGGCAATAGAGGTTTTATAAAATATGAAATTAATAAAAGGAGACGAAGTAAAAATTGTTAAAGGAAAAGATAAGGGTAAAAAAGGAAAAATTGAAAAAATTTTTTCAAAAAAAGACCTTATATTAATTCCCGGAATAAATGAATACAAAAGACATATCAAAGCCAGAACGCAAAACGAAAAATCGCAAATTATAACAATTACAAAGCCATTGCACACGGAAAATGTTGCATTACTTTGTCCGAAGTGTAAAAAACAAACACGAGTCGGATATAAAATCGAATCCTCCAAAGGAGGAGATAAAAAAGTAAGAATTTGCAGGAAGTGTAATAAAGAAATATAAAGCCATGAGTGATTTAAAACAAAAATATCAAAAAGAAGTAATAAAAAAACTGGAAGAAGAGTTGCAGG
>JANWKV010000028.1 GCA_025451195.1 Candidatus Microgenomates bacterium | reverse complement strand
CTCGGTGTAACGATTTTAAATTGGGGAAACAGAGGGATGGTTAATGTCTCCGATAGCTTTCTTATTAAGAATTTGCCGCAAAGTACACGCGTGCAGGAAGGATTGGCACTTTTAGGTGACCCAAAATGGATAAATTATAAAAATAACGGTATCTGGGAAAAAACAATACCAAAAAACCATTTAGAGCTCGTTAGCGGCATGGCAAATATCAAAGAATTGGCTAGAACAAACACGGAACATATTTATAAGGTTAATGTGCAAAAGCAGGCAAAGTTTGAGGAAAATACATGGTTTTTTCCGGGGTGGGAAATTTTTGTAGACAACAGGAAAATTGCAATTGATTACAAAAATAAAATCCATCCGGGGGTTATGTTTTTTTCTGCATCTAAAGGGATACATGTTATAGAAGTAAAATTTAATGACCTGCCAAGCCGGAAGTTGTCGGAGTTAATAACAGTCGTAAGCCTGATTCTAATCGGACTTTTTGTTTGCTTTAAGAAATATTTGAACAATTCTTCTTAGATTTGCTTTTGTAACTTGCGGATGAATTGGAAGCGAAACAACCTCTTTTGACAATTTTTCCGTTACGGGCAACCGAATTCTGTATCCCAAGTTTTTGTAAACCTGCTGTTTGTGAATTGGTATCGGGTAATAAATACCTGTTCCTATACCGTTACTTGCAAAAAACCGGATAAGCCCGTTTCTAGAAAGCGGAAAGTCTTTTTTAACCCTTATTGTATATTGATTAAAAACATGGGTTAAGGTTTTATCAAATTTTGGGGTTTGGATATTGCCTATTTTTGACAGTTCTTTAGTTAAAAATGCCGCGTTGCTTTGTCTGATTTTATTACGTTCGTCTAAAAGCTTTAGCTGTTCTATCCCAAGGGCCGCGGTAATGTCCATCATGCGAAAATTGTATCCTAAAATTTTGTGATGATAACGTTTTTCCATACCGTGTTGTCTTAGTAGTTTTACTTTCTTTGCAATCCCGGGGTTATTTGTAGTTATCATACCTCCTTCTCCAGTTGTCATATTTTTTGTTGCGTAAAATGAAAAACATCCTGCTATCCCTATAGATCCTGCTTTCTTTCCGTCAATTGTTGCGCCATGAGCTTGGCATGCGTCTTCTATGACAAAAAGATTATGTTTTTTTGCAATCTTTTTTATTTCTTTCATATTGGCAGGTAATCCGTATAAATGGACAGGTAAAATTGCCTTTGTTTTTTTTGAAATCTTTTTTTCAATTAGTGAAGGGTTTAGGTTAAACGAATCGCTTTCTATATCTACAAATACGGGTTTTGCGCCGGTAAATAATATAGCATTTGCTGATGCAATAAAACTAAATGATGTTGTAATCACCTCATCTCCTTTTCCAATTCCCAAAGCAGAAAGAGCCAAAAATAAGGCAGTAGTTCCATTAGACGTAGCTATTGCAAATTTTGTGCCTATATACTTGGCAAAATTTATTTCAAACTCTTCCACTTTTTCACCTTGAGCCAAATTTCCGGATGTCAGCACCTCAAGCACCGCTTTTTTTTCTTTTATACCTATGTATGGACGAGAAACGTTAATCATACCTTTCTTACTGTTGCAATCATAGTCCAACCCATTTTATTTACAATAGGTGTTTTTGAAAGTAAAAAATCTAATTTTTTGACAAGGAATGTTAGCATGGGAAATTTAACAAAAATTTCATCAAGAGGGAAAGGGGCAAAGTAGTTTGCATAAATAATATTTTCAACCAGAAAAAATTTGGAAAGCAAAGAGAAAAAACTATTTCTATCCAATTCAATAACATGCTCGTTAAATGTATAATGTTTAAGTGATCTTTTTACAGAATATGAGATATTCATATAGGAATTTTTTTGAGGTGTTGTTATAACAGCTTTCCCCCCTTTCTTAACACGCGGCAAAGTTGGGTAAGCGCCTTTTTATAATCAGGAATATGCTCAAGAACTTCCGTCATAAGAACTTTATCAAAAAAACCATTTTTAAAAGGAAGCTTGTTTGCATCTGCAACTTTAAAATTTATTTTGAATTTAGCGTATTTTTTTGCTTGTTTAATATATTCCGAAGACATATCAATTCCATAAGTTTTAGCTCCTGTTTTTGCAATGTAATTTGCATAGAATCCTATGCCGCACCCGATGTCTAAAATTTTTTCCCCTTTTTTAGGCTGCAGCGCTTTTATAACGTTTGAGAACCTGGTTTTGTAAAAAAAATTCTTATAAAGGTTTTTATTTTTATAAGTTGCGGTAAGTTCATCTATATGCCTTGCTTTGCTATCGTAATATTTTTTTAATTCTTTCTTCTGCAATCTCATATTTTTTTGCTTTCCCATTTATTTTTTACCAATTTGTATCCCATATCGATCATTCGGATCCAATATAGATTTTTGGGCAAAGGATTATATTGTTTAATTTCCGGCGGATTTTCTCCGAAAGCAAGTTTAAGGTAAAAGTAAGGCATGTTAATTCCTGCGGCAGCCAAGAAATTACTGGTTGTAAAAAACCTTCCTGCATTTATTTCTGTAATACACGGAATTCCCTTTTTATTTTCCTTTAAGTCTACGCAAAAAACTCCTGTAGCATTTTTGTCTACCGCCAGAATAGCCTTGGTGGATATTGCGTTTACATCTTTTCTCCAAACCGTTTTTGCAACCGAAGGTGAAGAAGTTTGTCCACTTGGAGTAAGGTTGCCAAAAATATATTCTATCCGCTCCCTGGCTTGAGATGTAATAAGTTTTCCTCTATTCCAAATACTTTGGAATGCAAATTCTTTTCCGGGTAAAAATTCTGAAATCATAAATTCGTCTATATCTAATCCTTTCATCTGTTTCCAATAAGATATCCACGCTTTTGCTTGTTCAAATGTTGCAACAGGCAGGCTGGCTTTTGATCCTGCGCCTCTTATTGCGCGGACCCAAACTTTTTTATTTCTTAAGAAAAGTTTTTTTATATTCCTTTTAAGTTCTAAAAATGAAAGGACCTCATAGGTTTCTCCTGTTGGCACACCGTTGCTTTCTAAAAGTTTGATGAGCCCGATTTTATTTTGGCAATATTCGATTGTTTGTTTGTCAGGCAGGAAAAGATTTGCCGCTACTTTCTCTCTGTTTCGGGATAAAAACAAAACTTCAGGGTCTGGCTGGGGATGAACAAAATCAATTCTCTCTTTTTTTATTATTGCGTTTAATTTAGAAAGGTACAAATTGCTACTTACAGGAGGAATGATGTATTTTTTTTGACAATCAGAAAGTTCCAGAAAAAATGGCTTTACATCGGTTCCTACTATATAAAATTTTTCTTTTGCCAAACGAAGTGAGGTAATAAAATTGAAAGCCGCAGAGCCTCCTGCTCCGGTTACAAGAATGCGTTTCATATTAAGTATGTAGGGCAATTTTTAAAGCTTCCAAAGCAAAATCTGAATAAATTAATTTTCCACTTGCGATATTGGTGACAAAATATAAAAGCTCTTCTCTTAAGGGCTCTTTTTTTAGCACCGGAACATTTATTCTGTCCGGATTGGAAAAAGAGAGAATATAGTCGGAAAAGTTTTTAGAAGTTGATTTAAGTTTGCTATAATTGCTTTTGTAAAAGTCAATTTTTTGGGTTATATAGTCGAGCTCAAGATAGCCTTTCGTACCGGTGATGTTTAGTTTTCTGATTTTAACAGGACTAATCCAGTTTGCCTGAATATATGCCGAAGCCTTTTTATATTTTAGAAAAAATTCTACCGCATCTTCATGATTTTGGATAAGATACCTTTGCTTATTAACAGAAATTTCATTTGGCAATCCATCCAAAAAAAAATTAACTATGTCTATATCGTGTATTGCCAAATCTACGGCAATATTTACGTCATGAATTTGCGGTGGAAACCCTCCAACCCTTCTTGTCATAATTGCAATGATTTCTCCCAACTCTTTTTTATCAATCATTTCCTTAGCTTCTTTAACAGCAGGATTGTGTCTTTCTATGTGGCCAACCAGTAAACTTACTTTTTGTTTTTTTGCTAAAAGTAAAAGTTCGTTTCCTTCGCGCACGCTTTTTGTAATAGGTTTTTCCAAAAGTATATGTTTTTTAATCGACAAGCATTTTTTTGCAACAATAAAGTGTGCTGAAGTTGGAACGCAAATTGAAACTGCCTCTACTTTCTCTTTTTTAAACATCTCCAGAAAATTGTCATAATATTTTGTATGGTATTTTTTGGCAATTTGCTCGCCTGCGATTTTATTTATATCGCAAACGGCAATTAACTTTACGCCGGAAAGCTCACTATAAACTCTCGCGTGATGCCGACCCATATTTCCTACCCCGATTACTGCAACATTCATAATTTATATACTCAGCTAATTCAGGTTTGCAAATAGTGTGTAATACCCGATTACTTGATTTCGATTTCACCGTCTTTTTCAAAATCAAGTATAACTGGTATACTTCTCTTGCTTTTAATGCTTCTGAGTGGCAGTATTGTAGCAAACCTAAGTGATTTTTCAATCAGATTATGAAAACTGTTTCTTTTTGCATTCCTGTATATAATGAAGAAAAAATTCTAATATCGTCTCTTGAAAAAATAAACTCGGGATTAACAAAATTTTTTGGAGAAAAAGGTTATGAGATAATTATTATAGAAAACGGGAGTACAGACAAAACAAAAAAAATACTTCAAAAAGTAAAACATAAAGCAGTTAGTGTTTATTATTTAAAAAAAAAGGGTCTTGGTTTGGCTTATAAGCTGGGGATAAAACAAGCGAAAGGCAAGCATATTATTTTGGGCGCAATTGATTTGCCCTTTGGTTTTAGCGACATAAAAAGAGCAATAAATTTGTGGGATAAATATGATATTATTTACGGATCAAAAGCACTACCTGACTCTGTTGTTTACTCTTCCTGGGAGAGAAAATTGGTTTCTATTGTGTACAGATATCTGCTGAGGCTTTTTTTTAGAGTATCAATAAAGGACACTCAAGGAACGGTATTCCTAAAGAAAGATTCTATTAGTAAAATTATTTCTCTTTGCAGCGCAGATAACGCTTTTTTTACTGCTCAAATCGCTATTTATGGGGAGAAATTTAATCTGAAAATGCAAGAAATACCAATAAAATTTGATATAAACAATCTAAAAATTAGGTCGTCAAGGTTTAATATATTTAAAGAAGGGCAGCATATGCTTACTTCAATGATTAAAGAGCGTCTGTTTCCCAAAAAATAACTTTTCAGATGAATATTTTCCTAGATTTAGACGGAACACTGTTAAACATAAGAAAAAAGCATTACGCAGTTTATAAAAAATGCGTAGATTATTTTGAAGGCAAACCCCTTATCGGTGGTGAATATTGGAGAAATAAAAGAAACGGCGAGGATATAGGAATTATTATTAAAAAAAGCCAAATAAATAAAAGGCATAAAACAGGTTTCATAAAAAAATTCACATTACTGATCGAAGACCCCGTAAGCCTGTCTTTAGATTCTCTTTTTCCTAATGTAAAAGACATTCTTATAAATTTAAAAAGAAAACATTTATTGTATTTAGTTACTTTGAGGAAAAATAAAGAATCACTTATTTATCAACTAAAACAACTTGATATTTATAAATATTTTAACGCTATTTCCGTAGAAATTCCCCTGTATGAAAATTTTCTTG
>JANWKV010000027.1 GCA_025451195.1 Candidatus Microgenomates bacterium | reverse complement strand
TGTCACGAAGCGTTGGATTCATTTCGCATTTCTTAGACCAAAAAAGACTTGATGAGGGATTATTCCGCTTAACAGAAGATCAAGTTGCCCAAGCATAATTATCCCGGTGGAAGTGGATGGTAATCATTGTTTAAAAAGTCTCTAATCCCCCTTCTTTCGTTTAGGATTCTTCCTTGCATCTCTTTAGCTGTATAAACAGCTCTAATTATGTTTTCTATTTCACTAGAGGCTCTTCCTGATTTTTCTGCCTCAAGTAAAATTTTCTCAGCAGAAACAAGTGCAATGGATTTATCAAGTTTTTGAGTTTCAAACTCTTTTGCAAACATTAATCTAGCTCTGGGTAAATGGTAGCTGCTGGTTAAAATTCCTATTACTTGGTCTGATTTATAGAAATCTCCTTTCAATAAGCCTACTGTTCTGTTTGCATTCTCAGTTGTGCTTAAAGAGCCGATTTCAAGTTCAATAGGAATATTTTTCAGTTGTTCAGAATCAGGGAATTCACCCAAAAACTCCCGGTACATTACTTCTGCCTCGGATGGGGCAAAAGGATCAGAGTGAGTAATTCCTGTAGAAAAAATTATTTTTCCAACTTTGCCTTGTCTAACAAGTTCTGCGGCTGCTTTTATTCTCCAATGACCGCCTCTACTTTTTTCGGGACCAATAGACCAATCAGTACTTCTATAAACTCCGTTTTCATAACGAATGTTTCCTCCAAGTACAACTAAAACATCGTAATATTGCGGCCTGTTATGTTCAACAATTCCTCTAAGAGGGGTTTCAATTCGCATTGGTTAATGTTAATGCATTGATAAAACATAATCCATAGGGCTTTAATTGAAAACATAATGGAGAATTGCTACAATATATATCTCCAATGGACAAATCTAGATCTCCTTTTAGTGCTTTAAAATTTCCCGCAATCAGGCTTTTAATGCTTTCTTTATTTGTTGCCCATACTACAAATCAGATGCAGATTGTCGCAATTAATTGGCATATGTACGAGCTTACTCATTCAGCCATTTCTTTAGGACTTTTGGGGTTAAGCGGCTTTTTACCTATTTTATCCTTTTCCTTAATAGGCGGTACTTTGGTTGACAGATTTAATAAAAAACAGGTATTAACAATTACGCAGGTCATACTGGCAGCAAATTCCCTGATACTTCTTTTAACAACTCTTACACATACCGTTTCCCCGTCTGTTCTTTACGGGGTTTTTGCGCTAAATTCTGTTGTCGCGGTTTTTAGTCTGCCTGCAAGACAAGCCATGTTTCCCCTTCTTGTTCCAAAGGAACATTTACTTAACGCGATAACAATTATGAATACAACATGGCAAATAACAGTAATTCTTGGCCCGACTATTGCGGGACTTCTTATTGCTCTTACCGGAGTGCAAAGTGTTTATTTTGGCAGTGTTATAGGTTTTCTTTTCAGTTTTACAGTTTTATTATTTTTACATTTTGAACACCGTGCAATGGAATCAAAAATTCCGTTTAATCTCGCGTCAATAAAAGAAGGTTTGCATTTTGTTTTTAAAACTCCTTTAATTTATTCAACAATGTTAGTTGATTTTTTTGCTACATTTTTTGCGTCGAGTACAACTTTAATGCCGATTTTTGCAAAAGATATTTTAATGGTTGGGCCAAGAGGCTTGGGTCTTTTATACGCTGCACCCGCTGTTGGGGCATTAATTACAGGCATTGTTCTTTCTGCCAAAAATTCTTTAAACAATCAAGGTAGAACACTTTTGATTGCGGTTTTTTTATACGGATTGGCAACTGTTGGATTTGGATTTTCAAAAATATTTATTTTTTCTCTTCTGTTTTTGGCATTATCCGGGGCAGCAGACACGGTAAGTGCTGTTATTAGAAACACAATAAGACAAATGAGAACGCCTAATGAAATGAGAGGCAGAATGACGGCAATAAATATGAATTTTTTTATCGGTGGCCCGTATCTTGGGGAAACAGAAGCAGGAATTGCGGCCAGTATTTTCGGGACTCCTTTATCTGTTGCTTTGGGTGGAGTTGCAACGGTTGCATTTACATTTTTTGTTGCCATGGTTGTTCCAAAACTTAGACAATATAAAGGTCACGATGTAGAATTATAAAATATGAAAACAGTAATTGGAATTTTTGCCCACCCCGACGATGAAGCATTCGGTCCAAGCGGAACTTTGGCGTTACTTTCAAAAGATAGCAATGTATATCTAATCTGCGCAACAAACGGAGACGCCGCAACCGGAAAATCCGATCCAAATTTAGGAAAGATCCGTCAGGAAGAATTAGAAGCATCGGCAAATGTTTTAGGGATTAAAGAAGTGTTTTTTCTAAATTATCCCGATGGAGAATTAAGAAATAATATTTATCACGAAGTTGCGGGGAAAATAAAAGCAATAGTCGATAAATTAAATCCGGAGGTTATTATAACTCAAGAACCACGGGGTATATCCGGCCACATAGACCATGTATTCATTTCTATGGTAAGTAGTTTTGTTTTTGAAAAATCACCGGATACCAAAGAAATCTGGTACAAAGTTATTGATGAGAAAGAAAGGGAGTTGCTAAAAGATTATTATATTTATTTCCCGCCGGGATATAAAAAATCAGAAATAAATAAAGTTGTAGATGTATCTTCTGTAATGGATCAAAAAATAAGAGCAATCAGTCAACACGTTTCCCAAAAAAAAGATGTGAAGTGGATTTTGGACTCTTTAGAAAAATTACCAAAAGAAGAATATTTTATCTCTAAAAAGAAATAATAGTTTTGTAAAATAGTAAACTTATTTATTTTTTGAAGATTGAAGAGCTTTTTTAAGCGCGGAATATGTTTCCTCTCCTTGATAAAGAGAGCCGTTTATAAAAAACCTTGGTGTTCCGGTAACTCCGTTTTTAACCCCATTTTTAACCGTTTGTTTTACTTTGTCCCAATATTTTGGAAGTTTCATTTGCTCTTCAAATTCTTCCCATGGTATTTTTACACCAATCGCATTTAAATATTTGGCAAAATCAGTTCTTTCGAGTTTGGTTTGGTATTTAAAAAGCTTTTCGTACATTTCCCAAAATTTACCTTTTTCCGCAGCTATTTCCGATGCAACATGAGATTGATTCGCGTGAGGGTGAATATTTTTTACATCTGTTAAAGGAAAATGTCTAAATACAAATAAGAGTTTATCTCCAAAATCTTTTCTCAGTTTTTCGATAATCGGGAGAGCCGCTTTTGTGTCGTCACATTCAAAGTCCCCATATACTACAAGTACAAGAGGGGCGGAGAGATTTCCCTTGTAATAATCCTTCTTGTTTGCAGAAGGTGTTAATTTCTTTTTAGCCTTAGCCATAGAATTTTGAAATAATACCACACGGTATTCTATATAGCAAGCGTTTTTATCTTTTCTTTTAACTCAGAATCTGTTGGCTCAACTAAAATGCTGCCATCGGGAAAAACAATGGTTGGAGTAGATTGCATGCCATTATTTATCCTGACAATTTCTTCAGCAGCACTATCAACTTCTGCGATATTAATATATTCATAAGCTATATTATGCGAATCAAGTACATTTCTGGAACGTCGACAATCGGAACATGTTTGGGAACCGTAGAATTTGATTTTGCTCATTGTGCTATAGGATTAAAAATCTATAAATTACAAAATTTAAACTTTTAACCTTGTTGTATATTGTACCATAGGCAAGGCAAATTGTTAATCACTTGTTGATTTTGAAGCTTAAATTAAGTAAACTCTAGGGATATATTATTTTTGTTGTCATAAAATAACAACATATGAAACATATCATTCGGCAACGACTAGAGTACGGAGGAGGTACTCAAATAGAAATAGGCAAGAAAACACCGCGTTTTGATGCGGTAATTGTTGGTGGAGGACCAGGCGGCAGTGGAGCAGCAATTGCACTTCTTGATGCAGCAAAAATTCAGGGGAAGCAACTAAGAATAGGAGTAATTGATCCTAAAGGATTTGGAGGAGAAATTGGAAGTTATCAAATTGCTGGTAATTCGACAGCCTGCGAAGTTATTGATGGGATTGATACTACTTCTGTTGCAGATTCGTTAAATCATGCAAGCGCGCGAAGAATTGCTTCCAGATGCGAAGACCCTCAAGCCCCCGCTCAATTACCCGAAGTTGGAGATTACTATCAGCAAGGGTTGGCAGAAGCAATAACAGCACAAATTGGCGAAGAATCCGTAATAAGGGAGACTGTTTCCAAAGTAGTTTTTCGAAATGGACAATACGTTATATTAGGGTCCGTAGGTGAAGAAATTGCACAAAGCGCGAGTATAGTCCTTGCAACAGGTGCGCACGAAGAACCAATCCCGGAAATGCAGAATTATGCAGGGAAGTTAATTTTTTCCGGAGAAGTATTTCGCAAAACAAAAGAGGGAGACATGAGACAGGCTTTAGAGTCGGTTCCTTTAGAACAAAGACAAATTGTTATACTTGGTAATTCACACGGAGCATGGGCAGGAGTAAATAGACTGCTGGAAGACTTTGGAGATTTGCTTCCTGCAGGTGGAATAAAAGTAGTTGGCCGTCACGACACAAAGGTTACTTTTGGTTCTTTGGATGAAGCACAATCTGTAGGTTATGAGGCTGCACCTGAAGATATATCTCCTGTAACAGGTGAAGTTAATCCGTTTGGAGGGATTAAACATGATGCAAAAGATACATATCTTAAAGTAATTTCAGGCAGACAACCAAAAGTTAGTCTTGTCAGGTACGAAACATTCGATGAGGTAAAAGATTTATTTGATAGTGCCACTCTTGTTGTGCAGGCAGTGGGATTGTCCACGAATGTCGTTAAGATATTTAATGATCAGGGGGAAGAAATTGGCCCAGAAGTTGTCAATGGTAAAGTTAAAATGAATACTACAGCACAGTTATATGATAATCATGGAAATATCTTGCCGCAAGCCTATGGTATAGGGGTTGGGTATGAAGGGTTTCTGCGTACCGACGATCAAAATCGGGAGCCGGGTTTTACCGGAGCATTTTTTGGCACAACTTCTTATAGAACAATGGTTGCTCCAAGTATTGCCGAGCAAATCATAATCCCTGCAGCTACCCGAGAGTTTTATGCAAAATTGAAAATTCTTGGAATGAATCTTCCTGAGTCGGAAACCAAAGTGGAAGGCAGGGCAGAATTGTTAACGCAAACATCGAGTGAAGTATTTGATCCACAAAAAGATACGGCACTTGTCGTTATTGCACATCCTGATGATGAGGAATTTGTTGGTGCCACAATTAGAAAATTAAGGAAAAGAGGCAAGCAGGTTGTTGTTATTGCGCTCACCGACGGATCCGCAGGAGGAGAAGAACCTCAAGAAACAACCAGGACTCGAAAGGCAGAAATGTTGCGAGCAATGAATGATTTAGATGTAAATATATATGTTAACCTTGGTTTTGCCGATGGGATACTTGCCAATCATCAGGCGCAAGCAGAAGAAAGATTAGTGCAATATATGCGCGTGTTTGACGCAGATGTTGTTATCGGGCACAGACGAAAAGATTACCATACAGATCATGTCAAGGCATCCGAAATTACCGATAATGCATTATTTCAGGCACGTAATGCTAACCATATATTACAGGGAATTCCACAATCAAGAAAAAATCCTGCATATTATGAAATGGATCCACAAGGATTACGAACAAGAAAAGGAAAATTGGCTAAAGTTGACATGGTAATTAAAGTGAG
>JANWKV010000026.1 GCA_025451195.1 Candidatus Microgenomates bacterium | reverse complement strand
GTGGGTGGCGTACCGGATTTGAACCGGCAACCGCTAGGTCCACAACCTAGTGCTCTACCATTGAGCTAACGCCACCAAACTTATAAAGTATATCATACTGAAATATTTGATCTCAAATAAGTTTTTCTAAAATTGACTTTAGTTTGTATAAACGTTATAATTATAGGATAATATGTCTGCTTTTACGGTTTCTCAGATAGGCAAAGGCGAAAGAACAGGAGCAACAATAATTGTTGTTAATTCAGGAGGAGGAGTGAATGAGCTGCTTCACGAATATGCCAGACAGGGCCTGCAAGAAAGTCCAGAACTTGTTAGTGACCGCGAATCTGCATGGGAAGAAGGAATAAAACTTTGGGAAAGATTAGCAACAGAAGGTGGTATTTTAGGAAGTAACGGAATCATCTATGCAATTGGGTCAAATCTTTTTGGAGATAAACAACAAGAAGTAAATGATCAGGGAGTCGTAGCAGTAAAAGCAAAAGCACTTTCTGCCTACAATCAAGACCTGGAAACAATAATGGGAACACCTGCAGGTGCCCCGAATTCTATACAAAATATTTATGGAAGACAAATTAGCGAAGTAACAAATATAGAATTTAACAGAAATACCGGAAACCAAGGCCTTTTTTTAATTGGAGCTGGAATTGCCCCACGGTTAGGATTTGAAACACTCCCTGCAAACAGACAAAGACCAGAAATAATTGCAACGAGAAAAATTGATCCGCCAAAATTCGTTCTTTTTCCACCCGATTCTAGACAGGATGAAAACCCAAGCTATTTACATGGCTCTCTTCAAAGAGCAATTGGAAATCATGTTGCTCATATGTATAGAGCTCACAATGTGTCAGCAGGGTCATTAATTTCTCCAGACACTTTTACTTACGCAATGTTATTTTCAATGCATCCAAGAAGATCTAAGTTTACACAAAGAAGAATATAAAAGCTTTTTATTTTTTGGACAAGAAACTAAAGATCAATGTCAAAATAAGGCTAATAATAATTGACGTTACAATAGGAGAATAAAACGCAAAATTGCCTTTTTTAATAAAAATATCACCTGGTAACTTTCCAAGAAATGGAATTTTTGGTCCAAAGACAAAAAATATTCCAATAATAATAAGAATTATTCCAAAAACAATAAATATTTTCCCAAACTCTGTCATGAATTAATTATATCATCATAGATTCTTGACAAAAAATAAGATTAAGAATATAGTTTTAGTGAATATGGCAGAAAAGCTTCCTCCAAGAATAGATCTTAAACTTCTCGATGATGCTGCAACACTTTTGGAACAAGGGGGACCAGGCGATGAAAGAGTTTTTGCAGCTGAACTAGATGAAACACAAACCGCACAAATAATGAAAGCAATTGTTGCTCAATTGGTTGAGAAAAAAATACCTTTTTCCAGTGTTGAACAAAGTATGGATGTTACAATTGGAGATAATGGAGCTTCTTTTAATGGTGACGCAGAAATATTCGTTGGGACACTCGGAGTAAAAAAATCTATGGCAAAAGTTGGGCTTGAATTTGCAATGGAAAATGACCCCGAGAGAACTAGAACACACGATGCGGAAGGTCAAATTAAACTTTCAGGCACAGGTGGCGACGGAAAAGAAGGAGCTGTTAATTTTACCCACCTTGAACTAAGCGGAGCAGCAGATAGAATAATAAGAGCAGCCAAAATAGGACCAGAAGGAACTGGTAGTAGCGACGTAGTAAAAAATTTAGTGACCAATAAATTAAGAGACCCTAATCAAGCATTTTTAGATGTCCTTAGGGGACAAATGGCTGTGAGACATGTGGAGTTAAGTTCTGTTGGGCTCCGTTTTGCTGAGGGAAAATTCCACATCCAAGCAAGAGGAAGAAAAGCTGCCGGTAGAGCCGCATAAGTAACTTATCAAACCTCTCAAGCAATTATCCAATATACCTGCTATACTAAACTTGATTGAGTTTTTAGTTATATACATACAAGGGTAAAGGTTGTTAACACCTTCTTCTATTCTTCTATTTATTACAACTTCTGCAAATACTTATTTTATGAATAAATTTATTAATAAGACTCTTAAAAGTGGATTTTCTATGCCTGCAATTGGTAAAGGCACCTGGATGACAAATATTGGCCATAAACCTCGCCCGAGCCTTAAAGATGATGCCCGAATAGAAGAAATTAAGTTGGCACTGGATAATGGAATTACATATATTGATACTGCAGAAAGATATGCGAATGGATATGAAGAAACTCTTATTGGTAAAGCGATTAAAGGACGGAATCGTGAAAAACTATTCCTTGTATCTAAGGTCTCATCAGATCACTTGGGTTATGACGATGTTATTCAATCTGCCAAATCAAGTATAAAGCGTATGCAGGCCCAATACCTTGATCTTTTTCTTATCCACCAATTTAATCCAGAAGCAGACTTAAAAGAAACAATGAAGGCGCTGGATTTTTTAATAGAAAAAAAATTGGTCAAAAACATTGGAGTATGCAATTTTAGTGTTAAAGAACTTCAAGAGGCTCAATCTTTTACTAAAAATAAAATTGTCGCAAACCAAATACATTATAACGTTTCGTTTAGAGAGCCTGAACAAAATGGGGTAATGGAATATTGTAGAAAACAAGACATTATGGTTATCGCGTGGAGGCCTTACGAACAGGAATTACTTACAAAAAAGTCGAGAGTAACTTTTGACGAATTGGCTGCTAAATACGGTAAAACCCCGTCTCAAATTGCCGCTGCTTGGCTTTCTTTACAAAACAATGTAGTGATCTTGTCAAAACTTACCAAATTAAATGATATAGAAAAAACTATTGATGCAATTGGAATAAAAATTGAACCAAAAGATATTGAAAAATTTAACAAAGAAAACAACTAGGAAAGGAGGAAAAAATGACAAACAATTTATTTATAGGTAGTCTTTCATACAACGTAACAGATGCACAACTCTTAGAATATTTTACCAAAGCCGGCAAAGTAATATCCGCAAAAGTAATCATAGACAGAGAAACGGGCAAAGGTAAAGGTTTTGGATTTGTGGAAATGTCTACGGAAGAAGAAGCAAAAAAAGCAATTAAAGAGCTTAACAACACTCAGCTTGATGATAGGACAATAGTGGTCAAAGAAGCAAAACCACGAGAGTAATTTAATTACTTTCCAAGTTTAAGATCGTCTTTATTATGCAACCCATTTTTGTGGGAGAATTGTTGTTATTAAAGTAAGACTCCTGCAAAACATTTCACTTCAGCAAAATTTCCAGAATTAACACATAGATAGCTTTTCAGAGCATTTAGTCTGTTGCGTAGAAAACAGGCTGTAAAAATGATAAAATAACAGTGTTAGAAATGCTCCCGTAGCTCAGTGGATAGAGCGCATCGGTTCTAACGATAGGGTCGGGGGTTCGAATCCCTCCGGGAGCGCACAAGATTTTTTTGATATAATTCCTTTTATGCGGGCGTAGTTCAGCGGTAGAACATCTGCTTTCCAAGCAGAATGTCGCCAGTTCGAGTCTGGTCGCCCGCTCAGATTATCTACTTGTTGAAAATCCTTAATATCCTGACATTCATATAAAACTGTGGTATATTTATGAAATGAAAGTTAGGGTAAAAGTGGATCAAAAACTCTGTATTGGCTCCGGAAGTTGCATGGTAATTGCATCAGCGCATTTCTCACTGAATAAAAAAGGCAAAGCGGAAATTAAGCAATCGGAGAATGATAAATCAACAGACAACGAACTTGTTATTAATGTCAGTAGTGCAGAAAAAAAACAGCTTCTAGAAGCAGCCCAAGCATGTCCTTCTCAGGCAATTTCAATTGTTGATGAAAACGGGAAAAAAATCTACTAACAATGACTTCTACTTTGTTTTTCCCGGATAAGGAGGGAGAAACACTTCTTTTTTTATACGGTTATCCGGAATATTTAAGTTTTGCAGCAAAACAGTAATGTTTTCGGTAAAACGTTTAGAACCGCAGACAAAAAATAATGAAGTAGTTTTAATATTAATTTCTTTATTTAAAAGTTCTTGCGTAATACGCCCGTGATGTTCGTCACGTGGGATAAATTGATCACTTTGTGAAACAAGAAAAACAAGTTTCCATGCCGGATTTGTCTGGAATAAGCTTTGAATATGTTTTTTTCTTAGGGTACTTTGAGAAGACTTATTTGCATATATAAGTGTTACTTGTTCTGTACTTTTTTTTTCATGTAAAGATTGAATTATTGATAAAATTGGCGTAATTCCAATCCCTCCCGCAATAAATACCGGATTGTTAGCTTTTAATTTAAGTGTAAATTCACCCATTGGCCCAAAAAGCCAAATGCTCTCGCCAGGTTTTTTTTCAAATAGGGCTTTTGTCCATGGACCATATGGTTTAATATAAAATTCCAGATAATCTCTTGTTTTTGGTGTTGTGACAATTGAAAACTGACGGGTTTGATTAGGTTTCGAATAATCCGGATTTTTCATATGATAAAACTGTCCGGGCCTGAATGTTGGTACGTATTTTTTGCTTTTAGGTTTTAATCTGATAGAAAATGTATCCGTAATTTCGGGATTAATTGTTAAAATCTCGTATTCTTCAAATTTCATAGATGGATTGTATTGTATACCCATCTTACTCAGGTTTACAGCACGAAGTACGAAAAAACCGATTAGCTGACGTTATACTGATGTTGAGTGTTTTAGATATAAATCTCATTATTATCTTTGATAGTTTTCAAGTTGCAAGCCTAAACATAAGGGCATAACAAATAACAACAACTGTTAATTAAATGATTAAAAGTATATACTAAGTAGACGGAAATTATCATATGTCATTTTTTCAAACAATAATATTGGGGGGAATTTCAGGACTGACAATTTTCTTAGGCATGCCCATTGCAAAATTGCCGTTGGTTAAAAAACAATATACTGTTTTCTTAAACGCTTTTGCAATAGGAGTATTGTTTTTTTTGTTTGTAGATATCATCACCCATGCAATTAGTCCAATCGAGGCTTCAATCAAGGCACAAAGTTTATATACTATCTTTTTACTCCTTGCTCTTGTTCTTGGATTTGGAATAGGCTTATTAAGCTTGGTTTATTACGGTAAAGTCTTTCTCAAAAAAGGAGACGCGCTCTCACACAATCATCTTGCTCTCCTTATCGCAACAGGCGTTGGACTTCATAATTTCTCTGAAGGCCTTGCAATTGGAAATTCCGCACGTACGGGTGATATTAAATTCGCACTGTTATTAATTATTGGCTTTGGGCTTCACAATATTACCGAAGCATTTGGCATTATTGGACCACTCGCAAATAAAAAATCCGGTTGGGGATTTCTTATTCTTTTAGGACTTATCGGCGGCGGACCAAACTTTATAGGGACCATAATCGGATACTGGTTTACATCAAATTTATTATCTGTTGTATTCCTGTCTTTAGCAGGCGGAGCAATTATGTATGTCATTGGAGAATTATTGGCGGTTGGGAGAAAACATGGTTCTCATGCATGGAACGGGTGGGGATTAACAGTCGGATTTTTTGCCGGAATTTTAACCGATTTACTCCTTGTTGCATTTGGAGCGTAGAATACAAACTTCTATTTATGACGCCAGAGCCACTTGATTAAGCTCTGATAAAATGATTTTATTGGACTGAAGAATGGTAGTTTGTGTAAAATCCAAATTTCTTTTTGCGCAAATTTTAAGAACGTATGGAGTAATTTGTTTTAATTTATTTCTTGCCGTGTAGGGAAATAAGTGATGTTCTATCTGGTAATTTAAACCCATGTAAACAAAATCAGTAAAAAAGCTACCGTAAATATTGCGTGAGCTCATAATCTGCTGTTCCATAAACGAAATTTTTACATTCTTTGCAAACTGGGGCATTCCTTTGTGATTTGGCGCAAATACATTGAGCAAATAAAATCCCGTACTTATATTAACGACAAAAAATAGTAGAATGCTTTTTGGGAAGCTAAAAAAAACAAAAGGAAAAACAAACCAAACGATAATACCCAGTGTTAAAACAACTGCCTGCCAGATACTTCCGATTTCAAATTTTTTAATTAAATACCTAATACTTGTAATACGAATTGAAAGAGCAATTAATGACCCCATAGGATAATAAAGATATGCCTGATAGCGCCTGATTAGACGGGCTAGCCCTTTTTTATTTTTTAATCTTGCCTGTGTAAATGATAATAATGGTAATTCAAGGTCAGGGTCTTCATCTTCCTGATTCGGATGTGAATGATGCATGTTGTGTTTGTACTTCCAGCTGCTATAACCCATTGCAATAACAGCTCCGCAAATGTAACCGGCAATATCGTTCATGAGCGTTGATTTAAAAATTGTCCTGTGACCTGCATCATGAAGAAGTCCTGCTATTTGTACGGAAAAAAAACTAAATATGAGTCCTAAAACGATAAGAAGGGGAATTGATTTTGTAATTATAATAAAATATGCGGTAATAAAAAATCCTGAAAAAACAAAAATCATTAAAAATGCATAATAGCCATAAGCTCTGTCAAAAATACCTTTGCTTTCAAGCTGTTGCCGCAGTTTCCCGTATTCTAAGGTTCCATCTAAAATTTGGCTTTTGGACCTGCTGGTTTTTACAACTTTTGTCATTTAAACTAAGTTACCACAATTTTGTGCTATTTTACAAGTTTTATCTTAAAATACCAACAAGTTAGAGCCTGGCCACCGGTTTTATTCTAAGCCCAATGCTTCATTTGACAAATATTTTACCTTCTATCATGATAACTATAGCAGTTTCTATGTTGAGTTTTTCTTTCTTAAAAAATCTTTTTAAAAAATCCAAAGGTTTTACATTTATAGAAATAATTTTAGTCATTGCAATAATTGGGATTACTTCTACGTTTATAGTTGGAAACTATGTCACAGCAAAGCAAAGGGCAAGAGACAGCCAAAGAAAATCAGACCTTAGCCTGATACAGGCGGCAATTGAACAATACAAAGCAGATTACAATTATTATCCTTGCTTTTCTGCATCTGCAAACGAATGCGGAGTAGATTCAAATGCCACAGAAGGATGGGGATTAATCTCTACGATAAATGATAATGACGTGACCGATTTGCCAACAAAGTACATAAATAAAATTCCGTCAGATCCAACCTATGGAGGCGCATCTTGTTCTTCTACATCACCCGGATATTTATATTGGCACGGTCCGGGAAAACAGCAATATGTACTTTTTGCAAAACTAGAAAATGTAAATGACCAGGATGCGGTTTCGTTAAAACCGGCTCCGCCAAACGGAACGCTTGGAGCATGTGTATCCGGCTCAAGCCCATGCGCACAGTATAGAATTACCTCTGGTGCATGTGCTGGATCAGTTTATAACTACTGGGTAACAAATCCATAAATACTTTACCCATCTTTTAATTACCCGCAAATACATTTACTTGACAACTAAAGAAAAACTAGTTATAATCTATAATAGTTAGATAATCTAAGTATTATGACAACTCAAGATACACAATTAATTGATGCAATTTTCAGGCTCTCAAGAGTCATGAAAAAGGACAATAATGCCGATAACAACTTGTACCATTTAAGCATGCTCCAGGTGCAAACGCTCGTTTTTCTTAAAAAAAATCCCGATTCACAAATGGGGGAGATCGCAAGTAATTTCTCAATTGAACTTCCATCTGCTACCAGCCTTATAAATAAACTGGCAAAAGTAAATCTCGTGCTAAGAAAAGCAGACAAAAAAGACAGGCGGCTTGTCCGTATTGCTTTGACTGGTAAAGGTGAACTATTATTAAATAAAGCTATCAAGGAAAAGGAAGAAAAGATTAAAGAAAATCTTTCACATTTATCGGAAACCGATAAAACAGACCTCCTTAGAATTATTGGGAAAATGTTGCAAGGAAGTGAAAAATGAAAAATAAAAAAAATTTACTTATCATTGTTATCTGCGCCCTAGGTACATTTTTAGTTATTGAGGGAGTCCTTTCTCTCTTACAAAACTTAAAGCCTTCAATTTCGGCACAAAGTGTTGCAATAAAACCTGTTGAATCTCAAATAAGCGCCGCCGGCAGTATCCATTCGGAAAGCGAAACTACTTTGCATTTTCAAACACCTGGTAAGCTAACCTACCTTCCATTTAAAATTGGAGATAAAATTTCTGCTGGTCAAACAATCGCGAGCCTTGACACCTATGAGCTGCAGAAAGAACTTACCGCAGCTCTTAATACTTATAAATCAACCCGCGATACTTTTGATCAAACCAATGCCAACACTCAGAACGGTATATTGCAAAGTCAGCAAAGATATGGACTGGAAGTCACAACCAGACAAGGGATAACCGGAGATAGTGAAAATTCAGCACTTAACGATATTGCAAAAAGAATTGTCGATCAAAATCAGGCAAATCTGGATAATTCTGTTATAAATGTAGAACTTACAAATTATGCACTCTCGCTGGCAACTCTTACATCTCCAATAACCGGTGTTGTGACCGGTGAGGACGTAACTGTACCAAACGTAAATGTTACAACCACAACATCATTTTCTGTCGCAGACCCTTCTACTCCTGTTTTTCAGGCGTTTGTTTTACCCCAGGATATTGATTTTGTACAAGTCGGATCACCAGCAAAAATTACAATAGACGGACTACCCGGAATAGTTCTGGAAGGAACGGTTGAAAGAATTTATCCGCAAAAAACAACTTTAAGTGATGGGTCATCAGCATATCAGGTGGATATAACGTCCGAAAATTTAAAAAATACCGGAAAACTTGGACAAACAGGACAAGTATTCATTCAAAGTACGGCCAGAAGTAATTCCATGCTTGTACCAATTTGGGCTGTTGTAGGTCATCAATACGTATGGCTGGTAAAAGACGGTAAACCAGTGCTTCAAAAAGTTAATGTTGGAGAAACACACGGGGATGAGATAGAGATAAACGGACTTAGCAGTACAGATCAAAAAATAATTTTAGATCCAAAAAGTATTGCTGACAAAATATATAAAATTTTATGAAAAATTTATTTTCGAAATTAAAAAATCCAAAAGTATTACGTGTTGTTGTTGCCGTCTTTGTTATTGTCTTTGTAGCCACAATAACATTTTTTCTTGAGACAAAAAACGGCAGGGTATTTATAGAAGATTCTTTGGTTTACGCACCAATTATAACTGTATCACCAACTACTCCAGGAACTCTTTTAGAAACAGACGTTTACGAAAACGAGAAAGTTGAAAAAGGAGACCTTTTGGCAATTGTCGGATCTGAAGCTCTTAGAGCAAATACAGACGGTCTGATTGTCATGGCAGATACGCAAACAGGAAGCCTTACAACAATAGCTTCGCCTGTTATCCAAATGATCCAACCCGAAAATATGCGGATTGCCGGCACAATAGATGAAAATAAAGGCCTTAAAGATATTAAAGTAGGCCAAGTCGCTTCATTTACAGTTGACGCTCTCCCCGGTAAAACATTTTGGGGATATGTTGACGAGGTAAGCCCAAGCGCAAAACAAACGCAACTTTCATTTTCAATTTCAAGCGAACGGCCAACTCAACAATTTGTGGTTTATGTAAAATACGACAGCATAAAATACCAAGAAATAAAAAATGGTATGTCGGCAAAACTGACGATTTATACAAATACTAATTGATAAATCGTTATCCTGGAGGAAGCGAAGCGACCGATAGGATCTTTTAATTTTGGCAAAGATTCTGTCGCTTCGCTCCAGAATGACAAATACTAACTCACAACAAGAACCACCACGTAAAGGCTTTACCGGAACTCAATGGATGATCCTGGCAACACTTATGATTTCTTCATTTTTGGGAAGACTTGACGGAACAATTGTAAGTTTGGCTACACCAAAAATTATCACGGACTTTGGAATTACAATCACGGAGGCAAGCTATATTACAACAGCATATGTACTTGGAAATGCAGTGTTTGTCCCGGTTTTTGGAAAACTTGGGGATTTGATAGGACGCAAACCATTGTATTTATTTGGCATTATAGGTTTTGTTCTTTCATCGGCTCTTGCCGGGTTATCATGGAATCTTTCATCAATGATTATCTTTCGTGTTCTACAGGCAATTACGGTGTCCATTGATTATCCTATTGCATTGTCTATAATCGCGTTTGAATTCACCGATGTAAAACAAAGACTCCAAGCTCAGGCAATCTGGTCAAGTATTTTCGCCGCCGCAATCGTTTTTGGACCGCTTATCGGCGGGCCGCTAACGGACACTTTCGGTTGGAGGGCTGTTTTTTATGTTAATATTCCTCTTGGTGCTATCGGAACATATTTGGCAATACGTTATATTAGGGAACCGGTGGAAAAAATTAAAGGGTTAAAGCATTTCGACTGGTTTGGCTCACTGTTTTTGGGCATAAGTCTTGGCACAATGGTTTTGGTTTTGGACAGAGGCCAAACATGGGGCTGGTCAAGCATGAGTAGTATTGTCAGTTATTTTATTTCTATAATAACTTTAGTTATTTTCATCTTTATAGAACTGCGTGAAAAAGAACCTGTTGTTGACCTGGAATTTTTCAAGATCCCGGCTTTTACCATTGCAAATTTATCTTCGTTTATTTCAATGATGGGTTTATTTGGCGGTATTTTTTTAATTCCTATTTTTGCACAAAACATTTTAGGCTATAGTGTTACAAAATCTGGATATTTATTTATTCCTATGGCAATAGGCATTATGACTGGTGCGCAAATCGGCGCAAGGCTCGCGCAAAAAATATCTCCCCGCTATTTTGTATCCTTAGGAATGTTTTGGGGAGCCTTTATGTTATATCTTATGTCCGGAATTGATATAAAGTGGGGATTTTGGGATATTGGCCTTCGCCTTGCCTTTTTTGCATTCGGCATAGGACTTGGTTTTGGTCCATTAACTCAGGCTGCCGTAAGCACTGTCCCTATTCAGGAAGTAGGCGTTGCTTCATCTGTACTGGCTCTTTCCAGAAATTTGGCAGGTGCGTTTGGTACGGCAATCTTTGCAACAATTCTTTCCGGCAGTACAACAAAAAGCCTTATTGCTATACAAAATAATTCTGTAATTAACACAACAAACCCTATTTTGTTAAAAATAATTCCGGGCTTAATGGAAGCAAAAGCAACAATAACTGCCTATGAAACCGTATTTATTTGGGCCGCAATTTTCATCGTTGCCGGAGGAATTGCAACACTTTTTCTAAAGGATGTTAAACACATAAGTGAACCTCCATCCACAACAATTGATATGTAAAATAATATTGCAAATGTTTATGACCAAATAGCAATATGGTAAAATAGTTTAAACATTTAACACCACAGCCATCTTGCCATTGTTCATTTTTTGTCGGATTATATGATTATTTTTTTCCCCTTGCAACAAAAATAAATCTGCTTTACTCTGATATATATGGCAAAGAAAAATTCCAATGGGAAAAAATCGGTCTGGTATTACATAAAAGTCTACTTTACCTCTTTGTTTGTTAGTTTAATTATTATAACTGTGGGTACTTTTTTAACATCACAAACCCCTTGCGCAAATTCCAAAACATGCGAGAGTGACCTTAAAGTATCTATTAACAATAACAGTATTGGTACTTTTGAAGGGCAAAAAGTGATTCCTCCAAAAATTGATTTGTACAATACGATATCAAACCCGGTTGTACTGGGAGCAAGCACTATAAGTGGCGAAAAACACATCTATGTAGACCTGAACAGTCAGGAACTTTATGCATATCAAGGGTCAAAATTGTTTATGGAAACACCAATATCTTCGGGCAAATGGAATCCTACGCCGGTTGGCAATTTTAATATTTGGGAAAAACTCGTTTCTACGAGAATGGCAGGAGGAGAAGGGGCGGATGCATATGATTTGCCAAATGTTCCGTATGTTATGTATTTTTACCATGATTTCGGATTGCACGGTGCATACTGGCACAACAACTTTGGACACGAAATGAGCCACGGATGTGTAAATATGCGCATTGTTGACGCAAAAGACTTATATAATTGGGCCGATGGTCCAACTAAAGACCAAAAAGGGACACCTGTTTCTGTTTGTAACAAATTTGTTGCGCCAAACAAATGCATTCAGGATAACCCGGTAGATTAATATGACAACAAGAGTAAACAAAATAGAGTTTGAATCAATTATTCTTATTCTTATCGCGGCAATGATAAGCGGATTTTTTGTATTGATGAGAAGTAATTCTAGGTTTAATTTAGGATCTTTGGCTGTTACCCAGCAGTTAACCCAACCAACTCCGTCTCCAACTCCGGTCCCAAAAACTGCAACTGTTTCTCAGGTATCCTCTGACGGCAAGAAAAAACTTATTATGAAAGTGATAACTAACAGCGACTATACACAAACATATACTTTTTTTGCCCAAGATATTAACGGCACAAATCAACAGTTTATCTTTAAACAAACTGTTGAAGCAACAGATACAATGGGCATTCCGTTTAATTCCTGGTCACCTGATGATAAATATTTTTTTATTGTTAAACATTCTCCAACTAAAGAAGACGTGCTTGTTTTTAATTCTTCAGGCGTTCCTTTTTCCCAAACAGAATCTTATTACGATGCAACAGATATATTTAATAATAAAGAGACAGGATATGTTTTTGACGAGGCAACAGGTTGGGCATCGGAAACATTAATAATTATTAACACAAAGGCAAAAGACGGGTCAAAAGGCCCGTCATTCTGGTTTGAAGTGCCAAGTAAGGCAGTAATTCAATTATCTACGGAGTTTTAGTAATTCTGTAGATCTAATTGATTGAATCGTAATTTATCTATGAAATACATTGTGTTTACATTTGACGGATCCGGTGCGCCGGTTGCAAAACACCTGCAACAGGAAGGGCAAGATGTCGTTTTAGCTCAAGTAAACTACACGAGCAGTTTAGTCTCTGTTGGACAACAGTATGAACCCGAAGATAAATCAGATAAGGAAATGCGTCTTTCAATCTTAGATGGAATGGTAAAGAAAAAGTCTGCAGAAGAAATAATTAATGAAATGCAAACATACAAAGATCCACAGGATTATTTCGTCTATTTTGATACCAATGGATTATATGCACTGGCAGAGCAAATCAAAGACCTTGGATTTCATGGCAATTTTCCTAGCTTTGATGATTATTCGTATGAAACAGATAGGGACAAAGCAAAAGAATTTGTAAAGCAGCACTATAGTAAGTTAAACATTGCCCGAAAGAAAGAGTTTGTCAGCATAACTGATGCAAAGAAATTTTTGGAGAATACCGATGAAATTTGGGTCTTGAAAAGTAATATGGATGATGCGAACGCCTTCGTCCCGGACGCTGATGATCCAATTCTAGCCAGCAGACAAGTAATGGAAGTATTGGATAAAGATTCAGAGTTCTATGGAACAGAGGGATTTATTCTTGAGCTTCTTATTCCATCTGTTATAGAACTTACTCCTGAAAGGTTGTATTACGATGGGGAAATAATTGGTACTTCTATGATGATTGAAAACAAACCAATAGGCAGTGGTAATATTTCTATTCAAACAGGTTGTGCAGCAGATTTAGTTTTTCCAATTAGTAATGAGGATAGAATAAATCAAATTGCATTCCCTCCTATTGCTGATGAAATGGCTAAACAACACAAAGGGTTATTTTTTTGGGATGCATCAATTTTAATTAACAAAAGAGATGGAAAAATGTATTTCGGGGAATTTTGCCCAAATAGGCCCGGGTATAATTCTTCATTTACAGAATTTGCGCAATGTGGAAGTGTACATGAGTTTTTTGAGAATGTCTCGCAAAAAAAGAATCCATTTACACTAGGGACAGTTGCCAGCTCAGTGAGAATTTTTAACCTACATAGGAATAGTGAAAACCAGCAAATTCTTGGCGATCTAACAGTGGATTTTGCACCAGATGTTGAAAAGGACATTTGGTTGTGGGATGTTAAAAAAAAGGGAAAAAAACTGGTAAATATCGGATATGATAACTCTATTGGCGTTATAACAGGGTCGGGAAAATCTGTTGACGAAGCGGTAAATAAGATGTATCGAAACTTAGAAAAATTTTCCTTTTTGGGAGCTTATTACCGCCCCAAAGCAGATTATTTATCTCTTGGCTATTCTACATCTATTTTAAACCGCCTCAACTACGGTTTGGAAAGAGGATTATATCAGATACCGTTTAATGTAAAAGTGGGAGAGACTATATAAAGTTATCTTTCTTTCCAATTTTTTAGCGTTTTTTTCTTCACATGTTTAACCTGTTTTACTTTTATCGCTTGGTTATAGATTTCTTTTTGGTAGTTTTTCCAATCCATGCCCATATTTTCAATAAAAATACGTTCCACATTATTTGCTACACGGTGGTATTTACAGTACAATTTATATTCTTTTTTATTTTTCTTGGAAGACTTACTGTCAGTGTCAAAAGAGTCGATCATTGCGACAGGAATGCCTGCAGATTTAATTAATGTATATTCTATAAATTCATGCAACATAATAGCATTATTAATAATTGGATTTTTCATGTCATATGAGATTACGGTTGTCCCAAAGTAATCACCCACGTCATCATAGCGCATGGATTTACTTACTTTAAATTTCAACTTAGAGTAATCGACTAATTTATCTAAATCTTTCTTTTTCATACCCGTTAATTATAGTGCAATTGGGCTATTTAGTAAAGTACTATAATCCAAATTTTAAGTGAAAATAGCAGTAAAATTGAACGTAATTTACGGTAAAAAACAACATATTTCTCTAAAATAGGTCTTATAGTAAGTAGCCCACATTTGAGCCTATATTCAGATTTATGGGCTGGTTGATTGAGTAGGGTACTTCTATATTGAAAATCCAGAATAGATTCCGTCACTTTGGCTAATTGAAAAATTTAATTAGAAAATTATTAGTTTCGAATCCTAGCGGAGACAAAATTACCCTGTTTGTATGGATTCAAGCAGAGACAACGATTGGCTGAACATTGCTTTTAGCTGCAACAGCCTCCATGATTGTGGAGGCCGTCTGTTTATCAATCCCTTCCCACGTAAATTTTTCATCATCCTGGTCGATAATGATATTTCCTACAGAAAACAATCTTTGGATAAAAGATTGGTCAAAAGAAGAGTTTTTAATCTTCTGAAATGGAATTGTCTCTGTTTCAACTGAGAATACTCCCTTTTTCAAAGAAATTGAATTCTGTTCTATGGAATACCTTAAATTCATAAATTCAAAACTAGTAGGTATAATTACAAATAGTGTTTGTAGAACGAATAATCCTACAAACGTTAATAAAGGATATACGTAGGCATTAGATAGTTTTAAAAAATAAACAATTACTCCAACGAGAATGGTTACAAGGATTGTTACGAATAGTCCTACGAACTCTTTGATAAAAAGTCTGTATTTAAATGCCTGAAAACTCACCCTTTTTGTATTGTCCATATAATATTTATATCATAATTTGAATATCCTCATCATAGGTTTTTTTAATATTTATCTCAGATTCAATGATTCTTGAAATAACTTGAGGCTAATTTTATGTGTCGGGGCTGTTTGATGAAATCTTGAGCTTCTACCTTAAAAATCCAAAGGTTTACCCACTCTATTTTATTAACATGAAGCTAATTTTATTTTCAGAATTGACTTCTGTTATAATTACATTGTGAGCCAGGACTTAATTGTTAAAGTGGAAGTAGTCATAAATGCATCAATAAATAAAGTCTGGGAAGGTTTAACCGATCCCAAACTTATAAAGCAGTATTTGTTTGGAACGGAAACTGTAACAGATTGGAAAGTTGGTAGCCCGATTATTTGGAAAGGTGTGTGGCAGGGCAAAACTTACGAGGATAAAGGTAAAATTCTTAGAGTAATTCCCCAAAAACTTTTAGAAACAAGCTACTGGAGTAGTATGTCTGGCTTGCCAGAAAAACGTGAAAATTATAAAAAAATTACATATGAGCTTACACAAGAAAATGGAAATACGAAAGTCACTCTTACTCAAGATAATAACTTAACGGAAGAAGATAAAAATCACTCAGAGCAAAATTGGAAAACGGTTCTTGAGGGACTCAAAAAAATTCTGGAGAAGTAATTTCTGATTCATTCCATTCATTGTAACCGGATTTAGCCTATTAAGGCAGCTAATTTTCGGTGTCGGGACTAGTGTACGATGTTAGGAACTTCTGTCTTAAAACCAAATAGATTATTTTCCCTTTGACTAATTTAAAACTTAATTCTATTGATTTTGCGGGTTTTATGATTTAGAATTATGTTATGCTAGAGAGAGGACGCCATCGCCTTACTCAACTTATCTCCAAAACATCAAGACTTGTTAAAAGAGAACATCAACCGCCAACGTTTTCCCCTGATGTATATTCAAGAATTCTCTGGTATCAACAGCGTCTTCCGCAAACAATTTATTCAAATGCAGAACTTACAGGAGCGTTAATTAGATTTGTGAGGAGTGGAGGTACAGTTCAGGATTTTGCAAACGCAAAACCTTCCCAGGAACAGTTAATTGCTGCGGCAAATGTTTTGACCCAAAGACACCGTGACTCAGGTATTCCTGTTGTTGCAGAGAATGTAAAAGACGAAGATTTACGACCTGGAGAAACAAGAGGAATTCCAATGGATCTTGTAGGAGATATGGTATTTAAACAATCACTAGCTGCAGTAATATTTAACGTTCTTGAGTACATAAATCGAATACCCTATAATTTATTGAGATTAAGAAATAAAGGGGTCAAAGAAACAGAGGATTATACTTCTTTCGATTTTGACCAAGGAATTAAAATAATCCTATCAAAAAAAAATTTAGAAAGAGTAGCAGAATTTATTCGAGTTGGAGGAAGATTTGTCGATATATTAGAAATGGCAGAAAGTACGTGGGGCGAGCAAACAAGGGCTCTTTATCAAGAAAGGCCAGACTTGTTTGCTCAACACCAGCGAGAAGCATCTGCAGCCAGAGGATATGAAGTAACAAGTACTAGCTCTTTTGATGCACAGGGTTCTCAGGTTACTGCCCTGGAAGAAATCAGAGACATTGTAAGAGAACGTACGGTTCCACAAGTTCGTACAAAAATTCCAGATATAACTCCTTTTGAACTGGAAATATTGCATTTAACCAACTAAGATTATTTTTATGTGTCGGGGAAAGAGGACTTGAACCTCCGGCCTCACGGTCCCAAACCGCGCGCTCTAGCCAACTGAGCTATTCCCCGGTACCGCGGGCGAGACTCGGACTCGCATGCCATTGCTGACAAAGGCTCTTAAGGCCTTCGTGTATACCATTCCACCACCGCGGCTTAAAGTTAAACTTATTTCAAATTTTAAAGATTTACTTAAACTTAGGTTCTTCCGCTTCGCGCATTCTATCCTTCGCTTCACTCAGGACAAATTGCCACCGCGGCTAGCTTACAATATTTTACCTTACTTTTGAATTTCGATCAACCATGCTTTGGTGGAGTAATGCCTTCTTTTTTTAGCGAATAATCCAAAATATCTTTCATTTCCTGCCTCCTATCGTCACTTCCTAAAATGATCGCAAGTATTTTATGATCTTTATACTCCAAATATGTAACCAAGCATAACCCTGCCTCCGGAGTATATCCTGTTTTAACGCCTTTTACCCCAGGGTAGCTGGTTAAAAGATTTGTTTCGTTTTCCAGATAAAATTCTTTATGCGTTGATGTTTGGGCAATATCATAATCAAAAGTTTGTGCAACTTGTCCGAAAACAGGAAAATTCTCCAGCGCATATCTGGTCATAACCAATAAATCATAAGCTGTTGTGTATTGATCTCCATCTCCTTCAAGCCCTGTAGGATTTGTAAAATGAGTATCTTTTAAACCAAGCGCTAATGCTTTTTCATTCATCGCTTTTATAAACTCTTCTCTTCCGCCAGGAAAATTAGTTGCTATTGTTTCTGCAGCATCGTTTCCCGAGTGCAAGATTAATCCATAAAGCAATTCTTTTAATGAAAGAGTTTCTCCTGCGGAAAGTCCCATGCTATCTTCACCAACCAAATCATTTGCGGTTACAATATATCTATCATTTTGTTTTGGGTGTTCTAAGGCAACAATTGCAGTCATAATTTTTGTAAGAGAGGCCATGGGAACTCTCTGGTTTGGGTTTTTACTAACAAGTATTTTTTCTTCAGTAAGATCGTAAGATAAAACGTTTTTTGCAGAAACAACCAATTGCGAGGAAAAATTATCTTGCAGAAACTGCCTTATTGGATCCCAAACATCAAGTGTTGTTACCTGATTATTTTCCGGTATAGAAAGTGAATTTGGCAAAGGGGAAGCAAATGTGGTTTTGTCTTTTAAAAACAGAGGATAAAAAACCCAACAGACCACGCTTACCAGCAAAAGAAGTAAGATAATGATAAAAAAATATGCAAGCCAAAATTTCTTCATGATAATTATTCCTTTCTTATCCGACAGGATAAGGACTGGAATAAGTTATACTTGATTTTCTTTTTGCATATGAAAAAAGGATGAGTGGCATATTTTATTATCTTACCTATAAAATAAATCTTTGACAATCCATTTGTTCAGAAGTTTACATAATTGCCGGAAAACAATTTAGCCTTGTTATATGTTAAAATACAGCTATGTTGATAGATGAAGTAAATTTAACAGTCAAAGCTGGAAACGGGGGAAACGGAGCTGCCACTTTTAAAAGAAATGCCCAAACATCGCGCGGCGGACCTGACGGAGGAAACGGGGGAAACGGAGGAAATATTTATATTGAGGGCATAAATGATATGCAGGCGCTTTCCGAATACAGATACAAGAAAGTTATTACAGCAGAAGACGGAATTAAAGGAGCAAAACAAAATTTATATGGAAGAAACGGAAAGGATACTTTAATTAGAGTGCCTATTGGATCTACTGTTAGTGATGAAAAAACAAAACAGGTTTGGGAAATAGAAAATGAAACACAAAAAATTTTAATTACCAAAGGCGGAAAAGGCGGCAGGGGAAATAATGAATTTAAATCCGCGACAAATCAAACACCAACTTATGCAGAAAAAGGGGAGGTCGGCGAAGAAAGGTTTTTAAAAATAGAACTTAAACTAATTGCAGACATTGGGCTTATCGGACTTCCTAATGCAGGTAAGAGCAGTTTGCTTGAAGTATTAACCAACGCCCACCCAAAAATAGGAAACTATCCTTTTACAACCCTAGAACCAAATCTTGGAGTAATGCCTTCTACAAAAGGAAGGGGGAAAATTTTGGCGGATATTCCCGGCCTTATAGAAGGCGCGTCTGGCGGAAAGGGACTTGGTATAAAATTTTTACGCCATATTGAAAAAACCATTGTTCTTGTACATTGCATAGACGCTACAAATGCGCAAATAGAAAAAGAATATGAAACTGTAAGAAATGAGCTAAAAAACTATAATGAAAGCCTTTTGTCAAAACCGGAATTAGTTCTTCTTACAAAATCAGATTTGGTTACCCAACCCCAAATTGAAAAAAACTTGAAGATTCTAAAAAGATTAAACAAAAATATAATGACAATTTCTATATACGATGACAATCGGTTAGGAGAATTAAAAGAAAGGCTGATTAAATTTTAAAAATGGGCTTTGTTTACAGAATAGTTTTATTTATCTGCGTTTTTACTTTTTTATTTTTTTCCATAAGGATTTTAAATATTATCAACATGCAAAAACTTGTAACCAATGTTGGTGGTATCCCTTGGCTTTATTCAACAATCGGGCTTATTTTTGGGATTACGTCTGCATTTATTATCCAATCCGAATGGAACAATTGGAATAATTTAGAAGACAGCGTGAAAGAAGAAACAAGATCAATTAGAAGACTTTTACAGTTTAACAAACATTTACCACAAATTACCGGTGAAAAAATTAACAAATCAGTCAAGCTTTATTTACACGCAGTAATTGAATGCTGGAATGAAAATGGAAGAAGCCAACAAGCGGAAGACGCAATACAAAACTTGCAGGAAGAAATGTATTCTGTTTTTGAGAGACCTGGTAATGTTTCCCAGATCGGATTTTCAATAGTTACAAAAATTCTAACGCATAGGGATAACAGAGTACATTACAGCTCGCGATCGCTACCCAGGACACTTAAAATACTTATTGCATTTTCTACATTTTTGCTCATATTTATTTCACTTTTTATTGGCGTAAATGATATAACCTACGACTACATATTAACACTCAGTATTGCGGTTCTGGGTTATTTAATATGGGAAGTAATAAATGATTTAAGTAACCCGTTAAATCCGGGAAGCTGGCATATTACAAGCGCTGATTACAAAAAATTGTTAGAAGAAATTAAATAATTACTTTTTGTTGTATTCTTTAACGGCAAATGCCAAAAGTTCCGCAGCCCTTGATAAATCTTTTTCATTTAAGACATAAGCGACTCTTATTTCTTGTTTTCCTTTGACCGGATTTTCGTAAAATCCGCCGCCAGGTGCTACCATGACTGTTTCTTCTTTATCAGAAAAATCTGTTAAAAGCCATTTTGCAAATTTTTCCGTATCGTCAACCGGTAGTTTTACCATTGCGTAAAAAGCTCCCTCGGGTGTTGGGATTTTTAGATTTAATTTTTTTTCAAGCGTTGCAATAAAACTGTTTCTTCTTTTCTGATATTCTTTTGTAAGCCATGAAATATAAGGCAAACAGTCTGAAAGCGCATTGCATACAATAACTTGCTCTATATACGGGACAGAAAGCCTCCCTTGCGCAAATCTAAATACTGCATCCATTACTTCTTTATTTTTGGAAATGATTGCGCCAACTCGAGCTCCGCACATATTTAATTTTTTGGAAACACTGTCAACTATTATTATATTTTGTTTCTCTTTATCATTTGCCAAATGCAAAACGCTTTTACACTCCTTGCCATCAAACACCATACCCATATACGTTTCGTCGCTGATTAAAAATAAATTATGTTTTACTGCCAATTTTATGACTCTCTCAACTTCCTTTGGTGTAAATACCGTGCCTGTTGGATTGTTTGGATTTATCAGGCAAATTGCCTTGGTTTTTTTTGTGATTCTGGAAATAATGTCTTCATCTTTTGGCATATGGTATCCGTTTTCCCTATCCAAGGGGACAGAAACCATTTTGCCACTTACTATGTTTCCAAAAGATGCATAATTTGCATAAAAAGGCTCAAAAACAATAAATTCATCGCTCGGGTCAAGTACTGTCGCAAAAGTTATGATTAAGCCTTCCCCCCCGCCTGCAGATATAACAATGTCTTCTTCATTGATATCTATTCCGATATCTTTGTAATATTTTTTCCACGCAACAATAGTTTCTTTGAGTCCTTTTGAACTTGTGTAGGGAATTCTCTTTTGCGTTTTTGCAAATTCTTTTAAATCTTTCTGAATTTGGGCTGGTGCTTCAAAATCAGGATCACCAATATTTATATGGTAAATTTTTATACCCTTTTGTTTTGTTTTTTCTGCCAAAGGTACAAGTTTCCTAACAGGGGAGGAAGGTGCTGTTTGTGCTCTTTTTGAAATGTCCGGGACTTTGATCATCAGGGCAATTATAGCATATAATTTACTGATTGATTCGGGAGTAAAAAAACTTCTTAGCCAGCTCGACACAGAAAAGATATAATACAGTTATTCCAAAAATAAATATATAAAACCTGGATGAAAGGGGGACAAAAGAAAAGTATCTGCCAACCGGAAATACTGTAAGCATTATTCCAACTACTGAAACAATAGCCGCACTGATAATTAGCAACTTACCGGGTTTACTTTTGAAAAAAGGAAACATACGCGTACGGATAAGAAAAATCACAAGAGTTTGTGTTAAAAGGGATTCGACAAACCAACCTGTCCTAAACGCGGCAACGGTAACATGCAAAATCCCCAGTAATACAAAAAAGGTTAAAAAATCAAAAATAGAACTGACAGATCCAAATAAAAACATAAAACGCTTTATAAACGAAATATCCCATTTTTTAGGTTTAATAATAAGATTGCTGTCAACGTTATCCGAAGGTATTGCCATTTGTGACAGATCGTAAAGAAAATTATTCAAAAGAATCTGCACAGGCAAAAGCGGTAAAAAAGGCAGAAAAAATGAAGCAATTGCAATAGTTACCATATTCCCAAAGTTAGAGCTTATTTCCATCTGAATGTATTTGAGAATGTTCATATGAGTTTTTCGTCCCTCAACAATTCCTTCTTTCAAAACTTCCAGACTTTTTCGCATTAATACAACATCTGCAACTTCTCTTGCAATGTCAGAACCGTTATGTACGGAAATTCCAACATCCGAAGTTTTGAGAGGTGGAGCATCGTTAATTCCGTCTCCTAAATATCCAACAACTTCTCCCTGTTTTTTTAGAAGTTCTATTATTTTTGCTTTTTGCTCAGGATTAAGACGCGCGAAAATAGATGTAGTTTTGATTTTTTTAGAAAGTTCTTCATCGCTCATTTTTTCCATGTCTGGTCCCAAAACTAAAAATTGGGAACTGATTCCAACTTTACTGCACACTGATTTTGAGACAAATTCGTTGTCGCCTGTTAATATTTTTACCACAACACCCAAATCTTCCATTTCTTTAAGTGTTTTTTTTGCAGACTCTTTAACCGGATCTGCAAATGTTAAAAATCCGACAAATGTTAAATTGTTTTCATCGGAGGGTTCAAATCCATGATCCTTTTCTACGTTTTTAAAAGCAACACCTATTACACGGCTTCCGTTTTCACTCATGGTTACGAACAGTTTTTCAAGATGACTTTTAGCTTTTTTATCCAACAAGAAAGCTCTGTTTCCTTTTAAATAGTGTGTAATTTTAGGCAAAAGCGTATGCAGTGACCCTTTTGTTGCCATAAACTTTTTTTTGGTCTTTAAATCTTCCACTATAACCGATGCCATTTTTCTTGAAAAATCAAAGGGAATATCGTCTATTTTTTTATAGTCAGAAAGAGAAATCATATGTTTATGGGCAATTGTTGCCAAATCAAGGGGATTATGAAACCCAGACTGGAAATTACTTACCAATACTCCGTATAGCAAAGTATTTTGGTTTTTTTCACCATCAATATCCTGATAACTTTCCAGAGAAACCGCATTTTCGGTTAATGTTCCTGTTTTATCCGTGCAAAGTACTGTCATTCCGCCAAGATTTTGGATTGAGGGAAGGTATTTGACAATCACTTCATGATGTTCCATTTTTAATGCGCCTCTTGCTAAATTAATTGTTAAAATAACAGGTAGCAACTCGGGAGTTATCCCAACAGCAACTGCAACAGCAAAAAGAAATGCTTCCAATATATTGTGGTGTAAGAAAGCATTTGCGCCAAATACGATAACAGTCATTACCAAAACAACTTTCAAAACAAGAATGGCAAATGAATTAACCCCTTTGTCAAAACTTGTTTGGGGTTTTGTTACCAGAATTTCTCTGGAGAGCTTCCCGAATCTGCTGTTTTTTCCAATTGCTGTAACAACCGCTGTTGTTTCACCGGAAACAATATGGGTACCTAAAAATAAGTTTTTATGTTCTGTTGATTTTTCAATTGGAAACGATTCACCGGTCAACATGGATTCATCCACCATTAAATCTTTTGCCGAAAGGACATTGGAGTCTGCAGGAATAATATCTCCAACACCTAAAACAATAATATCTCCGATTGTCACATGGGAAAATGGAATTTCTTTTTTTTGACCATCCCTTATTACCGTTGTAGAAAGTGTAACTTTTTGCTTAAGTTTCTCAGCAGTATGCTCTGCCCTGAAATGTTGGAAAAAAGTTACAAAACCGCTGACTAAAATTATCCCTAAAATTATAAGAAAATCATTTAGATCTCCTAAAACTGCCGATATAAAACTAGCTCCTATTAAAAGGAGAATAAGAGGGCTGAAAAACGTTGAGAAAAAATCTATAACCAGTGCGAAAGGTTTTTTCTCCACCAAAACGTTTTTACCAAATTTCTCCAGTCTTTTTTCTGCCTCTTTTTCCAAAAGGCCTTTCTCAATTGAGGTGTTTAAAAGATAAGAATTTTCTTCCATATTTTATTTTTTAATTCTGACTCCTTTCATTTCCTCTATAAAAAAGTCAATTCCGTCTGATAAAATTTTTATGGTTGCCGTATTTTCAATGGAGCCGGGAGGAAAATTTTTGTATTCACCAATTCCCAAATGGATAAGTAAAATTCTAATTAACGCTCCGTGAGACACAATAATAATATTTTTATCCATATAGGCAATTGCAGCTTCCCTCAAAAATGTAATATAACGGGAAATTACTTCTTCATCGGTTTCTGCGCCATCTGCTATTTTGTAATGTAATATTTCATCTTTCGAAAGTTTTTCATATTTGTTAAAAACTTTGACCATTTCCGATTGTTGGTGACCCTCTAATTTGCCGTAATTTTTCTCTCGAAGTGTTTTTTTTGAAACTACTGTTAAATTATGCTCTGCTGCAATTATTTCTGCTGTTTGTTTTGCCCGAGTAAGATCGGATGAAAAGATTGCATTAAATTTGATGTCCTTGAATTCTTTGGATATTAAACTAGCTTGATTTTTTCCATTTTCGTTTAAAGGTAAGTCTGTTATACCTTGAACTCTATGAATTATGTTCCAGTCTGTTTGACCATGCCTAACAATATAAATAGTACAATATGAATTTTTAGGAACGTCTTTAAATGGATTATTTTCAG
>JANWKV010000025.1 GCA_025451195.1 Candidatus Microgenomates bacterium | reverse complement strand
TCGTTTAAAGGTAAGTCTGTTATACCTTGAACTCTATGAATTATGTTCCAGTCTGTTTGACCATGCCTAACAATATAAATAGTACAATATGAATTTTTAGGAACGTCTTTAAATGGATTATTTTCAGTCATATCACCTTAAGTGTAGCATACAATCAAAATGATTAAGGATGAATGATAAATGATGTCAAAATTTTGGTATAGTAAATATATGATAATCCATTCAAACAAAAAAGACGAGATAATTGATATTACCGAAGATATCGAACGTGAAATTAAAGAAAAGGAAATTAAAAATGGAGCATGTTTGGTTTTTGCAAAACATACCACTTGCTGTATAACTACCGCTGACTTGGACCCCGGCACGGACTTGGATTTTTTAGAAGCAATAAGGAAAATATTGCCAAAAATTAATTACCGCCATCCTCATGATCCGTCCCATACACCGGACCATATACTTTCATCAATAATCGGACCGAGCGTTGTTATGCCGGTAAAAAACACCAAACTTTCACTTGGGACATGGCAGAGGATTGTCCTTGTAGAACTTGATGGTCCTCGGGATAGAGAAGTGGATGTAATTTTTACCCATTAATTAATATGTCTTTTATAATTTTCGCATGGATTGCCTGTGTAATTTATGCTCTGGAAATATTGCTTAGTAAATTTATTGCAAAGTATCATATAAAAAATATCTGGCTGTATATTTTTTTCTGGTCTTTACTGATTGCAATTTTTACAACAATAATTTCGGTTTTTAACGGAGCAGGACTACCAAAAGAGCTGCCTGTTTTACTTACAACAACGGTTCTGTATATACTAACCGGAATATTCTATATCTTTGCTCTATATGGACTTGACGTTTCAATTCTTTCTCCTTTTTTTAACATTAGGACAGTTTTTACCGTACTGATTGCCGCGGTTTTTTTGAATGAAATACTCTCTTTACAGCAATATGCACTGATCGGGGTTCTTTTTGTTGCGGGAGTATTTCTTACTATGGACGAAAAACTCTCCCACAAATCTTTTTTTAGAAAACCCATTATGTACGCGCTGTTGGCGATGATTTGTGTTTCTTTTGAAAGTGTTTTTGTTAAAAAATCAATTATGTTAAACGGTTATTGGGAAACAAATTTATGGACAAATGTTTTTGGAATGATTTTACTTTTGCCAACGTACTTTTTATTTAAAAAAGATATCAAAACCATATCTATTAAAAAGACATGGACAATGAGCTTGATTGCAATCACGGGAACAATCGCAACTCTTGCTTCTTACAAAGCATACGAACAAAATGTTTCCATAACATCGGCTATTTTAACAATTCCGGTTTCCATGATTATTGTAATTATCTTTTCATTTTTTAAACCACATTTTCTGGAGAGCCATTCTATAAAAGTATATTCAATTAGACTTACAGCAGCGGTAATTATGATTATAGCGGCACTTATGCTTTCCGGTTAATTATTTGTACTTAAACTTAAAACACACTATTACAAAAACAAATAAAAATGTCACAACGTTTGTAGAAATAATTATAAGATTTTGCAAATACAATCCATAAATTACCCAAAGAAACGCGGCAATTGTAATTGCCAGATAGGTTGGAAGAGAGATATCTTTTGTGTGTCTGCTTTTAATAATTTTAATAAGCTGAGGCAACTGGCTTGACGCGGTTAAAAATGCGGCCAGAGAACCGATTATAGTTGCCAACATTCATTTAGTATAACTGTGACAAAAATCTTTGACAATATACAAAATATTTTGTATCCTGTTAAAGCCTTGAGAATTTCAAAGATAAACGCACGACAAATTCTTGACTCCCGCGGCAACCCTACCGTAGAAACTGACGTAATTTTAGAAAATGGAGTTTTAGGAAGAGCTGCTGTTCCATCAGGCGCATCAACAGGAGAACATGAAGCAGTTGAATTAAGAGACAAAGACTTAACTCAATACGGCGGAAAGGGCGTTTTAAAAGCAATTGCAAATGTTGAGGGACCAATTGCCAAAACACTTTCCAAAGTAAATGCTTTTGATCAGCTAAATATAGACCATACGCTTATAAAACTTGACAACACCCCCAATAAATCCCAACTTGGCGCGAACGCTATTCTTTCGGTATCAATTGCCGTTGCAAAAGCAGCTGCTAATTCGCAGAATAAACCCTTATACGAATATTTTGCGGAGATTGCCGGTGTAAAAAAAGATTTTGTTTTACCTGTTCCTCAAATAAATATCGTAAACGGAGGCAAGCACGGATCATGGGCAACAGATATTCAAGAGTATATGATTTTACCTGTTGGCGCGGAAAGCTTTTCCAAAGCTGTTCAAATGGCAAGCGAAGTTTTCCATTCACTTGGAAAAGTGCTTTCAAAAAAAGGATACCGGACAACAGTAGGAGATGAAGGCGGATATTCTCCTATTTTTAGGAACGGAAATGCCGAACCGTTAATGCTTATTTCCGAAGCCGTAGAGCAAGCAGGATACAAACTCGGGAAAGATATTGCATTTGGCATTGATGCCGCCGCATCCGAATTTTATAATCCGTCGGATGACGGAGGAAAATACGAATTAAAAAGAGAAGGAAAATCTTTAACAACAGGTAAAATGGTTTCCTGGCTTTCTTCTTTGGTAAAAAAATTCCCAGTTGTTTCTCTGGAAGATTGTCTTGATCAAAACGACTGGAAAGGCTGGCAACTTCAAACCAAAGAACTCGGAAATAAATATCAAATAGTAGGTGACGATATTTTTGTTACAAATATCGCATTTTTAGAAAGAGGCATTGCGGAAAAATCGGCAAATGCGATACTTATTAAACTTAACCAGATAGGAACGGTTACAGAAACTATAGCCGCAATAAATCTGGCAAAAAAAAACGGATGGAATACGGTAATTTCTCACAGAAGCGGGGAGACAGAAGATACAACCATTACCCATTTAGCAGTAGGACTTTCTACAAAACAAATAAAAACAGGGTCTATGTCTAGAACTGACCGAGTTGCAAAATATAACGAGCTGATGCGTATTGAAGAAGAATTAGGAGAAAAGGCTAAATATGCCGGAAATATTTTTAAAAACTGATATGGGAAAATTAGTGCTTGTTAGACATGCAATATCGGAATATAACAAAAAAGGTTTGTGGTGCGGTTGGGATGACCCGGATTTGGCCCCGGAAGGCTTCGAGCAAGCAAAACATACAGGTGAAACCTTACAAGACATTCATATTGATTACGCTTTTACAGCAGCTCAAAAAAGATCAAGGGAAACATTTGCGGAAATCAGGAAAGTATTTGGTTATAACATACCAACCCAAGAGAACAAAGCGCTTAATGAACGCAATTACGGAATTTTTACCAGAAAAAATAAATGGGAAATAAAAAAAGAAGTAGGGGAAGAGGAGTTTCAAAAAATAAGGCGTGGGTGGAATTATCCAATTCCTCAGGGTGAATCACCAAAAATGGTTTCCGAGCGGGAAATCCCTTATTTTCTAGAACATATTCTTCCTCTCGTTAAAGAAGGAAAAAATGTTATGTTTGTTTCTTCCGGAAATGCGCTTCGGGTGATTGTAAAGTATCTTGAGAATATTGACGATGAATCTTTTTCCAAATTGGAAATTGGGTTAGGAGAAGCCTGGATTTATACAATAGATAAAGATGGAAAAGTTATTAATAAAGAAACCCGCGCCGAAAATGCAAAAAGGGGAAAAATTTAATAAAGCGCAATTTTCCTTGAAATAACTAGTCCTTATTTTGCGAAAGTCTTTTAACAAGTTTTGCAATATGGACAATCTCTCTAACTTCTCCATCAGATCCTTCGATCTGATTTACACCTGTTAATCTTTGATACTCGAGTAAATAATCTGATAAAGAAGTTTGTTTCTCTTTTACTTCGGCGTTAAGACTTTTGAGTTTGTTTGCTATTTCTATCACACCGGATTGTTCCATTATTTGGGCTCTTTTAACAGCTTTTGCTTTATTTGCATCCTTTACTTTATCAGACAATTGTTTAAATTCCGCGTCGTTGTTGAATCCGTCTGCTAATGTTTCTCTTAGCTTTTTTTGCTCTTCAGAGAGCCTGTCAATGCTGGATATATGGCTTTTAATAAGCTCGTCTAAACTTGTAATAATTGTAGAGTTGTCTTCTTTAGCGACCTGATTTTCCTCCGGTGAAACAACTTCACCTTCTATGATTGGTTCTTCCTGATTCTTTAGATCTTCGTCTGTCATATTGATCTATTAAATATACAAGTAAAAGAAGCGTTAATCAAGGGGGATTTTATTCTTTCTCAAAAAATTTCTTATTTTTTAACTTTTCCGGTAAAAATGAACTTTCTTTATTTTGCCCGCCCGTTTCGCTTTTTCCTTTAGAAGTAATTGATGTGATTTCGGCTATTGAAGCATCGAGGTCAGGCCCTACGAATTTTTCAGACCAGGTGTAATTTTTAGCATAACCCAAATCTTTCATAAGTTTTGTCGGAGCATTTCTTAAATGCAAAGGGATTGCCTCATTAGGAAATTCATAGACAGCTTCCTTAGCTTTACCTAAAGCGTTGGCAACCGCGCGGGACTTTTTAGCGCTAGCCAGATAAACTGCAATGTGAGTCAAAATAAGTTGGGCCTCGGGCATTCCGATTTTATGAACGGCTTCAAATCCCGCATTTGCCTGAATAAGAGCGCCACGGTCTGCCATACCGATATCTTCACTGGCAAAAATTATCATGCGTCTTGCAATAAATTTTGGATCTTCGCCGTTTTCCAGCATCCGCACCAAATAATAAAGTGTTGCGTCAACATTTGATCCTCTCATTGACTTTATAAAAGCACTGATAATATTGTAATGTTCGTCTGCTTTTTTATCGTAAAGTCCGGCCGATTTTGTCTGGAAAACTTCTTTTATCAAATCCGGCGTTATTTCCTTTTGCTTGTAGGAAATAACAGACATTTCTAATGCATTTAAAAGAATTCTTGCATCTCCGCCGGAAAGCCTGATTAACAAATCCTCTGCATCTTTTGTAATTGTTTTATTATATTTTCCCATGCCTTTATTTTTGTCTACAAGCGCTTTACGGACAATTTTTTCAAGATCTTTTATTTCCAGACTTTTAAGAACAAATACTCTGCAACGGGAAAGTAACGCGCTTATTATTTCAAATGACGGATTTTCCGTTGTTGCGCCAATTAGTGTAATTATTCCTTTTTCAACGTATGGCAAAAGTGCATCCTGTTGGGCTTTATTCCACCTGTGGATTTCATCGATAAAAAGAATCGATGTTTTTTTAGCTTGACTCAAATCTGCCCTCCCTGCCAAAGATTCGTCGAAGCGGGCCAAACTGTCGGTCTGACCTCCCTGAATGGATTTCAGGATCTCCTGGAGATCTTTCTTTCCGCTCTCAACTCCCGACAAAGAGAAAAGGTTTGACCCTGTTTCCTTTGCAATAATATGAGCAAGAGTTGTTTTACCACTGCCGGGCGGCCCCCATAAAATAATTGAAAATGGATTTTTATTTTCAATCATCCGCCGGATAATTTTACCTTCTCCAACAAGATAATCCTGGCCAATAAAATCAGTGAGCGTTTGGGGCCTAAGGTTGTAAGAAAGATTCATGAAGCAATTGTACCATAGCTGTAAAGCCTGAATTTCGTATATACTTATTTTATGAGTTGGATAATTTATACAATTTTTGGAGTTCTGCTATTTAGCATAACTAATTATGTTGAAAAATTTATAATCGACAAAAAAATAAAAGAGCCGCTTTTTTTAGCAATAACCAGCGGTCCAACTTACCTTATTTTTGCAATTGCAATTTTTTTATTTGCTCATATTAATCCTGTTACGTTTGTTCAATTTGCCGCACTTATAAGTTCCGGAATATTTTTGATTCTCTACTTACTTCCATACTATACTGCTCTGAAAAGCGAAGAAACATCCCGTCTTATTCCGCTTTTTGAGTTTGTACCTATTTTTGTACTTATTTTTTCTTTTATTTTCTTAAAAGAAAAGCTCGAGATTAAAGAATTGGTAGGTTTTGCATTTATACTAACTGGGGGAATTGGGATTAGTCTTAAAAAATTTGACTTGGGAATTTTTGCTTTGCGTAAGTCGTTTTTTTTATTAATACTTTCAAGCCTCTTTTATTCTGTTGTACCGATTCTGTTTAAGTACGTTGTCTTATCGTTGGATTTTTGGACCGCATTTTTTTATCAATCAATCGGCGCTTTTATAGGCACTGTATTAATCTTGTTTTATCCTCCTTACAGAAAAATATTTAGAAAACAATGGAAAAAGCTTCCTGTTTTGCCGACGTTTTTTCTTTTTCTCAACCACGGAATTGGATCTTTTGGAGAGCTTGCTATTTCTTTTGCTTATTTTTTGGCGCCGGTTGCACTGGTAACAGTAATTGCAGGCACCCAACCGTTTTTTGTACTGTTAATTGGCGTTATTCTTTCTGTATGGTTTCCCCATATTATCGAAGAAGACATTAAAAAATCAACAATCCTTCTTAAATTTATAGCAATTGCTTTAATATTTATCGGAGCATTTTTAATACAAAAGTAGTTGCTTAAGCTTTAGTTGACTTATTTATTTTTATCCCTAATTTCGTCCATTCTAATTTTTTTCTCCTGAGGATTATCTATAAAGGGCAAACGGATTTCAGGCGCGTGGGTACCTGCTGTATTGATAACCAATGTACCCCACCCGCAATATTGTTCCACAGCGCTTTGCTCCATTTCTACATCTGTGACTTGAGTGTAATCTATGCTGGTTATATTTGTCCCGAAAAAAGAATCAACAAGAACAATTCTTTTATTTGTAAAACAGTAATGTTTTGCCCGTGATAAATATAAAAAATATAACCCTCCCAAAAGTATGATAAAAATCCCCGCAAAGATTGAAAAAAAACACAAAATAATACCCAGTAGAATTATGCCGGAGGTAACGATTTGAATATAACGGGTGCTGATTGTAAATTCACTTTGCAACTCTTCTTGAGGTGATAAAATCTTACTCCAGTCATAATTCATAGCTCGTTTTTATAGTATATACCACTCATACTTAATTTTGCAAAGTAAATGAAGACAAAATCAGATAATCGGTTATTATACCGAAGGGGCTGTAACTACACTAGTTGCAATGCTGAATTAGAGGAATATGCAATATCTAAAAGGTTTAATTTCTGATTGTTTTAAATTTATTAATAAAGCTCCAATTACTTGACGTGTTCCATTTTGATTCCCTTGATTTTTTTCTTTTTTTCAAAGCATAATCGATTAGGAAAATTTGTTTGCGCGGAATAAGAGGTAAATTTTCAAATGTAAAAAAATCAGCTTTTGATACCTCGCCGCTTTTTTTAAATTCCCCGCCCAAATATTCACCAATGTAGCAAACTTCCAAACGGGCAGTCTCTCTGTCGGTCCTTATTTTTATCGGTTCATCAATAGAAACGATAAACCCGGATTCTTCTTCAATTTCCCGCTCCAATCCTTCCATAGGGTGCTCTTTGGCTTTCATATATCCTCCGGGAAGTCCCCAGCCGATTTCTCTGTATGTGTGTTTAAAGAGAAGAATCTCGTCTTTTTGATTAAAAATAACTCCTGCAACACCAACCAAAAACTCGTCATGAAATAAACGTATAATCCAAAGCTGTATTTTTTTTGGAAAGTGAAGAATAAGCCAAAGTTTTGTTAATATACCACTCATAATTAAAATTATTTCGGGTATAACTTATTCTGATCCTTATTCTATCGGAAAAGAAAAGTTGAGAGTAAATTTTTCATAACGTTTTGTCATCTTCGGCATCTTTGCGATCCATGGAATTGTGATTCCCGTTTTCCAGCTCAAGTGCATGAACTCTTTTTGTAAGCTCTGCTATTGTTTTATTTGCCTCCTTAATTTTTTCGTCTTTTTTATGAAGTGTAAAAAATGAAGACAGAGCTTGAATTATAGAGAGAATCCAGGCAAGTATTAAACCCAAAAGCAAGGACCCTACAATTACAAAATAAAGCGGTATATGTTTCCAGGAATAGTTTAATAGAAAAAGTGAAACTCCCTGCGTATTTTGCGTAGCAAAAAAAGCAATTCCCAAACCTATTGCAAGGGCTAGAATAATTGCCTCCATAGTAACTATGGTATAAAGCTTTTGAGAGAGTTTGTCAAATTACCTTTTCATCCAATCGTGCGCAAAAGTTTCTGCTCTTTCTGTATCTATTGCTTCCAAAATTTTTTCTGCAACATATTCCGGTGTATCAATTTTTGGAAGGTTGTCGTTTTCTTCCATTGACCATCTGCCGCCGTTAATTAAGTTTTTATGAAAATTTGTTTTTGTAATATATGGATAGACTAAACAGACGGAAATATTATTCTCTTTTAACTCCTCCATTGCGGTAAGACTAATCGCGTTTAATGCTCTTTTCAAAGAAGAGTAGGCCGCAATACCAGGTATTTGCATAAGAGAAGTACCGGAGCTGATATTAACAACAACTCCCTTTTTTTGTTTTTCCATAATCGGAACAACTTGTTGCATGGCGATAAGAGGCCCTATCACGTTAAGATCAAACAACTCACTGTATTTTTTACTTTCAATTTGCATTATTGGAACATGGTAACCCCTACCTGCGTTATTAACAAGAATATCTATTCTTCCGAAATGTTTGTAAACTTTTTTTACCATCTCTTTGATTTCAGTCTCTTTTAACAAGTCTGCCCAAACTACGAAAGACTCTGGAAGCAGGCTTGAAAGCTCAACAAGATTTTCTTTTGATCTTGCAACTAAAGCCACCTTTGCACCATTTTTAGAAAGAAGAATTGCCGTAGCCCTACCTATTCCGGAGGATGCACCTGTAACAATTGCTATTTTCCCATTTATTCCCATAGGGTAATCAAATTTGAATTTTAGAGAACATATACGCTCCAAAAACAAGAATTATAAATGTAAGAATCCCCATGACGCCTAAATCAGTGATAATTCCAAAATGTGAAACTCCGATTAAAGCAAATCTTAGGCCGTCTACACAATAACTTAGAGGGTCTGCAGCCGAAATTATTTTAAGAAATTCCGGTGCTGCCGAAAGGGGAAATAAAGATCCTGAAAGAAAAAATAAAGGCATAACCAAAAAATTCATAATAAGCTGAAACCCTTGAAAATCCTCAAGCATTGAAGCAATTGCTGTTCCAAGAGAGGTAAATAAAAGGGCGGTTAGAAACATAATAAAAATTGCGAGTGGAATATAAATTAAACTTGGCCTGAATCCAAGTAACAATGTCAGAATTAAAACAATTATGCCTTGCATAGTTGAAATAGTTGCGCCCCCTAATGTTCTACCTATCATAATTTCAAACCTGGAAACCGGTGCAACAAGAGTTTCTTTTAGAAACCCGAATTGCCTGTCCCATATAAGCTCAATTCCTGAAAAAATTGCAGTGAATAAGATTCCCTGCGCGATAACGCCCGGGGAAAGAAAATCAATGTAATTCCCGCCTCCTGCTTTTTGGAAAATAGGCCCAAATCCAAATCCAAGCGCAACCAGAAATAATGCCGGTTGTCCCAAAGACCCGACAATTCTGGAACGGGACCTTAAATATCTTTTAATTTGCCTTAACCACAAAATATAAATTGCCTGCATTACCTTTTCCTCCCCCCAAACATTGCTTTCCGAAGTCTCATGTGATCGGAGGCAGTAGCCTCTTCTTCTCTGATTTCCCGCCCTGTTAAGGAAAGAAAAGCCTCTTCCAAAGAATTTGTCTTTGTCTGTTTTTCTAAAGAGCTGGATGTCCCCTGGGCTATTATTTTCCCGTGGTCTATTATTGCAATTCTTTGCGCAATTCTTTCTGCCTCTTCCATGTAATGAGTGGTAAAAAATATTGTTATTCCTTCTTTTTTATTTAAATCCAAAATATATGACCACATCTGGTTTCTGGTTTGCGGATCAAGTCCGATTGTAGGCTCGTCCAGAAAAAAAATTTTAGGGTGATGTAAGAGTCCTCTCGCAATCTCAAGCCTTCGCTTCATCCCTCCTGAAAATGTTTTTACCAGATGGTCTTTTCTTTCCCAAAGATCAACAAGTTTTAAAAGTTCTTCCATTCTTTTACGCCTTAAATCTTTGGAGACTTTGTATAAAATTCCATGAAACTCTAAATTTTCATACACAGTCAGCTCGTCATCCAAGCTTGGATCCTGAAAAACGATTCCAAAAGACTTTCTTGCATTATCCTGTTCTTTAACAGGGTTATATCCATTTATTCTCATTGTTCCCCGTGTGGGCAAAAGAAGGGTCGTGAGCATTTTTATAGTTGTAGATTTTCCCGCGCCGTTTGGACCTAAAAACGCAAAAATTTCTCCCTTTTCAACGCTAAAAGAAATATTATCTACCGCGGTAAACTCACCAAATTTTTTCGTAAGACCAAAGACTTCAAGTATGTTTGCATTGTTTTGATCACTCATAGGATATAAAGATATTAATTGAATATATACGCCAAGTATTTTTATGTCAAATTATTTTTTTGCTTTAAGAGAGAACAAAAGCGGTATTTGGATATTTTTGTTTTTAAAAACATACTGTCCATTTTTATTTTTTTTCATAAGACCGGGGAATTGTTCATACATTGTAAACGGAAATTCGTGTACAAATTCAATTTTTAATTTTTCTTCAATTAAAACATTTATTACATCGCTTATCGTATAATCCCACTGATGAGTGACTCCTTTTATTTTTGAATTCCAATTTGTGTATGTACCACTTGAATCATCTGCATACGGCCCTCGGTCAAAGTAATCATAAAAAATTTTAAAATCATAACTTAAAATATTTGTGAAAGGGTGCAACTCCACAATATAAAATGTTCCTCCTTTCTTTAAGAATTTATTTATAACTCCTGCCCATTTCTTTAAATTCGGCAGCCAAAGCAATACACCATATGACATGAAAATTATGTCGTATTTTTTGTGAAGTACTTTTGGCAAATTATAAATATCGGAACATATAAAACTTGCGGCAATATTATTTTCTTCACTTATTTTTCTTGCGGTATTTATTGCATTTGCGGAAAAATCCACACCTGTAACTTTAGCCCCAATTCTTGCCCATGAAATTGAATCCAAACCAAAATGACACATAAGATGAAGAAGAGTTTTACCCTTTACGTTTTTTAACTCACTTATCTCTATCTTTTGCAGACTTGTTTTTCCTTTTTTAAAAGATGCAAGGTTATATAATTTTGATTTAACATGAATAGACGTAGCGGCATTCCACCAATCCCTGTTTCTTTTTATATATGATTTCACCAACTACTATATAACATTATTGGTAAACACTTTGTCAACAATTTTATCTTAAAATTTGTGCTGTTTTGTAAATTTGGTATAAATACCTTTTGTCTCCAATGTTATGTTCGGTTTTTGAAATTGCCGTTAAATATTTTCTCGGCGACTGGATATGATTGAATGTTTCATTAACACGTTTTATCAAGGGCTTTGCTTCATTTATCCCGTAAAGCATATGCACCTGTTTTGTTTTAATTTGTGAGATTAAGTCATAACAGTTAGTTTCTAAAAAAAACTCTTTAAGCCGCTTTTTACTTATTTTTTTTGGCAGGTCTTCTTTAAAAAAAGGGGAGAGGGAGCATAATATTAATCCGTCAACCTGAATTTTTGTCGCGGCAATAAACGCAATTATTGCTCCATATGAAAATCCCAAAATATAATTTTTTTGCCTTTTAGATTTTTTTGTTAAAAACAGTTTATATTTTTTCAAAAAATACTCCGCGCTTTGCCTGATTGTATTTTTTCTCCATGAAATAGAAACAGGAATAGGGGAGTACCCTTCTTCTTTTAAGATACCTGCTATATTTTTATATGCTTTGCCGGAAGATTTGTGCCCAAAACCCGGAATTATAAAGACATTTTTCACGGAGGCAATTATAGCAAATTCGAGGCTAAATTGAAATACAAAGTATTTCCCTTTTAAATTCTGGAGTGATTTTTATGTGAAGCGGATGACCTATGAAGTGAGTTTGTTTTTCTTATCGTATCTCTTTTTTCTTTTTCCAAACGTAATACTTCTCTTTTTTTTACCTCTTTTGCCAGATTTTCATCAAATGCTTTCTGACATTCCACGTTAACGCAAATTATTTGGGAATATTCAATTGTTGTTTTACCCGTTAAAGTTGGCACTGTTTCTTTCCAGACTTTAGCAACTTTCCTTTTACTTCCACAACGGTCGCAGGGCATTTCCGAAAATGAGAGTCTTTTCATAATTGTATTTTTTGGCGACAAATATTAGTAATTAATCTATACCAAGAAGAATTCTTTGTCTGGAATATCTCTTGAAAAACACTTGTCAAATTTTTTCCCAGAGTGAGTAGCCTTATACTACTATTATACCACATTCGTGGCGTTTTTACTAGCTGACAAAAGTCAGTGCAACGCCTTTTTTATTTGCCCGCCCTGTTCTTCCTATCCTATGGATATAATCTTCCAGGGAGGCTGGCATATCGTAGTTTATAACGTGGGTGACATCCTCTATATCAAGCCCCCTGCTTGCTACGTCCGTTGCTAAAAGAACTTGGATTTCATCGTTTTTAAACATATTGAGCGCTTTTTGCCTTTGGTTTTGATTTTTATTGCCGTGAATTGCCGCTGCCCTAAAACCCCGCCTTACCAGTTCGTTGGTTAGTTTTTGTATACCCCATTTCGTACGACCGAAAACCAACACTTTTTTAAATTCATCTTGGGCCAGTAGGTCATGAAGCCTGTCTATTTTACTCTCTCCGGGCTTTAGAGTAATTATTTCCTGTTCAATATTTTCCACCATTTCCTGTTGTTTTACAGACGCTGTTACCGGATTTCTCACAAAGCCCTGTAAAATCTCATTAACTTTTCCAGAGATTGTCGCAGAGAAAAAAAGCGACTGGCGGACAGGTGGAAGAAGGGAAATAAAGTACTTGATATCCTGAATAAACCCAATATCAACCATACGGTCTGCTTCGTCCAGTACAACGTTTTTAAATACAGATAGAAAAAGGCTTCTTTGCTGGATTAAATCTTTTATTCTACCGGGTGTTCCAATTACAAAATTTGGGTTTAATTTAAGCTCTCCAATTTGTCTATTGATACTCATACCGCCAATAAGAAGGGCCGAGTGAATACCTAAACCCTTGGAAAATGACCTTAACTCTTCATGGATTTGTACGGCTAACTCTCTTGTCGGGGCAACAATTAAAACACGCTCAAATTTATTTCTAAAAACTTTATCAACAAGGGGAATTAAAAAAGCCGCTGTTTTACCTGTGCCTGTATTTGCAATTCCAATAACATCTTTTCCTATTATTACCGCGGGAATTGTTTGGATTTGAATAGGCGTTGGGCTTTCGTAACCTTTATAAGAAATATTTTCTAAAACTTGCGGGGTAAGATCGAAAATATCAAAACTGCTTTGCCGATTGAATGATTGATCTTCAACTGCTTTTTCTTCACCGTGCTTTTTGGAGTCCACAACACGCTCGACAGAACGGATTGCCTGCATCAGCTCGTGGGTTGCCAAAGATTTTTGCACTGTTTTCCGTCTGAACTTTTTTTGTGGGTTAAATCTTTGTCTTAGCATATTTTTAATTAAAGAGATAAACCTGCTTAAAATGAAGTAAATTCGGAGTTAGAAGAAAGATACGATTGTGTAAAACTTTGTAGTACTTATTATCTTGCCTTTCTAATCTAAATGTCAACGTCTAAGCAGATTTATTTCTTCAACCTGCTGAAAGCATTATACCAGAAACACAAGCAAAAGTCAATAAACTATAAGATTAGAGCGCTAAGCCGAGCTTTTAGCCTCAAAATTATTTATACCCTTCTAACTCAGATTTGCAAATAGCGTATAATACCCGATTACTTGATTTTGACCTCGCCAACTTTTGCAAAATCAAGTATAAGTGGTATACACAGTCGGAATCTTAAACATGTGCTACGATTTACATAATGGGTAAACACTTATCGTACAGCTTGTTGGTTATTTTTTCCCTGTTTTATTTTGTTTTTCCTAAATTGGCTTTTGCCCACTTTCCAAAAACCGATGGGGATATAACTGTTACGTTGCATATTGACCCTGATGATAATCCAACTCCCGGTAAGCAGGCAAATTTATATTTTCTCTTTGACGACAGCAGTAGTAGGTTTTATCTACCAAAATGCATTTGTATTCTTTTTGTTTATGAAAAAAACAAACAGATTTATAAACACCAACTTACAGATAATAAAAACAGCAAATTCACTATTTGGGGTACCGCTACACCGTTTGTTTTCCCGACAAACGATGTTTACGAAATTCTTCTTACCGGTAAACCTTATTCAGGCAATGTGTTTCAACAATTCAAGCTTTCCTGGTATTTTAGAGTAGACAGCGGAGGGTCAGGAATTATCCCGGAACACACATCCGACATACCTATAATATTTGGGGTTGTTTTCTTTGGATTTGTATTTCTGGTATTACTTGGTTTTCTTATCAAAAGGGAAATAATTGACATGGAAAAATAGACAATTATAAAAACGCTGTGTAGAATAAAAACATGATCATAAATAAAGTCTCACTAATAAGTACTTTTCCCGTAATCTTTTATTTTTTTCATTTGGCAAATCCTGTTCTGGCTCACGTTATTGTCTTCCCGAGTAAAGTTGGTATTGCAAAATTACAAACATTTGATATGACAGTACCAACTGAAAAAGATAAGCCGACAGTTGCGGTTAAACTTCTTATTCCGCAAAAAGTGACAGACGTTGTACCAAATGCAAAACAGGGATGGAATATAAATTTAGTAAAAAATGGTGACAATGTAACAGAAATCGACTGGACAAACGGGTCTCTTGCGCCGGGGCAGCGTGATGATTTTTACTTTGAGGCACAGGTTCCGCCGATTCCGGCAACTTTATATTGGAAGGCATATCAAACATACTCAGATGGAACTGTTGTTTCCTGGGACATAAATCCCGAAAGTTTGAAAAATTTATCGGACTCACAACAAGACCAGCTTGCAGATTCAGAAAATAAAGGAGAGTATTCAACAACAAACGTTGTTAACGATTTAACCGGTTTCCAAACAAAATCTGAAATTACGGAAAACAATTCCAAACTGCCAATAATCTTTAGCATTGTAGCCCTTGCTATTTCAGGCTTATCCTTAGGGCTTTCTCTGGGTGGAAGAAAAAGATAATATATGAACCTTAAAAAATTTTTAGCCACGGCCTATCTTAGAAAAGTTCCGGAGATAACAGTTATCTTTTGGATAATTAAACTGCTTACTACAGCCATGGGAGAATCTACATCAGATTATATGGTGCATAGTTTTAACCCTATCGTCGCCGTAATTTTAGGCTCAATAGGCTTTGCCATTGCAATTGCCATACAATTTTGGGCTAGAAAATATGTAGCCTGGATTTATTGGCTTGCCGTTACAATGGTTGCAGTATTTGGCACGATGGCCGCAGATGTTGTACATATTGTTTTGGGAATTCCTTATTTCGTCTCAACTTTATTTTTTGCTCTTGCCTTAACCGTTATATTTATTATTTGGTACAGAGTTGAGAAAACCCTTTCTATTCATAGCATCACAACACCAAGAAGGGAATTATTTTATTGGCTAACAGTTATTACGACATTTGCTCTGGGTACTGCAGCTGGCGATATGACTGCTGTAACTTTTAATTTGGGTTATTTAAACTCAGGCGTGCTTTTTGGAATATTGTTTTTTATTCCGCTTATAGCTTATAAATTCTTTAATTTTAATGAGGTCTTTTCATTTTGGGCTTCATATATAGTAACGAGGCCGTTGGGAGCTTCTTTTGCCGATTGGTTTGGTAGGACTGCCAGTCTTGGAGGCATTGGTTTTGGTACAGGAAAAACAAGTATTATTTTAAATCTTCTTATTGTTCTCCTTGTATTCTACCTAACATTCACCAAAAGGGATATTAAAAAAGTTAACTCATGAAGTTATTAATTCTTTAATGACTTTTTAAATTTCTTATTGCGTAATAAATTCTTTACATTATTAACAGAAATCAAAATAATTACTACAATAATTCCAAAAAGAGAAATATAATTTCCAAACTTTCTCACAAGTGTATTGGAAAGTAAAACCGAAATGTTATGTCTGCCTTTTGGTACATAGAAAGTTATTAATCCATTTTTGCCGGAAGGGAAACTTTTAGCCAATTTATTATCAACAAAAATTTCCCAGCCTGGGAAAAAATAACGGGATACAGTTATTTTTCCGCCTGCTCCTTCGGCAATAAAATTTATATTCCTGCCATTATTAAGCTCTTTAATTTTATATAATTGTTCTTTGGAGTTTTCCGTTTTAACAAGCGGTATTCTATTTTTTTTAGGTAAACATTCTTTTGTTAAGATTGGTAAATATTCCTGTGTCCAAGTTGTTGTTGAGCATCCGTCGTCTGCGGTATATTTGGAAACATATTCAAAATTCACAGGCCGTAAATACGAATACTGGAATGTAATTGCCGGCAAAATAACAATTATTCCAAAAAGTATTTTTAGCTTTATATTACGAAGGACACTAATTACCAAAGCTGTTAGTCCTATCCCGCATGCCGTACTTATAGCCAAAAACCTGTATGGGAATTGAAAATATCTAAGATATGTTATATTCGCCCACAAAGGCTTTGCTATATCCCAGGCAAGTAAAGTTGAGAGCACAAATCCGCCAAAAAGAAACAGAAAAAGATTATTTTTTAGCTTTGTGTATTTTTTGGTTACAAAGAAAAATAAAGAAAAGCACGTGCCTATATAAATACCAAGCCCGACAAGAGGAGTTTCAATAGACCTGGAAATCTTCATAATCCCCGCTGCCTGTAAAGGATTTATGAAATTCCCAACATAAGCCGTAGTTACAAAATAGGAATTTTTATACATTGTAAAGCTTTGTTCAATTACAGAAGGCAGAAGATAAAAACTGCACAAACATAACCCTAAAATTAAAGAAGAGAAAAGATATAAAAAAGATTTTTTAGAATATGGCGGAAAAATAAAAAGAAGAAAAAGTACAGGAAAAATTCCCACGCCGATTGTTGTATGAAAAAGCATTGTTAAACCATAAAGACTTCCAGATATTGCCAGATTTGATAAAGAAGGTTTTAATTTTGTTTTAAAAAAAGATAAAAATAACCATGGCAACATGGCAAACGCAAGCATTTCCGGAAGTGCGCCCCTAAAATAAACATCAAATGCCAAATAAGAAGAAGTAAGAAATAATATCGACGAAACCGAGGCAGAAATTTTATCGGTGTATTTTTTCGTAAAAAAATAAAAACCAAGTGCTCCAAATAAAAAACCCAGTAAGAATAATATTTTTATTGTTTTAACAAGTGGAATACCTATTTGCAAAAAAATAAACCCAACGTAATAAGTTAGCGGGGGATAGAAGTTAAAAATAAAATACCCACCGCCATTGCCCAATTCCTGCGCGTATCTTACGGGAAATTGAAAGCTTAAAAGCTCAAGGCGCATAACATCTGTGCGCACAACTTGAATATCGTCTGTTGTTCTAAACAAACCCCCGTGTTTAAATGGGAGTGTTACAAAAATGAAAAAAAATAAAACAATGACCCACAATATGATATTTTTAACACTAAAATGTTTTTTTAAATTCCACATGTCTTATTTGTTCATGTAATAAAATTATTTTATCAAATTTTAATCTTAACCCGTCACGTTTGTCTAAATTGTGTTTTATACAAATCCGCATATAAACCGTTTTTAGAAAGAAGGCTCTCATGTTTTCCTCTTTCAACTATTCTTCCATCATTAATAACTAGTATTTGGTCAGCATTAAGAATTGTTGATAACCTATGAGCAATAACTAAAGAAGTACGATTTGCCAATGCTGTTTGGAGAGCTTGTTGCAATGCTCTTTCAGACTCTGAGTCAAGGTGTGCTGTTGCCTCATCCAGTAAAACTATGTCCGGTGCCTTAAGGAGAAGCCTTGCTATTGCCAATCGCTGTTTCTCTCCGCCGGATAATCTGTATCCTCGTTCTCCAACCATAGTGTCCAGACCGCTTGGAAGTTTTTCAATCAGTTTAAGAATTTGAGCGTCTTTTAACGCTCTTTTTATCTCATTTTCTGTAGCATTTAAATTTGCATATAAAAGATTTGTTCGAATGGTATCATGAAACATGTGGGGATCTTGAGTAACCATTCCAACAACACTATGTAAAGATTGCAATGTAATATCACGAATATCTTGGGAGTTTATAGTTATAGAACCATTAACTACGTCATATAACCTTGCCGCAAGTTGCATAATTGTTGTTTTTCCCGCACCCGTTGGACCAACCAGTGCTACCATTTGACCCGGCTCTATGGAAAAGCTTATATCATGAAGTACTTCTTGTAATTTTATTTTTTCAAGAGTTGCAACAGACTCTAAAGATGCTAGGGATACTTCTTCTGCTGTCGGATAATGAAAAGAAACATTATGAAAAACAAGAGATGCCGATCCTCGAGAAAGCTTTTTTGCGTTGGTGTTTTCTGCTATATTTGGTTTTAAATCTAAAACTTCAAAAACTCTTTCAAAAGATACAATGGCTGTCATTACATCAACCTGGATATTGGATAATGCGGTAAGAGGTTGATATAACCTCACCAAATACGCAGTCAATGCGACAATAGTGCCGACATCCAAAACTTTTTGTACTGCCAAAATACCTCCCCATCCATAAACAACTGCGCTGGCAAGAGAGGCTGTAAGTGTTAGTGAGATAAAAAAGACTCTTGTATACATTGCTTGGCTTATCCCAATGTCTCTTACTCTTCCTGCCCTTTTCTCAAATAACATTCTGTCATTTTTAGGATTTCCAAAAAGCTTAAAAAGAAGTGCACCGGCAACATTAAAACGCTCAATCATTGTCGAGTTCATTTCCGCATTTAAAGAATATGCTTCTTTTGTTATTTTTTGCAAATGCGCTCCAAACCACCGCGCCGGGAAAAGAAATAAAGGTAACATAAATAGTGATATAAGGGTAAGTTGCCACGACAAAATAATCATTGCCACTAAAATAAGAGCAACACTGATGGCGTTGCCAATAACTGCGGACAAAACATCGGTAAATGCTTCTTGCGCACCCAAAACATCATTGTTTAACCTGCTTACCAGAGCACCGGTTTGAGTTCTGGTAAAAAAAGCAATTGGCATCTCCTGAATATGAGAAAAAATTTTTGTTCTCATATCAAAAATAAGTCCCTCACCTATTTGTGCAGAAAAATACCTTTGTACGAAAGATAGAGCAGCATCTAAAATAGCCAAAAATGCAATAAGAAAAGCTAGATTAACAATAAGACTTGTATTCCGGGCAATAATACCATTGTTAATAATTTGTTTGAAAATTAAAGGATTTGCAACGCCTATTATCGCATCTAAAATTATCACAATTAAAAATAGCGTTAGTAATTTTTTGTATGGTGAGGAAAATTGTAGAATTCTTTTTAAAGTTCCACTCTCTATTTTACTGTTTTTAACCGAAGAGTCTTTGCTGAACGATCGCATTGATTTTCTTAATCCAAAACCTCTGGGTTCCATATTTAAATATCACCTCTTATCTATTTTACCACTCTAATTAAACAATTGATGGACTTCAGGAAAAGTAATAAATTTTAAATTAGAACTAGAGTCATTTTGGTTTAAGATAAATTATCAACAGGGATAACTTATTAAAGTTTAACTATCAATTTTTCGACTAACCAATAAGGCAATATATTTAATTCATGAAAGTTATTTATGAAACAACAAATTTTATAGCGGAAGAACCAGATAAGCCGCATATAGCAGGGCAGGCCGAGGACATCTTCGAATCGATCCAAAAGATGAAATAGAGAATAGGACAAAATTAACTCCTGAACTTGCAAAAGAACTTATAAAATTACAATGGTTGTGGAGAAACTATGAAGAAAGTTATGAATGAACATGGCGTAGATATTGGAAGAATTAACTACCAGGAAAATGGAAACTGGAGTGTTTTTAAACCAGAAGGATCACATTTAGCAATTCATTTATACGGCAGGGCAAAATCGGCAAAAATTCAAAAATACGGTGACGCCCTTAATTTTCCCCACCCGAAAACCGGATTTTATGATAAAAATAAACCACTTACAGAGGAAGATATAGATGGGATTAAAAATGAAATAGAAAACCTTCTCCAACAAGCTAAATACATAAACTTTAATTATCTGCCGTTAAGGGATTGGTGAGCTGCTGGACCTTACCCTTACAGGATCTTCTCTTTGCTACGAGATTCGAGCTTACGCCAAATCAATTTCCTAGCAAACTCACAAAAACCGGAGTTTAAGCCGGCTTTTATGAGGAAGAGAAGAATGCAACCGTTTACCGATTGTACAAAACAATTTGCAAGATTGAATGGCACCGCTTCCTTACAACATTCCGTACATCATCCTAATGCGTATTTTCATGCTTTGGAGTTGATAAAAAAGCGCC
>JANWKV010000024.1 GCA_025451195.1 Candidatus Microgenomates bacterium | reverse complement strand
TCTTTAACGAAAAATTCTGCAGTGCTATCCACCTCTACTGCAAGATCAAGAAAATAAAACTTTTCTTTTTCAACAATCAGAGGATTAATTTCTAAAAAAGAAATATGCTGGTTTTCAAAAAACTGGAGAATTTTAAGTAATATTTCTACTGGAATGTTTAAAAATTCTGATACTAATTTTTTGTCATGCTGAACTTGATTCAGCATCTTTTCATAATCAGGAAGATCCCGAAACAAGTTCGGGATGACAATTTTTTTTACTTTATCCTGATTTTGCTCAATGTTTATTCCCCCCACATTTGAATAATAAATAACATTACCTTCCCTTGTCCTTTCTATTGAAAAATACCGCTCGGAACTTGAATCGTGGGGTACAAATTCCTCAATTAAAAACTGCGAGTAACCTTTTTCTTTAAACTCTTTTATTTTTGAGGGAATATCTCCTGGGGTTAATTTTATACCGACCAAACCCTTTTTCATTCTCCCTTTTACTCCTTGGTCTACTTTTACAACATATAATTTTTTAGAATCTAGTTTTTCTATTTCTTTAGTCATTCCGTTAGCAAAAGTTTGTCCAGAATCTCCGTCGTTTTTAAGAGATCCTGGATGCGTCTCAACTTCGTTTTGACTTACCAGGATGACGGGTATTCCTGAATATGAAAGACCTAAAAATCTAAATAAAAGTGTTTTTGCACTAAATTCGGAAAGTTTTTTACGCGCCATGATAATATTTTAAATAAACTTACATTTGTCATTCCCGCGAAATCGGGAATCTATTTGTATGTATCCCCGATCAAGTCGGGGATGACAAGTAAACTAAGCTTATTATACTTAAACCCGAGGCTAATTTCTAGAATCAGTAAAAATAGAACAAAAGTGGGAAAAATGTTAAGAATTTATACTTTATTCTACCCGACCGGTAAAGGTACTCTTTGCTAACATTCCTTCAATAATATTTCTTGGTACTTCTTCGTAATGGCTTGGCTCCATGTAGTATGAAGCTCTGCCCTTAGACATTGAACGAAGTGTTGTCGCGTAACCGGAAAGTTCGGCTAAAGGAACCATTGCTTTAATAATTGTTGCCCTTGTCCGCTCTTCTGTTCCCATAATTTGGGACCGTTTTGCAGACAAATCACCAATTATATCTCCCATGTATTCGCTTGGGGTTGTAACTTCAACAAGCATTACCGGCTCTAAAAGAGTAAGCTCTGCCTTTTTACTTGCAGACTGGAATGCCATAGACGCGGCAATTTTAAATGCAACGTCACTTGAGTCGACATCGTGGTAAGACCCGTCATAAAGCGTAACTTTTACATCTACAACCGGATAACCCAAAAGCACACCGTTTTCTATGGATTCTTTTACTCCCTTTTCAACAGAAGTAATAAATTCCGCGGGAATTGCTCCGCCTTTAATTGCGTTTTTAAATTCAAATCCCTCTCCACGGGGCTTTGGCTCTATCCTAAGATAACAGTGTCCGTATTGACCCCGTCCTCCTGATTGTCTTATATATTTGCCTTCTGCTTCTGCCTGCCCTTTAACTGTTTCCTTATACGCAACTTGGGGTGCGCCAACATTTGCCAAAACTCCAAATTCCCGCTTCATTCTGTCTACCATAATTTCCAGCTGCAATTCCCCAATACCTGAAATGATTGTTTGGCCGGTTTCATGGTTGCTCTTTACCTGAAAAGTAGGGTCTTCTTCTGTTAAACGCTTTAGAGCAAAACCCAACTTTTCCTGATCTACTTTTGTTTTTGGCTCTATGGCAAGGGAAATAACAGGCTCGGGAAATGTAATTTTTTCCAAAACAATCGGTGATTTTTCATCACAAAGCGTGTCTCCTGTTATTGTTTCTTTAAGTCCAACAAGTGCAACAATTTCTCCCGCGTACGCTTCCTTAATTTCTTCACGGGTATTCGCGTGCATAAGAAGAATACGCCCGATCCTCTCAGTATTATTTTTCGAACTATTATGGATGTACGAACCTGATTGTACCTTGCCGGAATAGACCCTGAAGTACGTAAGTTTTCCAACGTGCGGATCAATTTGGATTTTAAATGCCAACCCGCAAAGAGCTTCTTCAGGAATAAGCTTTCTGACCTCAGGCGCTTCGGTTTTTGGATTTATTCCCTTTACTTCTCCCAAATCAACCGGAGATGGCAAATAATCGATAACCGCATCCAAAAGCGGTTGTACTCCTTTGTTTCTAAGAGATGTTCCCGCGTAAATTGGCACTAATTTATAGGCAATAACCGCGGCCCGAAGTGCTTTTTTAAGTTCATCTATTGTTGGCTCTTCACCGCCCAAATATTTTTCCAAAAGCTTATCATCTGTTTCCGCTATTTTTTCTATAAGTTTTTTTCTGTATTCTTCAACTTGGGATACCATGTCTCCCGGAATATCGTCTGTTATCTCATATTTTGCACCTAATTCTTCCGATCCCCATCTGATTGCCTTTTTTGTTAATAAATCAACATTGCCTACATAAGACGACTCCGCGCCGATTGGTAAAACCATAATCGCGGGATTCGCGCCCAAACGCTCTTCTATACTTTTAACTGTTGCCAAAAAATCAGCTCCTAATTTATCCATTTTGTTAACAAAGCAAATTCTTGGCACCTTGTATTTATCTGCCTGTCTCCAAACGGTTTCGGATTGGGATTGAACTCCCTCTTCCGCATCCAAAACAGTAATACCGCCATCCAAAACTCTGAGTGACCTTTCTACTTCTGCAGTAAAATCAACATGTCCGGGGGTGTCTATGATATTAATTCTGTACGGGTCTTCTATGTTTTTGGCAACTTTTTCGGAGTGGGTCCAAAATGCGGTTGTTGCTGCGGAAACAATGGTAATTCCCCGTTCTTTTTCCTGCTCCATCCAGTCCATTTGCGTATTTCCCTCATCTATATCTCCTATTTTGTATGTTTTACCCGTATAAAACAATATTCTTTCCGTTGTGGTTGTTTTTCCCGCGTCAATATGGGCAATAATGCCAATATTTCGGATTTTGTCCAGTTCTGCGTGTCGTGTGGTTTGGTCTGCCATATTAAAATTAAAAATTCAAAATGCAAAATTTAAAATTACAGCTAAAAGTTCAAAATTTTTAATTTTAAACTGTAACTTTGCACTTTACACTTTGAATTTTGAACTCTTATAAGTATACCACATTTTTCACTTTTGTACTATAATTATTCCATGGGAAAATGGATTTTTGGAATAATAATAGGCATTGCCGTAATTGTTGGAATCGTTTCACTTACAACTAAATCCACAACACCTTCAACCCCAACTCAATCTGCAAATCAATACGAAGCGGTCTCCTCTTTCCCAACCGAGTCCCAATTTACAAATCCCGGACTTCAGATTCAGGGCAGTCAACAATCACAAAGTAATCCAACTCCTCAAGCCCAACCAACAATAACAATTGTTACCAATGCAACCCAAGCAACAATAAAAACAGCAAAAGGGGATATTGTGATAGAGCTTTACAATCAGGACGCACCAAAAACCGTTGCCAATTTTGCAACCCTTGCTAAGTATGGCTACTATAATAATTTAACATTCCATAGGGTCGTACCGGGTTTTGTTATCCAAGGAGGAGACCCAAACGGCAACGGCACAGGTGGAGTTTCTATTTACGGCAAAACATTTGAAGACGAATTAAATCCAAATACTCCCTCTTATCAGGAAGGGTATAAAGAGGGAGTTGTCGCAATGGCAAACAGCGGTCCAAATACTAACGGCTCGCAATTTTTTATAATGCTCGCGGATAATCCCGACCTTCCCAAAAATTACACTATTTTTGGAAAAGTAACACAGGGGATGGATGTTGTAAAACAAATTGTTGTCGGGGACAGAATGCAGACAATTTTAATCCAGTAAGTTTATGAAATTAAAAAAATACGCGGTACCAAAAGACCCAATACTTATAACTACGTAAACCTTTAACAAGACACTTACAATGAGCGGCAATTTTTTAGAAAAATTAGATACCTTTTTCTTAAAATTCAAGAAATTCCGTTACAAAAAGCGGCAGATTATTTTATTCACAAACGATACGCCCCCTGGAATTTACTACATTGTGAGTGGCTATGTACGCTCATTCAGAGTAAGTAAAGACGGCAAGGAGTTAACTGTTTCTATTGTTAAACCGGGCGATATGTTTCCAATGCTTTGGCTTTTTAACAACACTTTATCTTCCCATTATTACGAATCTATGACTGATGTAGAATTAATAAGAGTACCAAAAGAAACGCTTTTAGATTTTTTGCAAAGTGATTTTGAATTATTTTCCTATATTACAAAAAGGATACTTGTGAGACTTAACGAAATGACAACAAGGCTTGAAACATCCATTGTTGGCAGCGCCCGGGAAAAAGTTGCAGCAATGCTTGTGTCTCTTTCCGAAAGCATTGGCAAATTTAAAGGTACAGAAGTAGATATTATGGTGCCATTCACACACCAAGAGTTGGCAACGCTTTTAGGGCTGTCGCGCGAAACGGTAAGCGTAGAACTGGATAAACTGAGAAAAGAAAAATTAATTGACCAAAAAAACAAAACTCTTAGAATTTTAAAACTGAAAAAGCTCACTGAACTTCTTAAATATTATTGATTTACCACCTGAAGTGGGCGAAGGCTTTGTTGACTACATTAACCTTATCACTGCTTTTTTAATTCTATCCGAATACGGCGGTCCGTAGAGTTGATTTATTTTAGTTTAAGGGTTTGTGATTAACGACCATATTATATATAGTATCGGCTTGTGGCGACGGGAGTAAATCTTTTGCTTTCGTTGCCTCAGAAAGCGCGTCTTTCTGATTACCGAGTTCATAATTCGCTATTGCCATAACTATCCAAAGATTAGCATTTTGTGGATATTGCTGAATACCCTTTTCTGCTATCTTTATTGCTTCTGTTGGATTTGATTCTTTTTGCAAAATTATTCTGGACAGATTATAGTATCCAATCCCTGAACCATCGATATTAAGGACTTTTTCATAAGTGGATTTTGCATCAGAAATATCACCTGTCAACTCGTATGTTTCAGCAAGATTGATATATAGTGCAAATTGAGTTGGATTTCTTGCCAATAAATTTTTAAAATGTATTTGAGCCTCGGGATAATCCCTCACCTTCATTAGCTCAACGGCAAGAGCATTTTCTATAACATCATCATTTTTTATATATTGCAGGTTGTAACTATACAAGGAAATGCCATTATACCAGTTTGTATTACGGATAAATGTTCTGAATGAAAATATAATTATCAAGAAAACAACAAAAGTCTTGATATAAGTACCTGAATTGATACTTGTATGTTTTACCGAATCAACAGATACACCGATTATTCCTAAAAGACCTACCATTGGGAAATAAAACCACCTGTCAGAAACTGTAAAATCCAAGGGAATAAACTGCATATGGAAACCTATTCCAATAAGAAACCACAGGCAAAAAAAGGTATAAGGTAAAAATAAATTTTTTCGTTTGTGAAATAGAAAAATTCCAAATATAACAACAGCGGCGAGAATAACGCAAGATATAAATAATGATATAAAAAATAGACTGTTTGCTTGAAAATTAGACCATTGCTGTGAGATTAACAATTGATAAGGAAATATGAATGTTTTTAGATAGTACAGGAATATTTCAGGCATTGTAAAGATTCTTTGTGTAATTGGTGCTGTCATCATAGGTACATCCGGAATTTTTTGAATAAACACCTTGGCGGCAATAAATCGAAGATAAAGGTAAGTGAATAACGGTACTAGTGTGAAAAGAAAAGTAATTAATTTACTTGGTTTCTTATAAATAAATCTATATGCACAAATCATTATTATAAACAACAAACCTGTCTCCTTTGATAGTAAAGAGCATAATAAGAATATCCCTATGACTATTGCCCGTTTGATTCTAATTCGTTCTTTTAAGGATAATATTAGAGCAAGGATTCCGAAAAAGAAAAAAAGTGGTTCTTGTATTGCGGATATATAATCTACAGCTTCTACATTAATCGGATGAACTAAAAAAATTAATGACAAAAAAAATGCCAATTTTTCCTTAAAAAATTTTTTAAATAAAACAAATATTAAAACTCCATTTAAAATATGTATAGAAACTTGTAGAAAATGAAAATAAAAGGTATTTGATCCAAAACTTGAAAAAATTAAAGAAAAAAATGTTGTCATTAACGGTCTATAATAAAGTCCTGTCAAATTTAAACTATTTGATAATCCGAAGGTACTTCCTAGAAAAAATCTTGGCAAATTGTTTAAATTTTGAATAAAATAATTATTTTGTATTTGCGAAACATCATCCCAAACGAATGGACTAAAAAGACTATTAAAATATACAAAAAAACCTATTGCTACTAACAGTATGTAAAATTTATTTTTCCTGAAGAAAATAGGAAGATCATTATCCATTCTTTTTAATTATATAATGTGATATTTTTTTTAGCTATTGACAAAATATTCAAAACTATATAAAACAAAAGTGGACATAGGCTAATAATTTCTGAATAATGTTCACAAAATTAAAATTGTTATTTGGTATTCTTCTTTTTCTTCTCATAGGATCTTTATTTTTTAAACCGGCTTTAGCAGCTGCTTATACAATTTCAGGAATTGTGAAAGACGATAACGGCAATATATTGCCACAAACGCAAATGAATCTAGGCAGTAATTTTGGATCCTCTAATACTACAACTGATAGTAATGGTTACTATCAGTTTGTTGTTAATAATGATGGGTATTATACTATAACTGCTACTCCATAAACGACAACAGGTCTGCAAAAAACAATAAACCAGGAAGAATATATAGATTCTGATTATATTAGGGACTTTAATCTCCTTCCAATTTCTTCTTTTTACACAATAAGCGGAAGAGTTATTGATCGCTTAAGAAATCCACTTTCAAATCAACAAGTTGTATTAAACAGCGCTCAATCATACGGAGATACAACGGATTCAAATGGTAGCTTCTCAATTCAAGTACCTGGAGATGCAGTTTATAATTTTATTGTAAGGGCAAATAATAATCCTCTTACTGCTGCAGTCCCAGAAAATTATCAAGCGATAGATTCTAATACAAGTTTTGATTTTCGATTTGGGCAAGGCGCCAATTATATTATTGATCTAGAACTTCCTACTGCAGAAGTGACTGTTCATGTAACAGACTCTGAAGGTACACCTATAAATAATGCTTCAGTAACTACGCCACCTATTTGGCCAAGTTTTAGATCAGGATACGGAGGGCAATCATTTTTTCGACAGATTACTAATTCTACTTCTTATTATACTGATTTCGTCAAAACTGATTCAGATGGTAATGCTACCCTATGGCTTTTCCCAGATGGCGGGTTCAACAATAACTACTACTATTTTAGCTCAACCAGTCCGTCAGGAAACATATCTAATACAGTTTATTCTAGCACAGGTGGGGATGGAACGATAATAAATATCACTCTTCCATATATCTCAAACAACCCACCTACCGTAAACCCAATTTCTAATACTACCGTCAACGATGGAGATGCTTATACAGCAAATGGATCTTTTACTGATCCTGATTCTACCTCGTGGACAGCAACCGTAAACTATGGAGATAACTCAGGCACACAAAATCTGCCACTTAACCCTGATAACACTTTCTCATTATCCCATAGTTATAGTACCCAAGGAGCATATACGGTAACGGTTAGTGTTACCGACAATCAAGGTGCAACAGGTACAGTTACAGGGTCCGTCACTGTAGTTATTCCACCTCCTACAACTCTTACTCCCACAGCAGATAGTTACCTTAACTATTATGAACAGAATCAAAATGAAGGTGGATCCCCAGTACTTCGTCTTGAACAATCTATGAAAGCAAGGGACTTAGTAAAATTTGATGAATCAGCTATCGAAACAGCAGTTTCAGTAGACCCCAACTATACAGCAATTCTAGTCTTTACCATTATAGACAATGGTAACAACTGGGATTCAGGAAAACAGGTAGAATTGGATCGAATGTTTCAAGACTGGAGTGAAGGTAATGGCTATGTGAATGGTAATCCAAATCCAGATCGCGGAACCGACAGTGGTGTAACCTGGAAATGTGCTTCAGACAGTAATATATCTAACAACACCAAAGACTGTACCTCGTCAAATACCTGGGACATGACAAATGCTGAAAATTACCCATTCAGTTCTTCCCCAACAGCAACGACTATTATCACAAACCATGAGTCCGGAACAGTAAGCCTTGATGTAACAGCGGATATTAAAAACTTCCTAAATGGAACGAATCAAAACTATGGATGGATCTTAAAAAGGACAAATGAATCTACAACTGGTAATGTTGACTTTGGGTCGAAAGAAAATGGTAATGGGCCAGTACTTATTATCACACCGCAGTAAACTTAGATAGTTTTTTAATTTCTCCCACCTTTGCTTCAATTATCCAATGTAGTGCAAATTTTTAAAGGCATGTGAATAATTGAAGGAAAATCTATGGTAATAATAATAAGACAAGGCTCAGGGTGTGATATTAGAGGGACTTAATAAAACTTACCACCTGAAGTGGGCGAAGGCTTTGTTGGCCTCAGCCTGGCGGAGGGTATTATCGCGTTTTTTGATTGCTTCGCCTTTGTTATCTATTGCATCCAGTAATTCTGCTGCAAGTTTTAAATTAAATGAATGGAAATCTTTATTTGGCCTTGCTTTTGCAGCCTCCAAAATCCAGCGTATTGCCAGTGCGTTTCTTCTTTCGGGCCTAACTTCTATTGGCACCTGATAATTTGCTCCTCCAACTCTTCTTG
>JANWKV010000023.1 GCA_025451195.1 Candidatus Microgenomates bacterium | reverse complement strand
CTAAAAAAATGGTAGACATTATGGAAAAGGCTACAAAAGAAGGATCTAATTTTAACATTTTTGAATTTATGGAGCACGAAAAACTGGGACTTACCAAAAAACCATTTTGGAAACACCAAAAAATTGAATGGTAAATTAAGTAATTTAAATAAATTAAAACCTGCTCCACGATCCTGTTTACAAAGAAAGACGTTTTTGCTAAGATTTCGATATTGTTTATGAAGGGAAAAAAATTAAAAAATTCTGCAAAATCTTCAAAATTCTCTGGTAAGTCAAAAACAATTTTAATAACTGGGTCGGCAGGACTGATTGGGTCCGAAGCTGCAAAGTTTTTTGCAAATCAAGGTCATACCGTTGTGGGAATAGATAATGACATGCGTCAGTATTTTTTCGGAAAAGAAGCAAGTACAACCTGGAATAGAAATAGACTTAGAGATTTATTAAAAGACAAATACATTCATTACAACGCAGATATCCGCGATAACGAAAAATTAAAAGAAATATTTAAAAAACACAAGTTCGATTTGATAATTCATACTGCTGCACAACCTTCTCACGATTGGGCGGCAAAAGAACCAATTACAGATTTTAGTATTAATGCACTCGGCACTTTGTATATGCTTGAAAATTACAGACTATACTCACCGGAGGCCGCATTTATATTCACTTCTACAAATAAAGTTTACGGCGACACGCCTAATTTTTTGCCGCTTGTTGAATTAAAAACCAGATACGAGCTTCCAAAAAATCACAAGTATTATAAAGGCATTGATGAAACCATGAGCATTGATAATTCAACTCACAGTGTTTTTGGGGCTTCTAAAGTTGCCGCGGATGTTATGGTTCAGGAATACGGGAGGTATTTTAAGCTTAATACAGGGGTTTTTAGGGGTGGATGTTTAACAGGCCCTGCGCATTCGGGCACAAAGCTTCATGGTTTTTTGGCGTATTTAATTAAATGTATAGCAACAGGCACAAAATATACAATTTACGGTTACAAGGGCAAACAGGTTAGGGACAATATCCATGCTCAAGACTTAATTAAAGCGTTTTATCTTTTTTATAAAAAACCAACATCAGGAAAGGCATACAATATGGGTGGTTCAAGAAATTCAAATACATCAATGATAGAGGCAATAAGTAAGGTGGAAGAAATTTTGGGTAAGAAAGCAATTGTTGAGTATAAAAAAGAAAATAGAATTGGAGATCATATTTGGTATATATCCGACATTACAAAATTTCAGAAAGATTTCCCCAAATTTTCTTATGATTATGATAACGATCGGATAATTGAAGACATTTGTGAAAATGGTCATTTTGGTTAATCCACAATATGAAAATTTTTATATCCGGTGGTGCCGGTTTTATTGGCACCAATCTAACTTCAACACTTCTCTCCCAAAAAAATAAAGTCATAGTTTACGATAATTTAACAACTGGAAGTACAAAATCTTTACCCCTGGATAATAAAGAACTCAAATTTATTAAAGGAGATGTACTTGACTACAAAAATCTTTCTAGCTCTATGAAAGGAGTTGATATTGTTTATCATCTTTCCGCTAATTCAGATGTTAGAAAAGGCACGAATGACACATATTTAGACTTTAGACAAGGAATAGTTGCAACACATAATATTCTTGAGGCAATGAGGGAAAATGGGGTAAGAGAATTAATATTTCCATCCAGCATGACTGTTTATGGAAATGCAGTAAAGTCTCCAACAGATGAGACGTATGGACCAAATCTTCCAATATCTTTGTATGCAGCCAGCAAATTAAGCGCAGAAGGTTTAATCAGTGCATATTCAAGTATGTTTGGTATAAAAGCCTGGATTTTTAGATTTGCCAATGTTATTGGTCCAAATTTAACCCATGGAGTAATTTATGATTTAATTCACAAACTTGTTAAGGATAAGAATAAGTTGAGCGTGTTGGGTGATGGGACTCAAACAAAACCATACGTTTATACAGAGGATATAATCAGTGCAATCTTATTTGTTCAGAAAAGTGCAAATGAAAACATAAATATTTATAATGTTGGCGTGAATGATGAAATCTCTGTAAGAGAAATAGTTTCAATTATTTTAAAGAAAATGAAGCTAAAAAATGCAAAAGTAGACTACGCAAAAACAAAAGCAGGGTGGGTAGGAGATGTGACAAAATTTAAATTAGAATTATCAAAATTAAATAAATTAGGCTATAGTCCAAAATATTCATCTAGTGAGTCTGTAGAAAAAACAGTAGAAAGCTTACTTTTGGAAATTGGTTATAAAGTTGATGAGTGAAAAATATAAAAAACGTATACTTCTTTTATCTTTTATTTTTTCTCCAAACATAGGAGGAGTTGAATCTCATCTTGATGATTTGTGCGAAGAGTTGACGAAAAATGGACATTTCGTTTCTGTAATAACTTATCAACCTCTATTAGCAAATATTAATGCACCAAAATTTGATAAGAAAAAAAATTTTGAAATAAGAAGAATTCCCTGGCTAAAATTTAACCTTTTTAACCGCTTGGAGAAGTACCCAATATTACAAATGGCCTATTTGGTTCCTATAATTTTTTTTTATAGCTTGTTTTATTTAATCAAAAATTACAGAAAAATAGACATAATCCAGACACACGGGTTTAATATGGCAATAGTTGGGTTTTTTCTTTCAGTAATTACTGGGAAGCCATTTACTGTAAATACTCATGTCTCCTTCTATTTTAATAAAGAATCTTTATACGCAAAAACTCTAGTTTACATTTTAAATAAAGCAAAATATATTCTCGTGTTAACACACGAATCTCATAAAGAGCTCATTAGAATTGGTGTAAAAAACGTAGTTGTTTATCATCAGTGGATAGACAATAAATTGTTTAGTCCAAAAAATCGAGAAAGTTCAAGAAAAAGATATAATCTTAAAGAAGACAATTTCGTTGTTATGTTTGCGGGAAGGTTTGTTGAAGCAAAAGGAATAAAATTAATTCTAGAAGCTGCAGAAAAGGTAAGAAAAGGAATTGTTTTCGTAATTGTTGGATCCGGTCAACTAAAAGAAACAATCGAAAATCAAGCAAAAAACAATCTGGCACTAAGGTTTATTGGTAGAGTAGATAGGAAAGAGTTGCCAATATTGTATTCGGCATCAGATATTTGTCTTTTTCCATCTATTCAGGCAACAACAACATACGCAGAAGGGATACCAAGGGTTATGATAGAAGCTTTAACCTGTGGTACGCCCCTTATTGCTACCAAAACAGGAGGTGTGGGCGAGGTTATAAATGATAAGGTTGGTTTTTTTATTAAGCCAAGCTCATCAGAAATTGTTAATATTGTAGAAAAACTTTTTGTCCAAAGAAGAAAACTTAACGATATGCGGAGTCGATGTATAAGTTATGCAAAAAAAGAATTTGGCAGAGAGAAAAACTTTAAAATTATAGAAAAAAGTTTATTATGAAAAAAAAATTCCGCTATCCAACCATTATTTTCCTTACTTCGCTTCAGTACTCAAATCATCTTAGGGAATTTTTTATTGAAAACTCCACTAAGGCAATCGCTTTTTATGTTTTGCCACGGAGTGGAAAAATTAAAAATTTTGTGGAAGTATACGAAAAAGGCGTAAAAAAAACTTCTTACAATTTATATTCGCCACATAATCTTTTCCTGTGGCACATAATGCTTTATATTCATTATCTCAGAATTTTATTTAAACAAACATCAAGAAGTGAAAAAATATATTTTATTAACTACCTTTTTACTCTATCCTTTCTTTCTCCGATTGTAAAATTGTTCAGAAATGTAAATTTTGTTGTTTGGGTTGGTGACTATTGGCCAATGAACGACATTTCCATTCGTATCTACCGTTTGTTTTTTAATTATTACCATAGTCATACGCCTTTCGCATTTTATCAAACAGACAGAATTAATAAAAAAATGAACAGAAAAGTAATTAAAACGAAATTTAAAAAAACTATTGTCCCAGGGATTGAGCCTCCTAAAATAGATTTTTCTAAGAGAATTAGGGGAAAAATTACTTTGTGTTTTGTTGGAGTTTTAGTACCTTGGCAGGGGGTAGATGTATTATTAAAAGTTGCGAAGGAAAACTCAAACGTAAATTTAAAAATAATTGGAACAGGTGAAAAATCTGTAGTGGATAATATTAAAAGACTTATAGATGAATATAAAATAAAAAAAAGAGTTTACTTTCCAAACAGATTTATTTACAAAAATGAACTTAAGAAGCACATTAAAAGGTCTGACATTGGAATTGCGCTTTACGAAGTTGATCCAATGAAAGTTACATATTATGCAGACCCTGCTAAAATTAAGCAATACATGGAATACGGATTGCCAATAATTATGACAAACGCTGCCGAGATTTCTCAATATATTCATAGATTTAAAGCTGGTATTATTGTTGATAGGGAGATTAATCAAGTGAATAAAGCAATTATTAGGATTAAGAAAAATTATCATACATACCTCAGTAATTTAGATAAGTTAAATAAATGGTTAGATTACAAACATTACTATATTGAGAGATTCAATTTCTTAGAATTATGAAAAAAAGATTCCCTTCAGTATCTATTGTAATTCCAATGTACAATTCAGCTTCAACAATACTGCTTACTCTTGAAAGCATTAAAAAACAAATCTTTCCAATTCAAGAAATTGTTGTAATAAATGATGCATCTACAGACAATTCTAAAGATATAGTCAATGAATTTTCCAGAAAAAATAAAAAAATGCACATTTTTCAAATTACAAATAAAAAAAATTTAATGATAGCTGGCTCTTTATCTAAAGGAATAAATTATGTAAAAAGTCAGTACGTAGTTTTGATACATGCAGACTGTGAGTTAGTTAGTAAAAATGAAATAAAAAAGTTATTTGAACCATTTTCTAATGATATATCGGTCGTTGCAACTTATGGTTTTGTTAGTCAACCTATTAATATATGGTTAAAATATTCTTTTTGGGAAAAATTCCTTTTTGCTTTTCGAGTGGGAAAGGTAATATCAGGTTTGGTTGGTAAAATAGATTGTATAAAAAAAGAAGCATACATAAAAATAGGAGGGTATGATATTATAGGGCATAATGGTTATGGTGGAGAAGATGCTGACATTCACATGAGATTATTAAAAATTGGAAGAACAGTCGAGACTAAAGCACTCGTTAAGCATCTCCATTATATATTTGACAACTTCACTTTTAACCAGATGCTTGCAAAAAGAAAAGAGGTAGCGCAAGCTTATGGTTTATTATTAAGTCGTTATGGTTTGAATGTTGGGGTTTTTGGAATTCTTTCCATGCTTGCGAAACCTGTTTTAGCAGTTGGTATTTTAATTCCTTATTCATCAATTACATGTATGGTATTAACAGTTTTACTTTTTTTCTTTTATTATAAAAAGATGTTTTTAACACCATCTGTTATAAAAAATCCATTAATCTTTTTAACACCAATTGTATTCTTATTTCTAATCTATTACGAGACCTTTTGGACTTTAAATTCATACATTCGGGGTTTAAATATCAAAGGAATATAAATATAATTATGGAATCTTTATGGAAAAATATTTAAAATTAGTCAAAATCTATTTAATTAAAAATAAGCCTTACGTTTTCGCTATTTATTTTATATGTGTAGCGATTGATATATTGTACTATACATCCATATCTGATTTTTTATTTTTTATTCTTATCTTCACCTGGATATCAATTTCGTCACTGTTTAAACTTGATAGTACAGATACAATAAAAGTAGTCTTAGCTTTTCTCTTATTATTGATCATCTTCTATTTATTAGACAATCAATCTTACCATACCGATCGTTT
>JANWKV010000022.1 GCA_025451195.1 Candidatus Microgenomates bacterium | reverse complement strand
GTCATGAAGAAGAGTGTTTGACGCAAAAAATTCGTGCGAAAAAATATCCCACTTGCTTCCATCAAGATTTGTAATTTTCCCGCCAGCGGTCTCAATTATAATTGAAACGGCAGCACAATCCCAAGGTTTTTGACCGATTGTCATATATAAATCCGCCTCTCCTTTGGCAAGTTCGGAAACTCCCAAAACAAAACATTCCGTTGATCTTATCCCCCTAACATTAGCGCACACTTTTAGGAGTTTTTTAGTTATTTCCTCCCTGTCTTTTGGTGCCCACGCCCAATCGCAAAGCAAAACCGATCTCTGTAGAGAATCGACCTTAGACGCTTGCATTGACTTACCGTTTTCCGTTGGTTTTTTTCCAATTTCCCCAATGTATAATTTATCTAAAATTGGAGAATATATAATTCCCAACTCTACTTTATTATTTTTTACAAATGCTAAAGAAATTGCAAAAAAAGGGTTTCCTCTTGAAAAATTTACTGTCCCGTCAATCGGGTCCAAAACCCACAAGTATTTTTCATCTTTAAAATATGAATAATCCTTTGGAGCTGTTTCTTCTGTTAAAACTTTGTGTGTTGGAAATTCTTTTTCCAGTTTCTCTTTAATAAATTTATCAACAACATCATCTGCTTCTGTTGCCAAATCTATATGGCTTTTTTCTCTTATGGAAAATTTACCGGAGGAATAATATTTTTTTAATAACTCTCCGGCTTCTTTTACAAGGTTTACTGCAAATTTTTTGTAGCTATCCATTTTTTAATCTTTTGCTCGCAAGGTAATCAAATGTTGTCGCATAAAATACTCCGGAAACTATAATCAACCCACCTGCTAAAAAGAGCACCGACGGTTTCTCATGAAGAAGCGGAACAGATATTAATCCGGCAAAAACTGGCCCTACATACTGAAACATAGATGCACTAAACGCACTTGTCTTTTTAATTCCTATTTGTAAAAAGAAATACTGTACCGCAGATGCGGCCGCAACAAAGGTTGCAAGCAAAATTCCTTTTGGAACAATAAATGAATTATGTGATGGTACAAACATTTGTTGAAACGGCATGAAAACAAGTAGATAAATAGATATGAATAAAAATGTAAAGAATGTTGTTTGATAAGAAGAATAAACTTGCTTTTTAGAAAGTGCCCTTGAATACAAAACCCAACCGGAATACCCAAACATTGCAATAATAATAATTGAATTACCTAATGGTGTTCCGAAAGTCAAAACTTCCCCTTGTTTTGTAATAGATTGGTACACTAAAAATAAAACTCCACAAAGAGCAATAAAAAGCCCTGTTATCTTATGTTTGTTCAATTTTTCATGTAAGAAAAAATGGCCCAAAATACTAACAACAATTGGAGTCGGTAAATATAAAAGCTGAGACATTATTACAGTTGTAAGATTTACTCCAATTGTAAAAAAAGTGACATTCACAAAAAGGAAAAGCGCAAGAATGGAAAGACGCATATAATCTTTCTTAAAAAGTTTTGTTTTCTTTGAAAAAATAACAAAAGGTAAAAATATTATCGTTGCAAAAAGGAACCTGAAAAATACAAAAACGAGAGGAGCCGAAAACTGTAATCCTATTTTTGTTATATTTGGGACTATTCCGCTTCCGGAAAACGCACCGATCAGGGTGGCAATAATACCGCCTAACATAGGCTTATTGTAGTAATTCCTTTACTTTCGCAACAATGCAATCTGCATCAATTTCTGCTTTGTGGAGTAACTCGGCTCCAGTGCCGGAATGGGAATGATCTTTTACCGCCATTTTAAAAACAGGGATAGAATCTAAAGATACACCTGCCGTTACAAAATCCCCAAACCCGCCATGGATAAAATGGTCTTCAACAGTAATAATTTTTTTTACTTTTGTTGCTTTTACGCTGTCAATTAGTGTTTGGCTGTCAACAGGTGAAATACTGTAACAATCAATAACTCTGATTGGAATATTTTCCTGCTGCAGCATTTCATAAGCTTTTAAAGCTTCATGAACAGTTATCCCTGTTGCCGCAACAACGAGCATGTCTGCATCTGATTGCTTTAGAATTTTTGACCCACCTATTTCAAACGATTCTGTTGAGGAATACAAAACAGGAGTTTTTGGCCTAAGTGTTTGCAAATAACCCATTCCATGATTGTTTGCAAGAACCGTCAAGAGTTTGGAAGCAGAAACCGCATCGGAGGGTTGCAATACAAAAACACCCGGCAATGTTCCAAATAAACTAAACTCCTCAAGTCCCATCTGTGATGCGCCGTCTTCACCGATGGAAACTCCTGCGTGAGATCCGACAAATTTAATATTTGCCTTAGAAAGCCACGCCATTCTAATTTGGTCAGCAGCCCTTGTAAAAAATGCGGCAAAAGTACTTACGAAAGGCGTTTTGCCAAAACGTGATAAACCCGCAGCAACGCTTACCATGTTTTGCTCGGCAATAAAACATTCTATAAAACGTTCCGGATTAACTTTTAGAAAATCCTGGGAAAATGTGGAATTTTTAACTTCCGCATCCAAAACAAAGATAGAGTCATTTTTTCTCCCAAGCTCTACAAGCACTTGTCCATAAACTTCCCTTGTTGCAATTTTTTCACCAATTTTGTAGTCCGAACCCGAAGCGCCGTTATCAATCACCTGCATTTGATAATCGGACATACTTTCTGTGTTTTGATTTGTACTACCTGTAATTACATAGGGTTCTTTTAGTTTAAAAACCGGCTTATCTTCCAATTCTCCTAATTCTGCCAATGCTTTATCCAATAAATCTTTTGGCAAAGGTTTACCGTGCCAGTTGCTTTGATCTGACAAAAAAGATATTCCATGACCTTTTTGGGTTTCTGCCACTATAACAAAAGGCTTACCGGTTGAATTATTGGTCGCCTTTTCAAAGGTTTCTTCAATTTGATTCATATCATGACCATTTATTGGCGCTACTTCCCAACCAAAAGCTTGAAACCTGTTTGTGTATTCTTCCATTTTGTGCCCAAACATTGTTTCCTGACTTTGACCAAGTCTGTTTATATCTGCAATTGCAATTAAATTATCGAGCCCATTGTGGCTTGCAAAATTTGCAGCTTCCCAAACTTGACCTTCTGCTAGTTCTCCATCACCTAAAAGGACGTATACCTTTGGCAGACTATGAACAGAATATTGCGTGCCGTGCGTTCTTTTAATTCCGATTGCGAGTCCGGCTCCAACAGAAAGTCCCTGGCCCAAAGACCCTGTTGCCGCTTCCGTGAATGGGAACTCGGGTGTCGGATGACCTTCCAATCTTGAATTTAGTTTACGGAGAGTTTTCAATTCCTCAATTGGAAAAGCACCACTCAGTGCATAAAGAGTGTACAAAAGAGGAGCAGCATGACCTTTTGAGAAGATAAGCCTGTCGTTTGCGGGACTTAACGGGTTATCAAAACTATATGTAAAATGTCTGTCAAATAAAACAGTCATTAAATCCGCAGCAGATAAACAGGAGGTCGGGTGGCCGCTGCCTGCCTCAGTTGTAGAAATCATTGACCATTTGCGTACCAACTTTGCTTTTTTTAACAATTCATCCATACAACAATTATTTTATACCAAAAAATACCAACAACAATCCAGCGGCAATCCTATACCAACCAAAATTGGCAAGTGAATGCTTCTGCAAAAATGCAATAAACCACTTTACTACGAAATATGCTGATATAAAACTCACGATTGTACCTATGAGAAGTGTTGATACATTTCCGCTTGTCGCGAAAGCAACAGATCGCATTTTCCAAAGGTCGTAACCCGAAGCCGCCAGGAGAGTGGGCACTGCCAAAAGAAATGAAAAAGTTGCGGATTCGTCCCTTCTAAAACCCATAAACATCATTCCGAGCATAACCGCACCTGCTCGGGATACTCCGGGTAAAACAGCGAGTGATTGAATAAATCCGATAATTATTGCCTCTTTGTACGTAAAAGAGGAAAGTGATTTGGAAAATTTGTCTCCTGATTTTTTTGCATACCATTCATAAATAATGAATATTAACCCAACAAGTATAAAAACACTAAGCATAAGGACATCGGAATTAAAAAAAACATTCTTGATAACTTTATAAAGTAAGAATCCGATAACTGCTGTTGGGACAAATGCAAATGCCACTTTTTTTAGAAGCTGGGTGTTTTTAATAACCGTTTTAAAGTATAAAAATACAACAGACAAAATTGCTCCTGATTGAATAAATACTTCAAATAATTTTTCAAAATCTGTTTGAGGAATTCCTAAAATTTTTGTAGTCCAAATTAGATGGAATGTTGAAGAAACTGGAAGAAATTCCGTGACACCTTCTACTATTCCAAGAACTACAGTGTGGAGAATATTCACACACTTAGCATAGCATAAAAAATTTTCTTATGGTATAAATAATTTGATGAAATCGGATTCAAATAATTCATTTGACCGTGTTTACGAAATTGTTAAAAAAATTCCAAAAGGAAAAGTTATGACATATAAACAGGTTTCAATACTTGCAAACGTCAAAACACCGCGCGTTGTTGGATTTGCGCTGCATGTAAATAAAGACCCGCAAAATATTCCATGTCACAGAGTTGTATTTAGTAATGGAAGCTTAACTCCGGGTTATGCATTTGGGGGGATAAATGTACAAATGAAAAAACTAAAAGACGAGGGAGTAAAATTTAAAGACAACGGAGTGGTGGACTTATCATCCTCTCTTCAATAAGAAGCTATTTACCGGTTGGTGTTCCATCTAAGTTTGACTCCCCTGCTAATATATTTTTAAAATGAATTACAAGTCCTGCAAAGTATTGCTCTCTAATACCACGTCGCAGGCGTGATCCCTCTATCATTAAAGAGCTTTCTTCGAGGAAATCCGGAATCCATCTTTCAAAATAATCAGCTCTCTTCTCTCCTTTTTTACGTGGTTCTTCTCCTTTTATTGCTCTTCTAAGATTAGCTCCATGAAAAGTCCCTATAAAATCAAAAGCAAAGTCTCCAATTGGCGTGTTTAGTCCGTGAATACGTAGTCCAAGGTCCAAAACCTTAATTACATAAGGATGGTCCTGTCTACCGGTTGCAACAACAGCTATATTGTCCGCTCCGTGCAAATCAAAATCTGATCGATATTTTTGTATCATCCAGCTTCGAAGCTTCTCGTACTCTCTAAAATCTTTTTGCAGATCTCGTGCAATATTTGGATTTGATCGAACTTTCTCTGCCACTTTTTCCAATGGAACTATTTCTTCAAAGGGGACAATATGTATTGTTCTTTTTATTCTCCTCCCTCCTGCATTCCGAAAATCCGCATAATGGATAACTTGTGGCAAAGAAACAAACTCAGGCAGATCGATATTTTCCTCACGCATTCCTTCTTGTACAATTGCCAAATTTTGCTTTAACTCTTGCGAATGACTTTCTTTATTTGGGGGCGGAAAGAAAATATTATCCGGTGATGTAAAAGCACCAAGTTTTACAACCCATTTCCTTCCATTAGATGTGAATGAATATGCAATTGAATTCCATCCCTTCCCTATCTGCTTAACATCTGAAAATATTGGAACATCCAATCCTTGATTTATTGAATCTCCAAATATTGTGGACAAATCACCTGCAAGATCTGGTTGTGTTTTTAACCATGTATATGTTTCCGTAAGGGCATTTCCTATTGTTTTTTTTGTACGTTCTCCAGTTATCGGCATTTTTTCCCAAGGAACTACTTTTCTGCCAATTCCTCTTCCACCATCCCATGTGATTGCCGTAGCTTCTTTAATCAATCCCAGAATTCTAAATTGATGTCCTCCCGTGCGCCTGCTGCCTTGCTCTGCTGTTGGCATAAATTGAGCCCATATTATCATTTAAACGATAATAAAGCAAAACATAACTACGTTTATACTATATATATAAGAGCTTAGAGTAACCTTGACTTTGAGGCTAAAAAGAGTAAAATTCAACCATGGCAGAAAGAGGTAGGGGAAGCAGTGCCCCCGAGAGAACAGGTTTTACAACCGAGCGCGAAGGTATGCCCGAAGGGTCAATTTCAACAGAAAGACAAGGACGAAGATTCTCTATTGATCCTCTGAGACCTGTTAGACATGCACTTTCAAGAATTGTAAGAAAAACAGAAAGAATAGAAAACGCCCCTAATAATCTCTTTGACCAAATTGCCTACCTTCAGCAAATCGGACTTAAAACTTTAGATACAGAAGGATATGGATTATTAGCTGTTGGCGTTGGTGGTTCATATAACAGAAACTTGGGGCATAATACAAGAATTGAAAGCTACGACCCGGAAACAAGAACAATAAAAATGTCGGGCATAGAACTTGTCTCTCCAATAAGAACCGAGGAGAAGCATAAACATAAGACTCGCGTAGACTTTGACGGAATTTTTGTACCTGTTGTCAGAGAAGGAGAAGGTTTAAGAATGATGACTGCAACCGAACTTTCTGCAAAAATGAAAAGAGATGAATACGAAGCAAAATGTAAAGATCTGGAAAAAAGACTTAAAAGAGAAACATTAAAAATAGGAGGTCCTTCTATTTCTATAGATCCTATTTTTTATCACATTCCATATACAAATCTATTAACGGAAGTTCGCGGTAAAATAGCACATAATACGAAAGTTCTTAATTTATTTTTAAGCACAATTGACGTCTATCCAGGTAATAATGGGGGTTCAGACAGAGTTTTATTCTCTTTACCCCCCGCAATTCAGGAAGTTACAGCAGAATCAATTGCTCCATTTGCTGTTGAGTCACAAACAGGAACAAAAGCTTACTTTTTTAGCCCCACAGCAGAGCATCTTAGATATCTAGTAAGGGGTTTAAGCAAAAAGGTTAAAGATAATAAAAAAACCGGTCCTGGATCACCATTATATGAAGTCTCTCAACAATTTATATCTATGATGCAACAAGCAGATCCAAGTTATTACCACGCAAACTTTGCTTCATGGGAAGCATTTAATTCTATGCTTCAAGGAAACAAATATGCGACTTTAGCAATAAGGCGTCCACTGTATAATTTGTTTTGGGGTACAATTGGAGAATTTATGGCCCATAACCGTGCCACTTTAAAACTAAAAGACTGGTTAACATAATATACAAAAAGTAAACATAAATACAAGCTTAAATCTTTTTAAAATCCCTGTATAATATTTTTATGGACAGGCTGAAAGGGTTTTTTGCACTTTTGCTTGCAGGAATTATTTACAGCTTTAATGACGTTTGCATAAGAATTCTTGGTAGCCAACTTTCCGGATATCAGCAAGTTACTCTCAGAAGCTTTATTGGCTTTGTAATCATATTAATTTTTATTTTCTTTCAAAAGAAAAATATCAATGTTCATAAAACTCAAAAAAGAATATTGCTTTTATACTTTTTCTGTTTTCCTATTGTTTTTATTCTTTTTAACCTGTCAATTCTTCTTACGAAAATTGCCAATACTGTTTTTTCCTTTACTATCGGAACACTTATATTTTCATTAATCATTGAAGGGTTTTTTTACAAAGAAAAATTGTCAAGAGAAAAAATTATATCTACCACTCTGACAATAATCGGGCTTTGTTTCTTAACATTTCCTCTTTCTCAAGTTAATCTTGGATTCATATACGGTTTTGCTGCGGGAATTGTTTATACATTTATCAATACTCTTGTTAGACATTCTCATCAAAAAACAAATCCAAACGTATTGGTTGGGTTTCAACTTTTTGGCGGAACATTAATCGGGGGAGCGGCAACTTTTATCGTTGGTCAATCACTTTTTCCTGATTTATCTTTACTCAACCTTATTCTTATTATAATAACTGGCGGAACTATCGCTCTAGTAACATACTTAACAATAGTAGGATTTAAAAATTTTGACTTAAATCTTGGTACAATTGTTATTTCCTCCGAGTTGTTTTTTGCTCCACTATTTGCATTCATTCTGTTCAAAGAATCTTTAACTTTACTGGAGATCGTTGGAGGTGTATGCATTGCCTTGGCGATTATTATTCCACACGCAAAGTTTGCAAAAATTAAATAATTACTTTCCCGGCTTCTACTTGAGGCTTAATCACATCTCCTGGTTTTATTTTGTTTTCAATTATTCTCAAGGCAATCTCATCAACCAATTTATCTTCAATCAATCTTTTTAATGGCCTCGCGCCAAAGTCAGGGTCGTATCCGTTTTCCGCAAAATAATAATCCAAGTCTTCGGATGATTTAAAAATAATGTTATTCTCTGCAAGTCTTTCTTTAACTTCCTCTAGCTGAAGTTTGACAATTTGCAGCATGTCTTTTGCTGTAAGCTGATTATAAATTACTATACTATCAAGCCTGTTAAGAAACTCCGGCTTAAATGATCTTCTTAAAACCTCCCAAATTTTTTTATCAAGCCTTTCTTTTGAATCCTTTGATTCATTCAAAATAAGCTCACTTCCAAGATTACTTGTCATAATAATAATCGCATTTTTAAAATCAACTGTAACGCCTTTACTGTCGGTTAGTCTTCCTTCATCAAAGATTTGCAGGAAAAGATTAAATACTTGAGGATGAGCTTTTTCTATCTCATCAATAAGAATTACCGAGTATGGCTTTCTCCTTACTGCCTCTGTTAATTGCCCGCCTTCTTCATATCCAATATATCCGGGTGGTGCACCAATAAGGCGCGCGATACTGTGAGACTCCTGATATTCACTCATATCAATTCTTGTTATTGCATGATCGTCTGAGAACAAAATATTTGCCAATGCTTTGGCGGTTTCTGTTTTCCCAACACCGGTTGGACCTAAAAATAAGAATGATCCGATAGGTTTATTCTTTTGGGAAAGTCCCGCTCTTGTACGCCTAATCGCCCGAGACAAAACAGTAAGGGCTTCTTCCTGCCCGATAACTCTTTGCTTTAACTCGTCTTCCAGATTTATAAGACGCTCTGCCTCTGTAGACAACATTCTTGTAACAGGAATTCCTGTCCAACGGGAAACAACCCTTGCAATATCTTCCTCATCTACTTCTTCACGAAGAACCCTGTATTCGGTTGGGATCTTATCCCACTGTTCCCTTAAAACCTTAAGTTCTTTCTCAAGGATTGGAATTTTTCCAAACTTAATCTCTGCAGCTTTTTCCAGCTGCACGTCTCTTTCCGCCGCGTCAAGCTCTATTTTAAGCGCGTCGATTTTTGCTCTCCTTTCCTGAATTTGCGTTATTATCTCTTTTTGCTCTTCCCATTTGTCCTGCAAGGATTTTGAATCATCTTTTAACTTTTTGAGTAATTTTTCTTCCTGTTCTTTTTTTGTGTTCGATATATCATTTTTCTCTTTTTTAAGAGCTGTAATGCTAATTTCGGTCTGAGTAATTTTTCTCTTCAGTGCGTCCAGCTCTGCCGGCATGCTTTCTGCTTCTATTTTTATTGCCGCTGCTGCCTCGTCAATAAGATCTATTGCCTTATCCGGCAAAAACCTCTGGGGTATATACTGGGCTGAAAGTCTGGCAGCTGCTATTACCGCGTTATCTGTAATTCTAATCCCGTGGTGCAACTCGTACTTTTCTTTTATGCCGCGGAGAATTGACACTGTGTCTTCAACTGTTGGTTCTTCTACCAATACCGGCTGGAATCGCCTTTCAAACGCGGGGTCTTTCTCAATGTATTTCCTGTATTCGGTAACCGTTGTAGCGCCTATAACCCGTAGTGTTCCTCTTGCCAAAGATGGCTTTAAAATGTTGGCTGCGTCAACCGATCCACTATCGCCGCCTGCACCGCCTCCTATTATTGTATGCAGCTCGTCTATAAAAGTAATATATTTCCCCTGACCTTCCTCGATAGCTTTAATAACTCCTTTAAGCCGTTCTTCAAACTCTCCTCTAAATTTTGCTCCTGCCAAAAGTTGGGCAAAATCCAAAACCAAAAGTTGTTTGTCTTTTAATGTTGTCGGGACAGACCCTTCCATAATTTTCACAGCCAGTCCTTCTACAATTGCTGTTTTACCAACACCAGGATCACCAATTAGTATCGGGTTATTTTTAGTACGTCTTGACAAAATTTGCATGACGCGCCGGATTTCGGGCTCACGTCCAATAACAGGGTCTATCTTTCCTTGCTTTGCAAGAGCAGTTAAATCTATGGTAAACTTCTTGAGTGCTTCTTCAGGAGACACCGGCCGCAAAAGATCTTGGATATTTTGATCTGTCATACTATAATAATAGCACAATTGGCAGTCATGTCAATATAGTGCTAAGATGATGGTATTTTTCTTGACAAACCAATCTGTCTCTCTTAGCATAAATATATGGAAAAGAAAGCAAAAGGGAAAAATCACGTTGCTCACGCCCAAATTCATGAACATCCAAAACCCCGCTTTTTTGGCCGTGTTTTTTACTATACTGTTTTATTTGTGCTTATTGCATATGCTCTTTTACTCTCCTCTTTGGTAAATAAGCCATGATCGACAGCCTTAAACAAGACCTCAGAAAACTTAAAAATATAAAAAAAGCGAAAATTTTGGCAGGATTTTTCAAAACTGGCAAAGACGAATATGGAGAGGGAGATATCTTCCTTGGCATTAACTTACCAACCCAAAGAACTGTCGCAACCAAATATAAAAACCTATCTCTTACGGACACTCAAAGACTTCTTTCTTCCAAAATCCACGAGGAAAGACTTGTCGGACTTTTAATCCTTGTACATAAGTTTCAGAAGGACAATATGAATAAAAAGAGAATTGTTGAATTTTATCTGAAAAATACAAAGTATGTTAATAACTGGGATTTAGTTGATCTTTCTGCCGATAAGATCCTAGGAGAGTATCTTTTTGAGAACAGTCTAGAAGAGAATATCCTAATTAAACTTGCTAAATCTTCAAGTATCTGGGAAAGAAGGATTGCAATGATTGCTACCTTTGCCTATATTAAAAGAGGATTGGCAGAACCTGCTCTTACCGTTGCCAAAATCTTGCGCAATGACAAACACGACCTCATACACAAGGCTGTTGGATGGATGCTTAGAGAAGTTGGTAAAAGAGTCAGCCAAAAAGAAGAAGAAAAATTTTTAATCCTATATTACAAAACTGTGCCTCGCACGATGCTTAGATATGCTATAGAAAGATTTCCGGAAAAATTGAGAAAAGCATATTTGAATGGAAAAATTTAGTAGTCTTGTCAGCGCTAAACCGGAAGATCCATAATAATTGCCATGCTACCATTTTGCGATTGATGCACAACTTATACCGGCAAATTATTGTATTAACATCTTTGCGATAGCGAAACTATAATAACTATGAGATATTTTGGGTCTGAAGGAGAAATTATATATACCTCTTTGCAAACTCGTCCGCCTCTTCTTCCTGTCTTTCAATTTCTTCCTTGGATTGCTTATAAAACGTTGAGTTTTTATGCCCTAAAACAACATGACCTACCTCGTGAGCTATTGAATAATAAATTTGCTCGGGTCTTTGCAGAAAAAGATGGTCACTCAGGAAAATGAGGTGTTGGTCTTTAAGGTCGTTACCTGTAAAAGCATATGCCCAGGCATCATCCATAGACCCCATAAACCAACATTTATTTGTAATAAAGTCGATAATATCGTGTGGCATTTTAGTTAACGTCTCGCAAACATATTTTTGAAGCGTTTTGTTACCGACGAGCCTTCCCCCAAACATTGCAAAAATTTCTTTTGCATCGTGTTTCATAATGTAGTCATAGATATTTCTTTTACCTTCTCATCTTCTCCAACCTCAGTTGTCGCAAAAAAGACTTTACCATTGACAATATTTTCCCAAACATGATGCAAATCATCGACAAGTTCGTAGCTTGAATTTAAAACCTCATTCTTATGCATCCAAAGCAATTCTCCTTCTTTAACCTTACTCCCATGAGGAATTTCTTTTGAAGATACTCTGGCCTTAAAAAAACACATTACCCAGTCATCGGGATAGCCACCGTTGAGTTTTATTATACCGCTGAATTTTATATTGGGAACATTAAGCTCGTAGCCTGTTTCTTCTTTTGTTTCGCGAATTGCACTGTCTAAAAAATTCTCCCCTTCTTCTAATTTGCCACCAATTCCATTTAGCCTGTTTTTATCCACGCCCACATTGCCTAAACGGTGCAACATTAAATATTCATCCCCAAAATAAAGAAATACGGTTGTAGAATAAAGTACGTTTCTCATTTTAAAAATGCTTATATACTATTATAATATATCTGTGGAACTTTCAGAAAAAGATATAAGGGAAAATTGTCCTCACTGTAATTCAAAATCTCAGGCTTTTGAGTTTCCTCTTTTAGAAACCAAAAATTTCAGGGTTGTTTGTGATGCCCATCCTATTATAGAAGGTCATTTACTCATTATTCCTAAAGAGCATGTATCTTGTATTGCAGAATATTCCGGGGAATTGTATAAAGAATTCTTAAATCTTTATCAAAAGTTTTCCGATTTTTTAGTTAGCGAATATAAAGCTGTTTCCTCGTTTGAACACGGCATTTTTGGGCAGACAGTGTTCCATTCTCATGTCCAAATGATACCTTTAGGGTGTAGCCCGCTACAAATAGTTCCTGAGGGACTGGATAAAATTCATAAACTAAAAGATTTAGCGGGACTGAAAAAATTATTCGAACTTGACGGAGGCTATTTATTCTTCTCAATTGGTGAAAATAAATGGACAACAGATGTTTCCTTATCCGCTCCCAGATTTTTTAGAGACCGATTCTCAAAAGCTTTGGGAAGACCTGAAAGAGGCAATTGGAAAAGAATGAGGGAAAACCCTGAGCTTTTAAAATTAGCCCAAAAAGACGATACTGCTACACAAAATAAATGGAATGTATATAATAAGAAAAATGAATAAATTTAAAAACATAAAAGCAATATTTTTTGACGTTGGGGACACTCTTTACAAAAATGAGGATATGGAAAAAGAATATCCAAGACAATTGTATAAGTTGATCGCACAAACAAAAGATATGGATAAAGAACAGGCAAAAGCACTTTTAAAAGAAACATCGGAAAAGTTAAAACAGACTGAGAAACATGTAACAAAAGTTAGAGCAATGGCAGAGCTTGGATTTACACGGCCTCAAGTACACGAAGCATTTTGTAAAGTAGACCCATCTCAATTTTTAAACAAAGATAAAACACTCGACGCGACTATTTCGGCTCTTGCCGGCAAATATAAACTTGGAATAATTTCTAATTTTAAAAAATCCCACATGCTTGAAATTTTTAATGCTCTCGGACTTTCCGAACAACTTTTACCCCTTATGGTAACAGAGGATATTGTCACGGAAATTAAACCCGCCCATGAGCCTTTTTTAAAAGCTATTGATCTTGCCGGTTGTAAACCGGAAGACTGTTTATATATTGGGGATAGCCCAAGTAAAGATATGTGCCCTGCAAAAGAAGTTGGGATGACAACAATTTTGATTAAACATGAACCAACACAAGAAGACCTTGCGGATACAGACGGCCATATTGAAAAAATTGAAGATTTGTTAAATTTATTAAATGAACAGTAATTCTTTACCAACACCCACGTCTTCGGAAGAAATTGTTTATAAGGGCAAACTCATAGAAATTGTGCACAGAAAAATGAAAGCAGGAGATAAGGAATTTACTATTGAATTAGCACGCAGGGCTCCGGGTACACGTCTTATTATTGTTAAAGAAAATAAAATCCTTTTAACAAAAGAATATCGAATGAAATTAAAAGAATGGGACACACGCCTTCCGGGCGGGAAAGTATTTGATAGTTTAAATGAATACAACGAATTTTTAAAATCAGGCAAAGATATAAAAGAGGCAGCGAAAACTGCTGCAAAAAAGGAGGCTTTGGAAGAAGTGGAAATTATTGCCAATAATTTATCTTTTTTTGCCATATCACCATGCGGAGCAACTATTGTTTGGGATTTGTATTATTTTGTTGTTACCAGTTTTGAAGAAAGTAAAAAAGGCCAACATTTGGAAACAGGGGAATATATAAAGATTGAATGGGTTAACTTTGAAGATGTTAAAAAAATGTGCTTGGACGGAACAATCCAGGAAGGAAGAACTAGTACAATTCTTCTTAGATTTTTAAATTCTATTTAAAATAATTTACTCCGTTTTTGAATATTTGAAGACCAGGGGCAAACTCGGGGATTTCTTTTTTCTCTTTCTTATATTTCTCCTTAAGGAGTTCCCAGTTGGGAAGTTGGGTAAAAAACATTGCCCGTTCGGGATGAGGCATTAAACCCATTACGCGCCCAGTTTCGTCTGTTATTGATGCAATATCTTCTATTGATCCGTTTGGATTGTATGGAAGATTTAAATATGTAGACATTTCGCCTTTAAAATATCTTGCTCCAACCAAATCATGGTCGTTTATTATTTTTACTATTTCTTTTGGCGCAAATAACCTACCTTCTCCATTTGCAACAGGAATAGAAAATTCTTTCATCCCTTTATACCAGGGTGATTTCTTGCTTTCTACTTTTAGGTCTATGAACCGAACTGTATAGCGTGGGATTGCATTTGGCATTAAACCCATTTCATGTGCTCCGTATTTTTTATTTATTGCCGGCACTAACCCTAAATTCATTAAAACCTGAAAACCGTTACAAATGCCGATAATTAATTTACCATCTTGAATAAACTTCAGAAGTTCTTCCCATAAGTTGTTTTTCATTTTTTGAGCATATGCGTTTCCGGCTCCAGTATCATCACCATATGCAAATCCTCCGCCAAGTGCCATAATCTGGTAATCTTTAAGGCTAAATTTGTCTCCAATTACGTCGTTAATATGTACAATATCCGAAACTCCCCCTGCAGTATCAAATGCATACTTTGTCTCTTCTTCACAGTTGAATCCGTATCCTGAAAAAACAATTATTCTTGGTTTTGCCATAATTAATATCCTTTAAAAGTTTCGTTATATGATTTTACAAAATTATCTAGTTTTTCCTTAATAATTATATTCTCTTTTAATCCTTTTATTTCAATTAATGGATTTTTTGTTACCTTTCCAATTTTTGCGAAGCTAATTCCTTTAAAAATTTGTTCGACTTTTTTTTGATTTTCCGGAGTAACGGTAATTAGTATTCTCCCCTGGCTTTCGGAAAATAATGCAAAATCATCACGGGAAACCATTCCGGAAATTTTTGAGAGACTTATTTCAATTCCCAACATTCCTCCAATTGCCGCCTTTATTACCGCTACTCCGAGTCCTCCTCTGGTAATACTAATGCTTGATGCAATTAATTCATTTTGAACTGCGTTGAATAGCGTCTTGTATAAATTTTTATTTTTTACGGAATCTGTTTTAGGAACAGAATTCCCATCTTTTCCAAAACTAGAGTAATATTCTGACCCTCCCAATTCGTCATATGTTTCACCCAATATATAAACAAGATCTTCTGGATTTTTTAAATCAAGGGAAACCACTTTTGTTATGTCTTCAACAACACCAATTGAGGAAATTAAAAGAGTTGGAGGCACCGAAATTTTAATAGGTTTGCCGTTTTTATCAAACCCGTTAAAATCGTTATACATGCTGTCTTTGCCGGATATAAACGGCGTACCGTATTCAATCGCATAGTCATAACATGCTTTTGCAGCCTGTTTTAATTGGTAAAGTCTGTCTCCTTCCAAAGGCGAACACCAACAAAAATTATCTAATATAGCAATGTAGTCGGGGTTTGCCCCTGCAGCGATTACATTCCTGACAGCTGTGTCTAAACTGGCGGCTGCCATTGCATAAGAATCTATTTCGCTGTAGGACGGATACATCCCCTGAGAAAGGATAACTCCTTTTTTGCTGGTGAGTACCGGTCTAAATACCGATGTTTCTGCATTTACTCTTCCCCGCCCTTGGAGAGGTGGGAGAACAAGGCCGCCTTGAACTATATGGTCATATTGCTGAGTTATAAACGAATACGAAGCAATATTTAATCTTCCCATCATTTGAATGAGTGTTTGTGTAAGATTTTTAGGTTGTGCAATTTTTGGCTCTTCTTTTTTTTCAACCGCCGCACTACTTGTAAGCTGTCTTTTTGGTAAACCGTTATGAAGAAATTCCAAATCCAAATCCATAATATTTTTCTTGTTGTAGGAGACAACACAACGGCCGGTATTTGTAAACTCCCCAATAACTGTTGCTTCAACTCCACGCCTTTGCATTAAATCATTAAACTTATCCCAATTCTCTTTTGGCACGGCAAGTGTCATTCTTTCTTGTGATTCGGAAATCCAGATTTCCCAGGGTTCGAGTCCAACATATTTAACCGGCACTTTATCAAGATAAACTATGCAACCGTTAGACTCTTTTGCCATTTCCGCAACCGAACAAGAGAGTCCCCCCGCCCCGTTATCTGTTATGGAATGGTATAAAAGCTGGTCTCTTGCCTCTTTAACTATTGCATCGGATAGCTTCTTCTGGGTAATCGGGTCTCCAATTTGCACGGCAGTTGCCGGACTGCCGCTATCCATTTCTTCAGAGGAAAAAGTTGCGCCGTGGATTCCATCTTTGCCAACCCTGCCGCCAACCATTACAATGTAATCCGAAGGCTCAGCTTTTTTTATCCATGAAGGTTTTCCCTGGATTTTTTTTGGAATTAGGCCGACTGTACCTACAAAAACAAGCGGCTTTCCTCTATATCTCTCGTCAAAATATACAAATCCCTGAGGAGTTGGAATACCCGACTGATTTCCTCCCGCATTAACTCCATCTATAACCCCATCCATTATTCTTCTTGAAGATAACATCTTTTGAGTTTTGTTTTTACCTTTATATAAGGGTATATCCTCCTTCGGAGGGGCAAAACAAAATCCGTAATAATTGGCAACAGGTTTTGCTCCAAGGCCAAAACCTAGTGCATCACGGTTAACGCCAACAATGCCTGTTATTGCACCTCCAAATGGATCTAAAGCGCTTGGACTGTTATGTGTTTCTGCTTTGTGCGTAACAATCCAATCATCATCAAGAGATATTCCTCCTGAATTGTCGGTAAAAACAGAAACACAAAAATCATTATTGCCTTTTGCTTTTCTGATTTCTTCGGTTGCTCGTCTTATATATGTTTTAAACAAACCGTTTTTAATCCCATCTATCGGATCGTTAAAGATAGTGTGTTTGCAGTGTTCGGCCCATGTCTGGGCTAAAGATTCTAATTCTATGTCTGTTGGATTTCTTCCTATCTCTTTAAAATACTTCTGGATTGTTTTCATGTATAAAAGCGTGAGGGCTAAGGGACCGTTTCTTGTGTTGTTTGAGTTTTTAATTCCTTTTTTTCCAATTTTCTCCAACTCCTCATCGGAAATATTTAAGTCCACTTCTTTTGCTGTAGGTTTTTGGTTAAGAATTACTTTCGGGACAATAATATCCATTCCACCTGATTTTTTGTACTCTTCATATGATTTTATGTGCGCACTTTGAATAATCGGATTATATAAACTGTTCGCAATATCTTCCGCTTCTTTTTTTGTAATTTTGCCTTCAATAAATGTAATTTGCGATGTATAAACATCTTCCCCATTTTCAAAAGAAACATGCAATAAATCTTCCGCAATTTCTTTTGTTGTGTGGGAAACATTATCCGTAACACCCGGCAAAAAACCAATCTCTATTGCCCAAGAGAATTTATTAATCGAATCATTATGTTTTCCAAGAGCCTTAACCCTTAACCCTTGACCCTTGATATAAAAGCTTTGTGTAACAGGATTACTTATTCTTAACCCGATTGATTCTAATTCTTTTTGGGAAAATTCCTTGTCAAAAGTATAAACATCAAGTATCCAAAGGTTTTTTATATTTTTGAATCCCTGAGAAGTAAATTTTTTGCGGCGAATATCGGCTCTTGTATCGAAAACTGTAGTAGCAACTTCTAAACGTAGCGCCATTTGTGGATTTCAACTTTATAATAGCACAGATTATTATTTAGATCAAATTTTCAAAAATTTAATATTTTAAGATTAATCTCTGTTAAGGAGCGTATGACTTTGTCTGCTTTGGAAAAATCATTGTTTATTGTATATTCGTTTGGAACTGCTATCACTTTCATGCCGGCAAGTTTTGCGGCCACAACGCCGGGACTCGCATCTTCTAAAACCAAACAATTTTTTGGATCTGTATTTAACTTTTTTGCAGCTTTTAGAAAACCTTCAGGATGGGGTTTTCCGTTTTTTACTTCGTCTCCGGCAACTATGACTGTAAAAAAATCATAGATTTCAAGTCCATTAAGAATGTATTCAACAATTTCCCGATTAGTGCCGCTCACAAGGGCTGTCTTAACCTTTATGCCTTTTAGTAAAATTAATAGTTTCTTAACTCCCGGCAGCATATATAAATTTTCTTTCAAAATCTCTAAATAAATTTCTCTTTTTCTTAACTTTATTTGCTCAATATCTCCTGTCATGTTGTGTCTTTTGAGTATTTCTATTCTATCCTGATCTCCTCTTATTCCGACCTGCTGAACTAATCCGTTTTCACGAAGAATTGGAATTTTACCATATTCTTTAATTATTTGTTCATAAGCTTTTGATTGAAGAGATTCACTTTCTATGATAAGGCCGTCCATGTCAAAAATCACTGCTTTTATTTTATTCACGGCAAATTTTTATTAGTGCATTAACGTAGATTTGGTTTTCCTTTTGTTTTAATCTGGAGTATAATGACTCAACAGAATCATTTGGCTGAACTTTTTCAAAGCAACGGCCTAAAACTTTCCCAAAATCAAATTCATTCGATAAAAAATGGACAGTTGATCCAGCGTAGGTTGCTTTATTGTCTAAAAAATTTTGGATAGCTTTATCTGTAAATTTGCCTCTATTCCATAAGCCATCTGTCCCATCAGGGTTTTTTACAACTCCATCTAGTGAATCAGGAATTAATCCCGGGTGAATGTTTAGTATTTTTTCTGGTAAAGCATATATTGTCTCAGGGGTAATAATTTTTTTCCACCCGGTAAGAGCTACCAAATCAACAGAATATTTTTTTGTCAATAATTCTTCTAATTTTTCTTTATTTGAGTCTAAGATATATGTTTCAATGTTTGCCTTTTTAGCCCTTTGCAAACCGTACGCCTCAGGCGAATCAGAAACAACAACTTCTATCTTTGCATTAAGTTTTTTTTGTTCTATAGCATCAATTATTGCTTGCAAATTTGTTCCAGCTCCTGCATTAGATATAAGAACAGCAAGTTTTTTCATTTATTTTTATTATACGTCATTCCCGCGAAAGTGGTAATCTATTTACTTGGATTCTCGATTAGGTCGAGAATAACATTATTAAGCAATAAAATATCCTTTTGAAAAAAACATAAGAAACAAAAAAAGAAGAATTATCGAAATAACAGAGTAAATGATTAAAGCAATTCTGTTTTTGACCATTGCAAGGGCTAAAAATGCAGGAAATATAATGACAAAATACCTTGGAAGACCGGAAAATGTTCCGCTTAGAGTTGGAATGATAAAGCAAAATAAAGAGTAGATTATATATGACGGCCTGATTTTTTTCCTCCACATAACGTAAATCATAAAGCAGCCAAAGATAAATACGGCAAGCTCCAAAAGAGAAATCCACCATTCAAAATGACTCGCTGGTGAAACAGTGAGTAGTATTTTTATATATCTGTAGATTGTTTGTGGAATAAAAACAGCGCTGTTTACAGAACGTCCATTCTGCACATTTCCTTGCTGGTGGTAAAAAAACAGCGGATCATGCCAAGTGGTAAAGTTGAAATAAATATATATTAAAAGCCCTGCCGGAATAAACAGTAAAGGGATTGCTTTAAATAAATCATTTTTGTTTTTAAAAGATTCTTCCTTAAAAAATTCCCACAAAAGCGCAGGAAGAATAAAAACTCCGATAATTCTCGTTGCAGACAGTAAAATTCCAAAAATTGCGGCTAGAATCCATTGTTTTTTTCTCGCAAAATAGAAACTTAAGAGTGTTAACAAAAGAAATAAACTTTCCGTATAAATACTGCCAAAGAAAAATGATGTCGGAAATAAAAGTAAAAATATGACCGACAAAATGGCAATTTTTTTTGAATAATCAAACCTAACCAGTTTATAAAATACTGCAACAGCGCCTAAAAAAAATATATTAGACAGTGAAAAAGCTACAATAACCTGCCCTATGTTAAATGGCTTAAGTTTACCAAAAATGCCGCTAGCAAAAGAAATTGCGATTGGAAAGAGCGGAAAAAATCTGGCGTTTCCTGCTGTATATCCTTTTCCCGCGATTGCTAAATATGCAACGCCGTCAAAATTAGCCCAGGGAGATATTAAAAAATTATTAACAACGTTGCCTTTAAATAAATAATTGTAGTAGGAAAGTTTTGTGTATAAATATCCCGGCCTAAAATGCAAAAACTTTTCACCCGCAAAAAGAGGAGCAAATAAAAACAGGCGCCAGATTAAAAATAGCGCTATTATTAAAACTGTTGTTTTAACTTTACTGTTTTGGAAAAACCTCATTTAACCTGTATTTCTTCAATATCTTTTTCCAATTCCTGAATAAGGGATTCCGTGCTTTTTTTTATTCTTCCCTCTATATTTACCGATCTTTTATTTAGAAAATCCCAGATTTTATCATGGTCTCCTTTTTCCAGAATTATAAGGAAATGTTTTTTGTCTTCTTTTGGAATATGTGACAAAACAG
>JANWKV010000021.1 GCA_025451195.1 Candidatus Microgenomates bacterium | reverse complement strand
TCAAGTGGTGGTGGGGACAACAATACCCCGACTCCTACTCTTACGCTAACACCAACCCGGGTATTAGGACCAACCTATACCCCAACTCCTACTCCTACCGGCAATTACCCGACACCTACTCCGGAACCTCCTGTTGTAATTTATAAAGAAGGAATTTCCGGTAATTATAGCGATGTAAGTTATGGCTATTATACAAAAGACACTTGCAACACCTCGACTTATTTTTCGTACCCCTGTTCCTATGCAATAACCTTTAATAGCGGCGGCGCGCTTGCTTTCAGGTTTATCAGCGGAGCATTAGATACATCGGGCTATCACACTTTAGCTCTTAAATTGGAAACAAATGGAGAGCCATTGTCTGATTTTGGCGTAGAGTTAAAAGACGAATCAGGAAACTCTCTTGGTCCGGAGGTAACGCTTTCAAGCTCTTACCTATTGCATATTGCAAATGACTGGAATGAATTAGAGGTACCCTTGGATACGTTAAACCCCTCCGGTAAACCTGTTAAAACTGTATTATTTACAAATAAATCAGGACAAAATTTACCCACAGTTTTTTACGACAATCTGGAATTTAGTACAAATTATTTAACATTTTTGCCCTTAGCAATAAATCTTTTAAAAACCCGGGTTGTTTTGGGAGCCCAAACAAGTCAAACTACAAACTCTGCGCAAATAACAAACTGCGTTAACCCTCCGCCGGATGGCGGTACGGCATCGATTTATAACATTCTCCTGCCAAAAAACAGTAATTATGATGTTTATTACCGCGTCAAAACGCCAAACATAGGCAATTCCTTTTATGCAAAAATTGACAATAATTGTCCCCGTCAAATAAATGCGGTCAAAGAAAAAGACTCCTGGGATTGGATTGTGGGCAGAAAACTTAGTTCTGTTTTAGGTAGCGCGCATACATTAATCCTATATGGCAATGATCAAAATATCCAAATAGATCAAATAATTTTTTCGCAGGACTGTATTCCAACCGGAATGGGAGACAACTGCGTTTCACGTTAGAATAGGCTGCCCGGTTAATTTACCTTCCACAGATAGGTTAATAGGACAATCATCAGGCCGTTTGTAACAACAGGCTTATGTTCCCGACATTTCTTCTGAAAAAAGTATTTTCAAAATATTCCTCTTTGCACAAATCAAATTTTAAAATTGATTTGAATTATTTTGCTCCAACCATTTTGTATACCCAGGCAAAAATATAAACGCCAATAAATACATCCAAAAACCCGTAAATAAGCCCGACAATACTGCCTGGCAAACTAATGTTAAACCCCGGGTAAATGCTCGCAATACCGTTAAGAAACGAAGCTGCAAAGCCGGTATAAGTGCTCACAAGGGTTGTTAAAAAAAGAGACGCTCCCCAAATAATACCGCCAGTTAAAGCAACTCTTTTTGTTTCAAGCTTCATAAAATCACCTCTTTTCTGCAAACTTTAATTGAATAATTTTCACCGCTTCACTTATCTGCATCCATAAAAATGCCCAAACCCAAACTACAATAATCCAAAAAATAGGTATCTTCCCGGGCATTAAAAATCCTGTAAATGCCAGCATGGTTGCAATAATTTGGGTTACAAAGGTTGCAATAATAACCTCTTTGCTGGGGAAGAATTTCCACCAGCGCTGTTTTGTGTGTGCAACATAAATTAACATATGCCCCGAGACGGTAAGCTTTAAAAAATAAATAGTTTGTATAACCTGCCAATTTAAATTAAAAACGTTTTTTACGATAAAAAATAACAAAAGGCTGTTTGCAACACCGGTAAGCCCAAAAAGCGAACTCAATGTAAACCTTTTTTTTGCATCAATTTTTGAAGGGGAATTGGTTGTTTTTACCTTATCAAAAGCTAAAGTGATAATCGGGATATCATTTAAAAGCGCGATTAAAATAATCTGAAGCGCAGTCATGGGGTATGCGCCGTATAAAACACCCAAAATTGCGATTGTTACGATAAGTCTCAGGCTCTCTGAAATTCTGTATAAAGAATAAGTATAAAGCCTTTCAAATATTTTTCTGCTTTCAATAATTGCATCTCTTATTACAGATATACCCTCTGACAACAAAACAATATCGGCAGTGGATTTTAATGCCGTTACCGCATTTTTAACAGCCATGCCAACGTTTGCGGCTTTTATTGCCGGCAAGTCGTTTATACCGTCTCCGTTTGCACAAACAACAAAAAATTTTTTTGCGGCTTGCACCAGATGGAATTTATCCTCGGGCAATATTTCGGCAAATGCGCCTGTGTGCCGGAAAAAATCCGCGTTGAATGTGCCCTGATTCATTTTGTCCAATTCTTCTTTAGTGACGATTTTGCTATTTTCCAGCTCAAGCTGGGTTGCAATATTTGCGGCAATCGCCCGGTTGTCACCTGTTACCATTGCGACCCCTATTCCGTTTTGTCCCAAAAATTTTATAACGGATTTTGCATCAGATCTGAGAGTATCAGACAATCCCAGAAGGCCGACTAACTTCATATTTTTCTCCTGTTTAGAATTACCTAGTGCAACAGCTAAAGCTCTATACCCGCCTGTTGCCAGAGTCTTTACTTCGCGGTTAAATTTATCTCTTGTATTTTTATCCATCAGACATAAATCACCAACAATTTGGGGAGCACCAACAGATATAACCATGTCTTTGTTTTCATTTTTAATAACGATTGTGCTCCGTTTTCTTTTCGAGTCGGCAGGGATAAAATCAATTTTAGTAAAGACGGGAATTCTTAATTTAAGTTCCTTAACTTTCTCCATAATTGCCCTGTCAATCGGATTATCACTCTCGCTTAACGCAAGAATAGAAGCGTACATTAAAACATCGTTGTGGGTAAATCCGTTGTAGGCATACTCGTCCTGGATTTTAATTTTGTTTTCAGTCAGCGTTCCTGTTTTATCGGTTAGCAAAAAATTAACATTTGCCAAATCCTCAAGAGCGGAGAGTCTTCTCACAATAACTTTTTTTGCGGCTAGTGCTAAAACACCAAATTCTATAATAAGTGTCATGACGGTTGGCAAACTTATGGGAATCCCGGCAATAATAAGGCTCAAATCAAGAGTGAGAAGCTCCAAAAACGGAGCTTTCTTTAGAAGAAAAACAATTGTCAGAATTCCGACCGCACCAAGACTAAGAATTGTGAGAAATCTGGAAATACTAATAATATCTTTCTCAAGGGCGCTTCGTTTTATTACCCTTTCTACGGAAAATAACGTTTTTCCAAAATTGGTATTTGCTCCTGTTTTGGTAATTTCAACAACCGCAATACCGCTTGCAATAAACGCTCCGGAAAAAACAGGTTCTTTCTCCTTTTTGTCTTTAGGCAGAGACTCGCCGGTTAGCGCCGACTCGTTAACCGACACGTGGTCTGCCTGGGTAATTTTACCGTCTGCCGGAATAACCTCGCCTGATGCCAATTTAATTACATCTCCCGGCACAAGAAAACGTGACGAAATGTCTACCCATTTTTCATCCCTGAATGTTTTTATTTTCTGGTCAAGGTTTTCATTAAGTTTTTTTATCGCGTTATCCGCTTTATTTTCCTGCCACATAGTGATAATAATGTTTAAAACCAATAGAATAAGAATAAAATTACCGTCAAATGTTTTACCCAGTACAAAAGACAAAACAGATGCGAAAAGAAGCATTATTGCAATCGGCGATGTTATATTTTTAAGAATTTTGCGGAAAACACCAGCCTTTTTCTCGGGTATTTCATTGTATCCGTTTTGTTTAAGAAGGTTTGAAGCCTGAGCGGTAGACAGTCCCACAATCTTAGTATATACCCAGCGCTTATGAAAATGCTATGGTGTAGTCTCTCCAGACCAGTTTTGCAACATAATCTATTAAAAATAATTTGTCCCCAAAAACTATCCACCTGATATATACTGTAACTATAAAATGAAATCCGGGAGAATACTGCAAAGCATTATTCCTTTTTGCTTAAAATACAAGGTTCAAATATTATTTCTTATCTTGTTGATTTTGCACATTTTTCTTAGAGGCTACAATCTTTTCCAAAAGGCGAGCCTTCAATGGGATCAGGTTGACAGCGCGTGGGCTGCCAAAAGTATAATTGTTGATAAACATTTTCTTATCAACGGCCCTGTTGCAAAAGGCAACAGCGGAATTTATATGGGCCCGCTTTATTTTTATGCCATAAGTATATTCTATTTCTTTACAAATTTAGACCCGATTGCTTCACCGCTTTTCCAATTTAGCTTAAGTATTATAAATCTGGCTGTACTTTTTTTCGTTACAAAAAAACTTTTCGGTACAAAAACAGCCTTTGTTGCCGGAATATTAAATACATTTTCTTCAACGGTAATGAATTCGGACCGAACACAAAGCGCTTATTATTTAATAGTCACCATTTCTTACTTAATATTTTTTGCTCTTTACAAAGTGCTGAGCGGAAAAATAAAATACATACGTCTTTTGGCAATTTTTACAGCACTTTCTTTTCATGTTGATTTTACTTCTATTTTTTATCCAATCCTAATTCTCTTTGCCCTGCCTTTTTTTCCAAGAAACAGAAAAACATTAAAAGAGATTTTGATTTCCATACCTTTATTCCTAGTATTTTTTATTCCGTCTATTTTGATGTACCTAATTAATAATCGTAGCGTCTCCAATAGTTTTACCAATTTATTCCAGAACAGTTATCATGGACTTCATCTTGTTAGAATTTTACAAATTTCCCACGACGCATTTATAAGTTTTGAGCAGATTCTGGAAATAGGTTTTCTCAGGTCTTTTGTTTTCTTTATTCCGGTTATTTTTGCAGCGGTATATTATTTTAAAAGTCCAAAAAAACAAAGCTTACTTCTTATTTATTTAATAGGGCTTTGGACCTTTATCCCTTGGATAATTTTATCAACTTACTCGGGGGAACTGACAAACTACTATTTCTCACTGCCAATGGATTTGGTAATTGCAATTTTATCTTATTTACTGCTGTTTCTTTTCCAGCAGAAAAATATTTTATACAAAATTATCCCAATTATTTTTTTGGTGTTTTATATTAAAAACGGAATCCAATTATTTGTTAGCGCCCCGGGTGGAAATTTATTGCCCGATGAAGAAAGTGTAAGACAGTCAATTGCGAATAAACAAATCATTTTATATAAAGACCACGATCCAATTTCGTACATATATTATGTATATACAAAAAATACGGCTTCTAATAGAAACGCTCCTAAAAAATAATTTAGCGGTATCTGTTTTAATATTCGTTAAGTTATGGAGTTGTATATGTCGCGAAGGCGGAAAATTCGTTGCCGTTTAGATTGGTGGAAAAGTTTTGCGGCCATGTTCCAAAAGAAATATGTGCCGAACTTCTACTACCTATATGCCCTAAGGTTGACGTGAATAAAATGTTGTTACGGAAACTGTTTGACGAATTTGTATTATAAACCAACCAGTAATATGTGTTTGCGGTAAGTGGAGCTGGAACAGATTGGGTATTCCATCCGCTGATTAATATACCTGTTGCCGAATTCGCAATAAGGCTACCCGGTTTTCCGTTGCTGTCGGAATAAATTGCAACCTGGAATTTATTATAAGGGCTATTGTCTATTGAGGTTACATATACTGCTATTGACTTCAATGTCCCATTTTTATCCGCTGTCTCAAACCGCGAACCGTTAATATAATTTGCGCTCGTAAAATTGGTGAAATTGCCGATTGTGTCATTTCCAAACGTTAGGGTTTGCGACCCTGGCGTTGGAGTTGGAGTGCTTGTTGGAGTAGGCGTATCTGAAGGAGTCGGGGTTGGTGTTGGAGTTTCACTTCCGGGCGTTGGAGTAGGCGTCGGAGTAGAACTTGGAGTTGGCTTTGGAGCATCCGAAGGAGTTGGAGTGCTTGTTGGAGTAGGCGTCGGAGTATTAATTGAACCAAGAGAAAAAAGCGATATGCCTTCCGGACTACCAAGACCTGTTGGCCCGTCATAACCCAAACCTGCCTTACACATAATTGTATTGCAATTCCCGTTGCTGCCGTTTGTTACATCATGTGTGCTGCTGTTTGAAAAATTTTCGTACGGCACTTGTCCGCTGTTTGCATTATCACTCACCCCTCCCGCCAAAGCATAAATCCCGGCAATTAATGGAGAGGCCAAACTTGTTCCGCCAACCTGAAACCAACCCTTTGACCCAAGATAAGCCGTCGTGTCATAAACAGCTGCTCCGGTATTTGGATCCGCATCTGCTGATAAATCCGCAATCGCACGTTTTGTGCCGCATTTTGTTTGACTCCAGTTGGGGAGATTTTCCTGCCATAAATTTGCATTTTCGTATCTACTGCATCCGCTGCCGCTACCACTCCAGACGGTTTCGTTTGAATAAGAATTATCGTTATTCACCTGAAGGGTTGTGCCTCCAACAGCCAAAACATTGGAACTTGACCCCGGATATTCCACGCCATAGCCGTTATCACCGGTTGAAACAGTAACCGCGATACCCGGATGGTTATAATACGTATCATATTGAGCTTCCCCCGACCATTCCCCGGCACCATAACTGTTCGAAATTTCCGTTGCGCCAAGTTTTGCGGCGGTGTTTACCGCATTTCCAAGATCTAAAAAACTGCTGGAATTTGCCTCAACAAGTAAAATTCTGCACGTTTGACAGATCATATGAGCAACTTCTACATCCAATGATGTCTCTAAGGCCCAACCGCTATTTGTCGTGATCGGCAAACTTGAATTACCAAATTCATTAACAATATTTAAGCAACCGTTTGCTTTTGTGCATTGGGGCAAACCGTAATAAGAGCTGTATGTATTTAAATCACTTTCTATATTCGGCGCGTTGTAAGCATCAACAATTGCAATTGTCTGCCCGCCAAAGCTTACCGGGCTGTTACAAATAGCTTGAGTCGAGCCTCCGGGAGTGCAGGGGATTTCGTATGCGCCATGAAATTCATCAGGTCCGTAACTTGTCGATAAGGGGGAAGTATTATTTACAAGCGGATTTCCCTTAATGTCTTTTGTAACAACTTGGGCATTGCAATTACCCCACCCGTTAGCGGCAATCCCGCAAACAGGAGAAAAATGCTGTTTTATTATTGTTTTCGCAATTTTTGCGTTTGTTGATTTTGCGCTGACAAAATTAATTTGATTTGCAAAAACAAAAATCAACCCAATGGCAGCAATAAAAAATATAAGAAATTTTCTATTTGCTAGAAATTTTAAGATTTGCGTTGTTTTTTTTCTCACGGCAATTTATTCAAATTTTTTATTAAAATCCTATAGACAATATATAAGAAAAGGGTGGGTGTTTGTCAAGGTTAATTTATTTTTACCGGCCGAGTTTGTGATTTCTTAACTCCGGATTAAATAAAGCCATAGAAAAAACTACTCCCAGTGCTCCCAGTCCGCCAATTATTACAGCAGCAGGGGCTCCGATAAGTTGTGCTGCAAATCCGCCCTCAATGTCTCCAAGTTTATCTCCCGATATCCACACAAAACTAAAAAAGGAATAAAGTCTGCCCATCATATTGTCAGGTGTAAATGTTTGGCGGATTACGGACCTAATTGTCACACTTACAACATTTGCCCCTCCCAATATTATAAGAGCTATTATAGAAAGAGGAAAAAACTTTGAAAAACCAAAAATAATTGTTGAAACAGCATATATTGACACCACTAAAAGGAGTATTTTCCCCTGCCTGTGTATCCTAACTCCACGAGACATTATTAAGCCTACAATTATTGCCCCCAATGCAGGCGCAGCATATAAAAACCCTAATCCTTGCGGCCCGACGTGCAAAATATCATTTGCAAAAACAGGCATTAAAGTAATAGAAGATGCAAATAAAACACTCAATGCGTCAAGTAGCATGGACGACCATAATACTTTTTTAGACATTAAAAAATTATATCCTTCTTTAACTGCAGCAAAGTTAACCTTAGATCTTTCCCCTGTTGGTTCTCCGGAGTAATGCATAAAATAAATAGCTAGAAGCGCAATAACGGTTGATAAAGCGTCAAGAAAATACAAATTCCCTACTCCAACACTTGCTATTAAAATTCCGGCAAAAGCAGGACCAATCATTTCAGACAAATCTTCCACCATTCCAAAAGTACTGTTGGCAACAGTTAAATCTTTCTTTTCTATAATTGATGGCAGTATTGACCCGTATGCAGGAACATAAAACGAAGATACAATTGCCGCAATTGCAATAAGAATATATATTATTAAAGGTGAAATTATATGTATAAAAGTAAAAAATCCCAAAAGAAATGACGTTAAAGCAAGAAAGGGCAGGGTAATATATAAAATTTTTTTTCTATTGTGCGCATCGGCAAATGCACCGCCAATTAAATTAAATAAAAGTAAAGGAATAAGCTGAACAACGCCTACCAATCCCAATGCAAATGGCGAATGGGTAAGTAAATACAAATGCCAGCTGATAGCAACGGTTAAAAGCTGTGTTCCGGTGCGGGAAATAAAATCCGAGGTCCATAATAATCGGAAGTCACTGTATCTAAATGCCGGAAAATGCTTGAATATCATTTCTAAAAGTATATCAGAAGTTTTACCAATCAAAACAGTAAATATATCTTATATATTTACTGGAAAATGTAGTTCTCAATTGTGTATTAATTTTATCTGGAACTTTTATTTTAACGAACTTTTTATAAACATTGCATTCTTGCAAAGTCCTTGGTAATTAACACGGTCTATTTCCATTGTAATTAAACCCTCGTATTTTTTTTCTTTTAATACACTAAGGAATTTTTTAATAGGAAGATCTCCCTCACCTAGTGAAAGATGAGTATAGGCAAACGGGCGAAAACTTGAGCTAAAAGCATGGTTTTTATAGTCACCAATATGAATATTTATTATTTTAGATCTATTTACTTTAAACGCGTCAACTATATTTCCTCCTGTTTGTCCAAAATGTGTTGTATCGAACGTAACATGAAATCCAATTTTAGCTACAAAATCAAAAAATTCTTTATCACTCCAAACATACTTCTTCATGTAAGATAAAACATGTTTTTGGCTATTTTCATAACCAACTAGAATGTTATATTTTTTTTCCATACTCCTAATTTCATCAATGTATTTTTTATCAAATACCTGCTTTCCCGCTGCGTTAAGATGTAAAGTTATAACTTTTGCTTTGAGAATTTTTGCAACATCAAATAGCTTTTCTACTTCTGAAAGGGTCGTCCTGGAAAAAAATCGTAGTGGCTGATGAATGCTTAATACTGACAAATCGCTTCTATCAAAAATCTTTTTTGCTTCTTGCAAATCTCCAAGTGAAGTTTCTTTCGTGAGAAGTAACTCAACGCCATCAATCCCGGATCTTTTGAACGCTGAAAGTACAGTTTGAGGAGAATTATTTTCAAAGAGATTTATACAAGCAAGTTTTTCGATAAAAGATCTTCTTTTCCCTAATAAATCTCTGATAAGAATGCTCACAGATATTTTCATAAATTTATCCAAAGTATACCAAAATATCTGATGATTTGGGAAAACAACAAAATTTTTGTAATTATTGAACTAATATAGACGGCTGGGACTGGCCAACTGCGGTATCATCACTTGTTGCGGTTATAAAAATATGAAGCTTACCGCTTGTATTTCCAACAGGAACAGCAATTTTAACTTCCCCGTTTTGATCTGTAGTTAAATCCGGATTCCAATAATAAGTAGTACCTGTTCTGTTTGGCACATAGTTAATGTCTGATCCTCCGCCTCCTCCGCAACCGCCTCCTGTACCTATTCCTAAAGTTGAAGCGGAGAAATTTGTCATGTCAATACGCGGACTATAAAAATTCCAGTAAATTGGTCCTGCAGGAATTATACTTCTCAGGTTAAAAATGTTGTCGTCAACAACGCTTACAGAAATGTTTGAATTAACGGGCTGACCGCTTATGTCTGTTGTTTTGATTGTCAATTGCGCCTGGTCATTTTTTGCATAAATAGTTTTGTCTGTGCTGGTTGTTATTGTAATATTTTTTGACGGATCGTTAACTGTAATCGGCACACCTTCTTCATAAAGAATGCTGTTATTAAAGTAGCTGAATACAATATTAAAAGAGGGAAACAGCTCAGGTGTAATTTTTACAGAATATTTATTATCACCCTTACTCAGCTTTAACCATTCATTGTGGTATATCCTTCCGCTTTCATACGTTACAAGAACTTCCCGGTCAAAAGGAGAATTTATTACCAGGTTTGCGGTGTCGGAAACATTATAACTTAACTTATCTGTTGCAACATCAAGGTTGGTTAATATAAGGCCATGATAATAAATATTTGAAAAATTAACATCGTTTCTAAGAATATTTATTTGCCTTTCCGCATTAATAAAATTGCCACTGGAATCAATTGCGACAACACGCATGGTTAAACTGTAAGGATCTGTTGTTACGGGCTGAGTTATAAGTGCAAACCCATTGGAATCCGTTGTTACTGTCCCTTTATATAAAACAGTTTCGTTGTAAGTATTTGAGGGTTGATCGTATACAGACTTATACAATTCGTAGTTAAGGTCTAAATTGGCAACAGGATTTCCGCTTAAATCTTTTGCATAGACTCTTGTTATTGTTGTGTCTCCGGAATGGTACTCCTCCCGGCTTGATCCAAATGTTAAAATAATTTTTCCCTGCTGTACAAGAATGGTTTTTGCTCCGTAAATTTTAGATCCGTTATTGTCAACTGATGCCTCAAGGGTTACTGCTTGGCTGACAGTTTCGCCTTGTTGGTCAATTTTTATATCTGCTTTACCGTTGCCGTCAAGTGTTGCGGTCTTGTCAACTATTTTAGACTGCTCTCCCCAATCGCTTCCAAAGTCAGCAACAGATTCAGGATCATTTTCGTAATAATCTTTTGTATACACAGTATAATTAATTGATTTATTTGCCATTGGTTTTCCGGATTCATCTGTTGCCACAACATGGGCAGTAACATCTTCGTCCGGCGTATAACTTTGTTTGTCAAAACCTACCGATATAATTGCACTGGAATTTCCCGGCACAACATCAAAGGTTGTGAAAGCCTTGGAAGTAACATATAAAGCGCTGTCAGATTCCTCTTTTGCATAGAGTGTTGTAGAAAAAACATTGCTGCCGGAAGGAATTATATTTTGCGGTATAACAAACTGCCCGGAAAACATTCCGCTGCCTGTTGCATCAACCGTTTGCTCAATAATTTTTTTAGTATAATCACTTGGGTCAGGCACCCAAACATGAACTTTACTGCCCGCTTTTGGCAAACTGTATTTTGCGTCGTTGTCCTGACGTAAAATTCCGCTGAATTTTACAGTTTCGTCTGTTTTGTATGTCGGCTTATCAGTTTGTACATATATCTTGTCAAGGTTTGATAAATTGCTGTTTACTCTTATGTCTGCCTGAGTTTCGGGTACGGTAAGGGGAGCCAGCACAACACCGTTTTCTGTTTCTCCAACCACCAAATCAACTTTCTGCGGGTAAACAATCGGTACTTCCCCGTATCCCTGAATCTCGACTACATCCAAAAGCGTTGGCTTATCCTCCAGATTATACAAATACACTTTTACCTTGGAATTTATATCCCCTGTTTTAATATTTTGTGTTGCAATTGTTACTTTCTGGTCGTCCTGCCTTACTATTAACCCTTCATCGTTTACACTCACCCAAGTTGATCCCAACACATTGTCCCCGCTTTTTGCTTCTACATAATAAAGGCCTTCACCTTCTTTAAAATCAAACTTTGTTCCGTTTTGGATATTTTTTAAAACAGACACCTGCTGCATTTTTGACGTATCAACAGGGTAGTTAATATATGATTGCGAAACATAATTTGTATCGGTGTGCGTTTCGTTTGAATACAAAAGCGAAGAAACTATCTTGTCAAACGTGCCTTTATAAACAGTGACCGTTGTATCTCCCGAAACACTGTTGCCAACCTGCAGCTTAAACGTTGTCCCTTTGCCAACCGGTAAATTAAGCCAACGGGAATTAACGTCGCTATTTCCAAATATAACGCTGTCATCTGCAACTTTGGTAAAAAAGTTATACGTGTAATCTGTTGTAAACTTATGGCCGGCAACAGACTCAAATCCTTTATTTAAAATTACCCTAACCGATGTGCCCTCACCATATGTATATCTTGCCTTAAAAACAACTTCATTTGGAGTTGCCCCTTGTGTAAAATCCCCTGGAATCATTGGTGATTCTGTAAAAAAGGATTTCAAACTACTAGGCTTTACAGGCTCAGAAAAAGTAATCTTAATAGGAGTATCTTCCGCGTTATCTACCGAACTGTTTTCCGGAGAAACCGAAACAACAGAAAAATAATTAACTGCCTTAATAGGCTTAGCAACCTCTGCGGAATTACCAACATGGTTTAATCTCTGTGTTTTGAGAATAAAAAGAACACCCGATAAAATTAGGAGTGCAAAAATAAATAAACCGATTAGTAAGAATTTTTTAAAACTTTTTTTCTTAGGGGTATTAATGTCGGTATTACCCACAACCTCACTCTGGGAATTCTCTTCAGCCATACCTTAACTATTTCAAAGGGGTAATTAAAAGTCAATCAATTCCAAAAATTACGATACCTGCTTTTATTTTGGATATCTTGGCAATTATTCCTACAAACTAAATTTCTTATTTTAAATTTTTTCCTTGACTTAAAGTAGTGTAAATTGTTAATCTGCAATTATGAATAATATCGATTCAAAAGTTAAAGAGGCTTTGGACAGAACGGAAATCATGGCCTTAGCTACAACTTCCGAAGACGGGAGTTGGGTTTGTCCTGTTAAATTTACTTATGATAAAAATTTAAATCTTTATTTCCGGTCTTTCCCAAATACCAAACACGTAAAAAATATTCTCAAAGACCCGCGTGTTTCTGTTGCAATATTCAAAGATGTTCCTTTTCCAAAAGGCGGTAATTTGGGATTGCAGATAAAAGGACTAGCAAAGCAAGTACAAAATCAGGATGATAAACCTAACTCATGGCATCAATTTAAAATAGTACCGGTTGAAGTTTGGGTATTCGACTCCCGCATCAAACGCGAACGTGAAAAAGTAGATTTACAAAATTGGAAGAGCTGATTTTTTATTGATAGCTACAAAACTTGTAATTAAATCTACCCTCAACTACACTCTATTAATGGCAGGACAAAAAACAACAAACAAGACGTATTCAAATTATAGTTGGCGCGATAAATCAATCTATCAAATCTATCCCCGGAGTTTTCATGCAAGGTTAAATAAAGACGGTAACGGGGATTTGCTGGGCATTATTGAAAAATTAGATTATTTACAGGACTTAGGCATAGACGTTATCTATATTTCCCCCATATATACATCGCCCATGAAAGATAACGGATACGATGTGGAAAATTATCTGGAAATTAATCCTATGTTTGGTAACATGCAAATTTTTAAACGTTTGGTAGACAATATACACAAACGGAATATGTTAATAATGATGGATTTCATTCCAAACCACACCTCAAACCAACACGCGTGGTTTAGGGAGTCCCGTGCGTCTAAGAATAATCCTAAGCGTAACTGGTATCACTGGCATGGCGGAAAGACAGAAGGAAAAAAACCAAATAATTGGATAAATGTATTTGATAATACAACAGGCAGTGCATGGACTTACGACAAAAAAACAGAAGAATATTATCTGCACAGTTTTCTTAAAGAACAACCCGACCTTAACTGGGATAATCCAGAGGTTGTAAAAGAAATGCACAGTATTTTAATGCTTTGGATGGACAGAAAAGTAGATGCATTCCGTATAGATGTCGGGCTTTATATTATAAAACATCCTAAATATCCCGACGAACCGTTAAATCCCGACTACATAGAAGGGCAGGGTCACCCGAATGAAATATATATACACCTTGCAAGTAAAGACCAGCCAAGAGGATTTAAAAAACTGGCTGACTTGGGAAATCTTGTCGGGAAAAGAGGAGGATTTAGCATGCAAGAAGTATATGTGAGCGCCGAAGAAAGGGCTATGCTTTATAGGCTTTCAGAACACGGGCTGAGCGCTCCTTTGGACTTTGATCTTATTTTGGATACAAATTGGAATGCAAAAGAAGTAAAAAAGGTAATTTTTGATTATTATGCGCTTCTAAAAAATGAGGATATTATTCCATTGCCCCTGGGAAACCATGACCAAAAAAGAGTGGCAACACGGCTTGGAAGCCAGGAAGATGCAAGACTGGCCGCAATGCTGCAAATGACCCTTGACGCAGTACCCATTATTTTTCAGGGGGAAGAAATAGGCATGGAAGACGTAATAATTCCACCAAATTTGCAACATGACCCATTTGCGGATAACCTGCGGGATCCCGCGCGAACACCTATGCAGTGGGATGACAGCAAAAATGCAGGGTTTACAGATATTAATGCACAACCATGGTTGCCTGTTGGCCCGCATTATAAAAAAAGGAATGTAAAAAATCAGCTTAAAGATCCAAAATCAATGCTGACTCTTTATAAAAGATTATTACATTTCCGCAAAGAGAAATTGCTACCGGGACGGCCAATTGCGGTAGACGTAAAGAATGATAATGTTCTGGCATTCACAAGAAATGGCAATGAGGGCCTGAGTTTTCTTATACTATTGAATTTTTCTAAAACCAAAGAGACAATTGCTAATGATTTATTGCCGGCTAAATCAGGCAGTTTACAACTTAGTACATCACTAAGTAATAAGGAGGACGAAACTTTTAACTTTAAACAATTTTCCCTTGGTCCGAAAGAAGGATATATTTTTTTACTTTAAAAAATGTATTTTTGCGGTTTCCTCAAGCATCTTACTGAAAGCTGCAAATTGCTTTTCCGCGGTGAATTTTTCTTCAACTGTTTTGTGGCCGGCTTTAATAAATCTCTCCCTTTTAGTCTTATCATTAAGAATTCTTTCAATTTTTTGGGCTAAAATAATCGGGTCGTTAGGCTGGACAAGAAACCCATTATAACTATCGTCAATGATTTCAGGCATTCCGCCTGTTTTGGCTCCAACAACCGCGAGCCCGCATGCCATTGCCTCGATAAAAATTTGGCCCAGTGTTTCATTTTTTTCTGCAGGAAGAACAAGTACATCCGACCCTCTATATACATTTGGCATTTGATCCAGTTCAAACATTTTTACGATTGTTTTATTTTCAATATTCTGGATTTTAATATAACCCAAAAGCATTTCATAGGCTTTGTCAAACTCATCTTTTAAATTATCTGTGGCTTTTGCAACTCCAATCAAAAGGCGAAGCCTTGGAAAACGGGGTGAAAGCCGGGAAAATGCTTCTATAAGATTTATCATTCCTTTTTCTTTCAGCATGTTTTTACTCCCAGTAATTATTCTCCCTGCCGTTAATACAATCTTTACATTTTCTTCCAGTCCAAGCTCTTTTTTAAGATTAAAAACAGGATCTTTAACAGGGTTAAAATCAAGGGTGTTGACTCCCAAATAATCTGTAGATAATTTATTTATATCAGTTCCTTTCTGGAAACAATCCCCGGCAACACTTTTGCTAACACAACTAACATGGTCCCACATAAGCTCATTTGTAAGTGCTATCTGAATGGGAGTTTCCGGATACATATGAAGACGAAGAATTAAAGGGATTTTGTGTATTGCGGCAACCATATTGAGCCTTAAACTATATACAGGGGGCGGGCCAAAAAGAAGATTCTCCGCGCAAATTACGTTAATTTCTTGTTCTTTTATAATTCTCTCCACCAAATCCGAAAATCCTTGCGCTTTTTTAGCTACAGCTGCAGATAACCTGTTTTTTCGCGGAATAGAAAGGTTATTGTCATAATAAATGGTCATATTCCCGTCTTTTGCTTCATGGCTTTTTTCCACTGTTGGAAGAATAAGAAAAGTTTTTATGTTTTTCAAAACTTTAAAATAATTTATGAGGTTTATAACGTAACGTTCCACTCCACCAATACTCTCAAATGGCGAATTTGGGCTGATAAATAAAATTTTCATATTAAAAGATTTATTGACTAAATAAACAAAGAAGTGAGTTGAGTAGGAAAAAGATGTGACTATTAGATGTTAAATACGATCTTTACATCTAGACAGAATCAATTCAATGTATACACCTTTAACTAATATATGCAGATAGTGTATTAATCTGCTTAAACCATAATAACACTAAATGGAAGTGAAGTCAATGAAACTATAGGTTTATTTTTCTACAGACCGGCAGGACTTCACTTTGTTTCCCTTGCTATACAAGCCTAAAATGTGATGCTTTTTATTTCAAAATTTATTTTACAATTTAACTAATTTTTCTAAATGAATAGATTAAAGTATTCAAACAGGCCTATTTTTGTTATCCAGACTTCTTAATATTATTTTTGCTTTTTCTTCGCCTTTTTTAGGCACTTTTAACTCTATGCCGCTCGATTGCAGCATTGGATATGGATTTATACCGTCAGAATCATCGCCCGTAATTACTGCTTGTATGCCTTCTGACTCAAGTAATCCTTTTACTATTTCTGCCTCCATCCTAGAGGGGTATACGGATATAGTTATAAAGTCTGTCATAAATTTATTTTACCAAAATTTTTATATGGACATTAATTATTTTACAAACTTGCAACCTAAGTTAGGTTAAAATTTTTCTAATAGTTCTTTTTGCTCTTTTGTAAGCGTTTTGGGAATTGTTACACGTATTTTTATGTATAGGCTTCCTCTTCCGGTTTTCTTAAGAATAGGTACTCCTTTACCGCTTAATCGTATTACTGTATCGGGTTGAGAACCTGCGGGAATTTTTAGTTTAAGAATTCCCTCAAGTGTTTTTATAGGAATAACAGTACCAAGTGCCGCTTGTTTAAATGAAATTGTTTCTTCAGTAAAAAGATTTTCTCCGCGTCTGGCAAATAAGGGATCGGGAAGTACTTCCATAACAATATCATAGTCTTTGTAGCGAATTTTATTCCCCGTATCTACGCCTGCCGGTATTTTTATTTTTTGCTGCTTTCCGTCAATGGACACTGTTTTCTCTCCGCCTTTTACCGCTTCTTCAAAATCAAGCGTTAAAGTGTACGTGTGTCTTGGTTGCCGTGAAGAAAAAGGCGAAGCACCACCAAAGAATTGTTCAAAAATATCATTCGGGTCGGTAAAACCGTCAAACCCCGCTCCACCTTGCGTTTGGTACGAATAGGTAAAAGGGGATTCTTGTTGACCATAACCATGAGGCTGTTGACCCCCTTGTTGAAAAGCGGATTCTCCGTGTTGGTCGTATGCCTCTCTTTTCTGTGGGTCAGAAAGAATTTCATATGCATGTGATAATTCTTTGAATTTTTCCGTAGCTTCTTTGGACTTATTCTTATCCGGATGATAAAGTAGCGCCAGCTTTCGATAAGCTTTTTTTATTTCATCGTTTGTTGCACTGTTTGAAACCCCAAGGGTTGTGTAAAAATCTTTGTCTGCCATTTAACTTTTTCTAAATGCTTCTTCTGCTTTATCTATATCTCCTGCAAGATCTAAGGGTTTTGGATGTTCCAAATCCTCGTCCAACTGCATCCCCATAGCGTGTGCGTTTGCAAGAGTATCATCGGCACTTTCCGGATCCGGCATATCACCACTCACTGATTCTTCCCCCTGAACAGAAGGTGATTTAAGGGCAATATTGTCCTCCGAAGAAGGAGTATGCTGAAGATTTTTACCTTCATCATATTGCTCCCTACTAACTATTTGTGTGTCATTATCTACTTTTTTCTTTTTATTACTCATGTTTTTCTCCTTTCTCAAATTCTTGCTCTGCTTCTGCCTCAGCTTCTTCCATATCGGGCCTTTGGGTTCCATTCATATTAAATCCACCCGGAATATCGTCCGGGTCAGGTACTCCACCTGCCGTTCCTCTTGCCAGATTTTCTTCAATGTTCTCCGTTGGTGGAAGAAGACTTGGAAAATCATGCTCTAATTCTTTTACAGTCGGTTGAGATTTTTGCTTAGCTTTATTTTTGGATTTATTTATCATATTAGACAAATGATAATCGTTTGTGTTTTCTATTTACTCTTTTATTTTTGACTAATTTTTTCGTAACTGGCTTACTGTTTTTTCCCTGCTAAAAAACCCGGTCATTTACCGCACGGTCAGCAGGAAAATATTATATTGGAAATAAAAACTATATTATTTCTTTCCCAATTCTTCTTCAACCCACTTAAGCTTTTCTTCAAGCATTTTCTTTTTTGCTTCTAAGTGCTCCTTAGACATTTTATGCTCCATGCAGCAATCCATCATCATTGCGTGCATACCCATTCCCCCCTTGCCGCAACAGCCGCAACCGCAATCACATTTTTTTTCATCTTTGTCCATCATATTTCTCACCTCCTCCAAATTAAATTTTATTTCCCAATAAATAATACAACATCTTTCTGAGTGTTCGCTTAGAAATGCATAATCGAAACAATTTATTTTATGGTTGGTATTTCTCGTCTTTTATCTCAATTTTCTTCCCGTCAATCTCTGTATGATTTAACATTACTTTTGCTTTTACTGTTTCTTCGTTTGAGTTCATCTCAACAAAACCATACCCTTTGCCAAGCCCTTTGTTGTCTATAATTACTTTTGCTGAAATAACTTTACCCGCTTTGGCAAAATGTTTTTCAAGCTCTTTACTTGTTACTCCATGTGCAAGATTATCAATGTATAATTTATTTGTCATAGAAAAATAGAAACGATTAGCCCCACTATAATTACTAAAACAATAATGTTTGAAAGGCCTGCAATTGCAAGAATTCCAAGCACAGACAAAACCCACAAGAGAAGTAAAACAGAAGCAACAGCCTGAAACGGGCGGGGCAAAATACCAATTGCCCACGCAACAACAGCAAGTATAAGAACTTCCCACAAAGTGATCTGGTGATTATTGATTGTAAAAAGAATGAAGTTTGGTATGGAAATACCGGTAATAGGAGCATATCCTAAAAACCATAGAATAATAAGTATTACGACTATTGCAACTAACATAGTTTATTGATTTTCAACATCGTTTGGAGTAATTGGATAGATTAGGCCTAAAAGATAAATAAGTCCCCATGCAGCACAAAGATATACAACTGCGGCAATCAGCGTTGACCATTCAATCACAGAACTTCCGGAGATAGACATCCCCAGAATGCCATTAAAAGGCGCTGCCAATGGATTTGTTATTGAGTATACAAAACTGGTAAATCCGATAAACTGGTTTGCCCCGAGTAACTTAAGGATAAATCTGAAAGCTAAAAGCACTTCAATAAAGCCTAAGATATACCAAACAACCTGATTGAATCTGAAAATTGTTTTCTTAGTGTCATATACCTTTTGAGGTGCCTCACTTTTTACCTGCGGTTCGGTTTGCCTTGTTGTTACTTGTCTTTGAGTAGTAATAGCTTGTGTCATACGTTGTAATTATATGCCGAGTTAGTAAGGTAAACAGTAATATCCCTGATATGTAATCTACAACCGGAGTAACAAATTTACAGTGATGTAGCTTACACTTTGAGGCGGTTTGAATACAACTCGGAGGTTAATTTTTTAATACTTTCAAATAAAATTGAATGGTCAATATACTTAATTAGCCCTTTTCTTTCAAGTTTTATAAGTTCTATACTTGCAGTTTCCCGCGCAATACCCACAAGTGTTGCTATGTCTTGCTGCGTAAAACGGTTAGGGACGATAATACCTTTGCCATGCTTTTCCCCAAAATGTTTGGCTATATATAAGAGTATAGAAATTACTCTTCTGTATGCATCGGAAAATACCAAATGTTCAACCCGTGTTAGCGTTTCTGCATAGTCCTCCAGAAGTTCACTCATCAACTCAAAAAGAAGGGTAGGTTTATCTTTGATAAAGTTAACTACCTGGTCTCTTGGCGCGCGTCCCACCTCAACGGGAGTTAATGCTTCAAAATAGTAAATATTGGGAGTACCGTTGATTGCCCAAACCATTGGAAAATATGAAATAGGTTGCAAAATATGAAGCGTTAACTCAAAACCTGTTTTGGAGATTGTATATTGGCGCACATACCCTTTTTTTAAACAAAAAATACCTTGCGGGTCATCGTCTGCCCTGATAAGCATTTCACCTTTTTTATAATTGCGGATTGTAAACTGTTTATAAAACAATTCGAATTCCCTAATTTTGCTTTTATCCATTAGTTTTATAAACTAACCGAAGCTAGTATACACTAATTTCCCTTATTATACAATTTCTCTACCGGGCGTTTCCTATATGAATAAAAATTGCAAGGAGAATTATCGAACAACTGAGTAAAGACATATAACAAACTCCTTTTAAAAATAAGCTGGCATTTTTTGGAAGTGTTAATCCAACTCTTGATTTTGCGGCCTTTATTTCGTGTAGGTACAGCCAATTATACGTACTCAATGCAATTCCTACCAGTAAAATGATTATATATAAAATTCCCATATTTTCACCCCCCTTTCAGCAAATTGTTTTCTTGAAATATTGTATGTACATTTTTTTGCAGTGATTTAATATTAATCTCTGGAAATTGTATTGTTTCTACAATCGAAACATTTTGTTCCTCTGGCAAATTCCTTGCGTATTGGTTAGGTAAAGATATAAAAGAGGATTCGTTAACCCCCCGAGGTAATATGAGTTGATTAAGATTTGTGGTAAGTTCGATTCCTGCTTTTTGCGGAGAAACAATGTTTCTCATTGTAAAGACATCCTGATGAGTTAAAAGGTCAATTGTGATAGAAACATCTCCAATATCCAGTAATGTTTTTATAAATCCATGAGTTATTACATTTACTTCGGCACAGCGCATTTGGTCTAAAGGAATAACGCAGATATTTTTAGAGAAAAATGGTTTATAGCATACTTCCAGTAATTTTTGACTGGTAATAATATATATATGGAAATACCAATCAACAAAAATTTTTATAATCATGCTCAATCCAATAAGTAGCAATATAAGAATAATTCCGAGTAACAAAGTAGGATAAATAAAAAGCGGCAACAATTTTTGGAAAGTAAATAAAGAAAATAAAAACCCGGTTATTAACAATAAAGATCCTGTTAATGGCGCAAGAAGTACAAATATATGTCTCCTTCTCGCAAATAAAAGTTTTTCATCTAAATGCGTAATGAAATATTCTGCCTCTTTAGTTATATCGTATATTTCTTTACTTAACATAATGTTAAATAAATACTAAAATAAAAATTTGAATAAAGATTTAACAAACAGCATTTTCTTATCTAATGAGAGACTATGTGTTTCATAATCTCTCACCAAACATGCAAAGATTACTTTGCATCCTTAGGCTCTGCCTTAACCGGAGCAGTGGTTGTAGAGCCATCTGCTTTCTTTGTCGCTTGCTTTTCAGCAGATTTTTGTTTTATTTCTTCTTTCTTGTTATATATATCTGTCATATTATTTCACCTCCTATTCCTTAAAATTTTATTTATATAGCAAAGGATGCCGTGACGCCTCCATCTCGATTTAAAAGACACTGAGATCCCCTTCGGAGACCGAATTGCTATTCCCTTAGTTTTTTTAGCATTTTCATTTTATTTACCCGTTATCTTGTCGGTGATGATATTACAGACCAAAAATTATACAAAAGACTTCCTTTGTATAATTTGTATAACCAGTTTACTGAAATACGTTTTTCAATAACTAAATTATTCCAAAAATAATCAGTACGAATAGTTGAATCAGAAAATAACATATTGGATTTTATTGAACTCCTTGGAATAGTTTGGATAGTATTCATATTTCTATCAAGCTGAGGCAGGAAAGAAGTAGTAGTTGTATTATTTTGTAATTCCCTAATTTACTTTAAATTAACTTATATTTATTCTTAGTTAACTTCCTGCCTAAGCTAGACTAATAATGAGTATTGCACACTAAAAGTTTACATGCAGCAATTGATATTTCCTTTATTTAGTGATTTGTGTTGCTTAAAAATTGTAATAAGAATAGCGGGAATATTATAGAAATAAGAATATGCTTGTTAAGCTATGAGAAGATTTATTGCATCAATAATGCCAACTATTATTTCTCGTAGTCAAACTCAACAATTTGAGAACAAAAAAGTAAGTTACTGGCTTGAAAAATTGTTTAATCAGGCAAAGAATAAGGAAAAAAGAGATCTGGATCAAACAAAAGTAAAAAATAACTCTCCAAACAAAATGTCTTCTAACACTGGACTAGAACAAACTTCAGCAGAAGAAGGACTTAACCAGGCTGTTAAAAATCATGCAGACAAAGCGGAAGAAAATAGACAGGCAATAGAAGATATGGTAATCAATTCAAATAGAATTCTCCTTCGTATATCCTCTGTCTTTCCGTGGAAAATATTTCCAAGCAGTATTATCGCGGAAGAAACCCGGCTAACCATTATTCACCGTCAATTATTTACCTCACAGGTTCATAGCGTAAATATTAAAGATATTGCAAATATATTTATAGATACCGGCATTTTATTTGCCGAATTAATAGTAGTATCCAATACATTTGCACAAAATCAAGTTGCCATTCACAAGCTATGGAAAAAAGATGCTATTTTCATGCGGAGAATAATTGAAGGGTTAAGGATGTTTGTTGCAAAAGACATAGATACAACGTCTTATAAAGTAGAAGATTTGGTAAATAAATTAAAAGAATTAAGTACAACGGGTATTGTTTTATAACTTAATAGTCTATATTAAAACCAGTTAATCCTTAAATTATTCATATTAGCATTAACTAAGGTTAAATTTTAAATTTGGAAAAATTTCTACCGAATTTCCGCTGCCAAATTGCCCCCCAATTGAAGAATAACGGACTTTTTCTCCTAGAATTTCTTTCATTAAAATTGTTGCATTAAAACCCGTGCAATGACTTGGGACAATAAATTCCAGATTGAGAGATTTTAAATATTCAATATTTTTTAAGAGTTCTTCTTTTTCCATTCTTGCATAATGTAAACCCCCAATAATTCCATAAATTTTTTCAACCCCTGTAACTTTTTTGGCATTTTCGACAATTACAGGTATTGTAGGGTGGGAGCATCCAACAAGAATCACGAGACCCTTTCCCTCAATTGGTATAACAAGCGATTGTTCTTTATCAGGCCACTGTTTATCTATAGAATCAAGTGATCCGGTAGTGTAAACGTTTTCGTCTAACTTTTTACCGTTTGTAATTATTGTTGTATTTTTATAATCTATTAGTTTTTGTATTGCTTTTTCCTTGTCTTCTTTTCTATAAGAAAGGTCATATCCCTTTTCATTTATTTTGTGCATGTCGGGTGGTAATAAAAGATTCTGATTTGTAAACTCATACACAAGTTTAAAAAGTGCGCCGGAATGATCCAGGTGGTTATGGGATAAAATTATCGTTGGAATATCTGCAAGTTTTAAACCCAAAGAATTTAGGTTATATGTAAACCCTTCGTAGATTGCCGAAACATCAAACAGGTATTTTTTGGAGTCAACTTCTAAAAGTAGCGATTGCCCGTGCGTTGCCAAAAAACGGCTTCTCAGAAAAGAACTGGTGTTTTCCGAAACACAAGTGATTTTTACGTTTTTCATAGTTAGAATATATCATAAAACCATCAAAATTCTAATCCACTTTCTGTTTACTAAATTGGGTATAAAAATATAAGAAAATTTGAGGCTAGAATTTTACTGACGGACATAGATGTAATTCTAACTTTTTGTATAAAAACTCTGAAAGTTTCTATATTCCAAGCTACAATTAAGACTATTTATAAACACCTTGTCTATGAGCGATAGTTACAATAAAAATTTTCTTTTGTATATCATCGATGTAATAAATTTTTCTATATGGCCAAGCCTTCAAAGACCGTAGTTCTGCGTATTCTCCAGATAATTTTTTACCCTCTTGTGAATTTTGTTCTAATACCTGTAATTTTTTCTTAATTTTTGTTTGATCAGTTCTAGGAAGATGATTATACTGTTTTAATGCTTTAGGAGTAACAATAACGTGCATGCTATTTATTTCAACAATGAAATAGGAGTTCCTTTACCTTTTCTTGCTTCTTTCAGTCCCTGCTTAATGCTTTTCTTTGCTCCAGGAATTGCTAATATTTCTGCTGTTTCCTCTAATGACTCTAACTCCTCAGCACTGACAAGAATGGCTTTAGGTTGACCATTAACTGTAATTGTTACCCTCCCTAATGTATCGCTTACTTTAGCAACAAGATCTGGAAGATTTGCTCTTACATCTGATATTGACATTAAACTACTCATAATCACAATGTACAACACTTTGTACAAATTGTCAAGAACTCAATACACGAATTAATAAGGGTCTTGTGGCAAGTCCGAATCCAAGGCAGGTTATTTTGTGCCGAGTTCTAACGTTATTATAACCTCGTTAAAAAGAATGTGAGGGCTTTTGAAGATGTAGTTCAAGTTAATTTGATAATACGTAAATTTAAAGAAATTAAGCAACAAAAAATATGCCTATATTAGCTATGACATAGTTTACTTCTAAGTTTCCACTAAAAAAACAATCCACGGATAAAACTCCTTGAATTGTTTTTTACATGCTATTACATTCCAGGCATTGGCATCATTTCTGATACTTCTACGCTATTGCCTTCCAGCATAAAATGAGGATGCCCATCAAGCATTGCTTTTACGCTGTCCATATTTTCTGCTTGGACAATGGAATAACCACAAACGTAATCCCCGCTATGCGTTTGAGCGTCTCCTGTTTTTGTTACATGCGTATCATTCATAAGTGGAGTTCCTCCATCAACGATAGCACTCCCTTCTTTTTGAAACCATGCCATCCACATATCCATTCCTTTTTTTGATTCTTCAGGAGTAGCATTTTTCATCTGTTCTTCACCAGGTTTTGGCGACATATATAATACTAAAAATTTCTTCATGTTTTTTTCACCTCCTTTCAGATTTCATTTTATCAAACTCAACGGAAATCTACTACATATAATTCTAATAAGGGCTTATTGGGTAAGGCTGCTGCCGAGTTCTGACGTTATTATAACTTCTCTTGAGAAAATTATTAAAGCATTTGAGGATTTAGTTTAGGTTGATTTAATAAGACGAAGGTGAGAAGAAATAAAGCAACTACAAAATGCTTCTTTTAGTTATTGTTTAATCAAGTAACATTTTCGCATAAAGACATCAGCAGTA
>JANWKV010000020.1 GCA_025451195.1 Candidatus Microgenomates bacterium | reverse complement strand
CGATTTCTTTAAGTGGCGCAGTAATTGTCACCCTGTTATTGGAATCTTTAACTACAGTAAAACCTGTATCGTATGAGGATGAGCAATCTATTACCTGAGTACCGTTGTTTATTTTGGGATCAACTGGAAGGGCTGTTATATATTTGTTTGTAACAAGCTCCGGGCAAAGATCGGCACCGGTTTTGGAAATATTTTGCGCTGTGGTTGTAATTTCCGGAGGTAAACTGCCGTTATTATCCGCCAAATAATGGCCGATTGCATTCAAAATTGCGGTAATAGAACTTCTTCTTTTTACGTCATTCGCCTTGGCAAATTGACGCGCGGGATTAACTGCCTGAAGAATTATTGTAAGAAGTATAGCCAAAACTCCAATAACAATAATAAGCTCTATTAAAGTAAATCCTTTTTTGTTTTTTAATCCTTTCATCTATTGATTTTGTATAACCGGAGGCACTGTTACCGATGGAGAATTCTCTACTCCTGTTATTGATGGGCTTACCGTAGTTTGATTACCTGTTGTTGCCTGACTGCCTGCAGTTGGTGCGCGTGTTGGATAAAGAGTTGCGCTTGTAGGTATGGGCGTTGAAGGTGGAGCAATAACATTTGTATATACAACATAACCCAAAATTAACATAAGGACAACAAATATTCCGACAAATGCAAACAGCCTTTTATTATCTTTTGCTTCCGTCTTATTTTTTGAAACCTGAACACCGGCGTTGGATATTTCTATTCCTCCAAACAGATTGTATTGCCTTACGCTGTCAGCATGATTTAGTATAAAGGCTAAATCAAGATTTGTTGAAAGCTCGGGGATTGTCTGGTGCAAAACAGAAAATGGAATAAGCGATGTCACCTGAAATTCCAATTCCTGAAATGCATTTGTTATAATATTACAAAGTTCTTTATTTGCGGCAACAACCTTTACGGTTTTACCCAATTTAATTGGCTTACTGTATGTTTCGTCAAACGGCAGGAAATTGAGAAAATTTTTTGTTTCCCCTTCTATTTCGACAGGCAATCCTTCGGGCAGGTCTTTTTCAAATGTTACATCAGGTGATAACAATATCATAAGATTTGCAGGTTCTATTTTATTTGCACCGACAAATGCTTTAAGAAGCTCGTTAAATTTATCTTTGTTTAAAATTTCCAGATCATTAACAATTTCCGGTGGAAAATCAAGCTGAAATATGTTTGTACTGCTTGATGGGTGATACCATAAACGGTTTCTTTCAATATACGCAATTGCAGGCATTCTTTTAATTTCTGACATATAAAATTATTGGATTTCTTTCCTTGAAGAAATTGTAACTACACCATTATTGTACACTGTTTGCACCTGGATTTTTCTGACCGTATTTGCAAGCATACCGCTGGAAGTAGCATACCCTCCAGAAACTTTAACTGTTGCCGTTCCTCCCCCAACAGAAATAGTATATCCCGACGAAGTATAACTTGGATTACGGATAAGTTTTAAAATTGCATCTTCAATTCCACTTTCTGCAATATAATAACTTTGAGTTCCCTGATCGGAATAACTTGTTCCTGCTGCATTTGTAATTAAAACAGCAATCGCAGAACTTGTTACAGTAATTCCTATCAGCATAAAAAAAAGAAGGGTAACAAGGGCTTGGCCCTTCTGCCAATTTTTAGTTAATAATTGGTAATTGATAATTGATTTCATCTTGTTCCAACTGCTGTTACAAATGTTTTTGTTTCGTAACCAGTTTGCTCCCTTGCATTTGATTGAATAGTTATAGAAACGTCAACCGTCCTTCCCCCGCTGGAACTGCCAATTTTTGTAAACGATAGTGACTTAACAGTTGTATCTATACTATTGAGCATTCCAGAGTAACCGGTTGTATTGTTTGTGAGGATAATGTTACCGGCACTCAATGCATATGTGTAATCTGTACCAGAACCGGTAATATGCAGTGTGTTACCACTACCTACACTGCCAAAAACCAATGGAGTAATTATATTGTTGGCATTTCTAATATCGTATGACAGTCTGGACAAAATAAATCTTCCGTCAATTGCAACCTCTGATGTTACCTGTGATTCAAGTTGCGCGTTTAAAATAGATGTAAACATTTGTAAAAGCATAATAAGCAAAATAGAGAACATCGCCATATAAACAATAAGTTCAACAAGTGTTGTGCCTTTTTCAAAAATTCCAAATTCAAAATCCCAAATCCCAAATAAATTCCAAGTTTTAAAGTTAAAAATATCAAATTGTTTTGAATTTAGATTTTTTCTTTTTTGAGTTTTATTTGTGATTTGAAATTTGAGATTTGAGATTTTCATATTCTATGGTGAATAATTAAATGTAACATCATAAATTTCAGGAGATTCTGTAATATCTGATGTAGATAAATATGCTCTATATTTAAGGCACCTTCCGGGATTCTCATAACCTGTTGGATTGCTACTTGCAGCCGGCAATTGCCCTCCAGTTGCGGGAAAATAAGTACCGGACGAACCGTCTGTCCCTACAAAATCTGAATCTGCAAATGTCACCCCCAAACAACTGTTGTTTATTGCGTGTTTTACTGCAACTTTAAATTGCAAAGAAGCATTTGATGGAACCGCAGAAGACACGATAAAGTTGTTAAACATTGCCTCTGTTGTTGCAGTAAAAGTATGGGATTCGTAAGTACCGCCAAAAGAAAAAGCCGCACCGTTCCCACCTTGAATAACTTGCAACTCATGAGAAGTATCGGTTGTTAGTATATATGAGTAGGCAGTTTGGTCGCCTCTTACAATTGAGGAAACCGCATTTATATTTTCTCCTCCTGTCAAAGTTAAACCTCCACAGTATGTAACGTTATTTTCTTGAACAATATTGTAAACCTGGTATTGTTGTCCCCCGTTTCCTACTACAATTGCCCTATTCCCAGGGACAATTGTAATTCCTTTCGGATTCATTCCCGCAGAAAGTCCAGCATTATATGTGCTAAACGATCCAACAGGGGATGGAAGTGCGCCGGATTTTACAGAAGTATCAAGTATAAAAAATTGATTTTGACCGGAGTTGTATTGGTTGGTTACGAGATAAACTCTTGTTCCATTGTTGTTTACATATATATCTTTACCTTGTTGGGCATTTGCTATTTGGGCATATGCAACAGCTGGAGTTACAATTGAGCCGTTGGAATTAATCTGGAAAATTTCCAACTGTTTTGTACTTGAAGCTTCTGCAACAAAAGCATAAGTATTTCCAGAACTGTTATCTTTAATTGCAATTACCCTGTTTCCATTTGCCGCAAGGCTTACGCTACCTAACTCTGCCTGTGAAGACGACCCATTAATTGAACTAACGTTAAACGAATAAAGCTTTGAACCAACAATCGTATACCCAATTCCATTAAGCGCATAAACGCTAGTACCCGTGCCTCCGCCCGATGAATCATAATAGCCAACATCAACAAGGGTGTTTGTATCCGCAATTTGGACAGTATGATTTGGAGGCTTGTTTTCATTAAAATAAACATGACCGCCTGGCTTATCCACATAAATCCCGTACGCCTTTGCTTCGTTGTTGCTGGCAACCGGAGGATTGGAAATTATTGTCGGAACAGGAGTAACACGATTAATTGTTGCTTCGTCAACCGAATCTCCGGATGCATTTCCTCCTGTTGTTGTGTAAACATAATCTAAACTTGAAGATGTTGTTGCGGAAATTGACTGCACAACTCCCTGCCCAGGCAAATCTGCTTTTGCTAAAACAGTGTTGCCGGGCTTACACCAATCGGCGCCAGCTCCATTTCCCGCCCCTAAAGATATTTCACCTCCATTTGTATTTGTTATTGCAACCGAACCTGACGGCGTAGAACCTTTTACAAAATCGTCGAACGTTGTTTCTTGGTAACCCAAATTTGCATATCTTGTAAAATACGAGGTTGCGGTAACGGAAGATGTTAACGGATTTGTCCATGATACGGTAGATACAACCATTTTTGTAGACGGATCGTTGACTCCACCGCTTGTAACAATATTTCCGGTAATGCTGTCTCTTGATACATCGCTTATAACAATTTGTCTTGTAAAATTAAATCCGTTAATCAGTTCTTGTCCTGATGCCAAACTCCAAGTGCCATCCATATTTATAACAGGGTGGTATGTACCATCTACTGCAAAAGTTGACCAGCTTGACTCCCTTACCGCCCGGACTGCTTCCTGAGCTTCTCGAAGATAACCAATTGCTTGTAAGCGCTGGTCTTGTTGGGGTCTTGCTTGCCTGGCAGAGACCATACTGGTTAAAAGGGCCGGAAGCAATATTGCAGACAAACCAATTGTAATAAGAAGCTCAACAATGGATTGACCACTTTCAAAGTTAAATCCATTCGACTTACTCAGGCCATAAGTTAAAAATAAAAAGTTAAAAGTTGATTTTAATAAATTTTTAATTTTGAATTTTAATTTTGATTTTTTCATTTTAAATTTTTAATTTATTCCCGTTATTGCGCCATATCTATTAACTGTAATTGTTTTTTGCTCCGTACCGGCTGTATTTTTTATTGTTACTGTATTTGCGATTGCAGAATAAGTAGAAACTTCTCCGCTTTGTTCTAAAAAAACAAGAGTGTTGTTATTAAATCCAATGGAACTAAAAGTTATATTATCGTCAAGCTGTACATTAAAATTTGCCGGGTCTGTCGGGTTATACACAAGCCCATGGAAAAGAGTGTATTTTGTAGGAGTAAAATAAATTCCATAATTATCGGAAGATGATCTTCCGTCTGTTGCGCCAACCATGGCTTTTATTTGTTGGGATTTTATGTCCGAAATAAAAGTTTGGATTGAGCTAGTTAAGCTTGTTGATGTCTGTGAGCGGAAAAGATCAACAGAAATAATTCCAAAAAGAGTAAGTATAATAGACACAACCAAAACCATTTCTGCAAGGGTAAAACCGACTTGCCAAATAGTTTTGTTTTTAATTTTTAGTTTTTCACTTTTCACTTTTAACTTTCTTTATTTTCCACCTACTTGGCCGATAAGACCGTAGATCGGTGCAATTATTGCAAGCATCATCCCACCAACCAGAATTCCGACAAAAACAAGCATGACAGGTTCCAAAACTGTCGTTAATGTTTTTAATGTATTTGACACCTCGTAATCAAGGTACTCCGAAATATCAAGCATAGATTTGTCCAAGGTTCCTGTTTTCTCACCTGCTTCAATAATTTTAATCATTATGCTGGAAAAGGCCCCTTTTTTCTCCTTAAAGCCGTCCGACAATCTCTTTCCTGCCATAACCATTTCATTTGCATATGCTATTGCACTTGAAATTTCCGGCTTTAACACGACATCTTTTGTTAAATCCAATGCGCTCGTTATTGTAATTCCCGATGTAAGAAGTAAATACATACTTCTTGAAAATCTTGTTAAGTCAATTTCTTTTACTAATTTTGAAACAATGGGCAATCCATAAAAAAAATGTAAAACCATTTGCTTTTTCGCTCTGTATAAAGAAACGAATCCAACGCCCAAAAGCGCCAATCCTATTATTATCGGAATTGTGTAAGTTAAAATCGCGTTTGATATATAAATTAGAACAAGTGTTGGCAAAGGCAGAACAACATTTAAATGTAAAAATACTGTAGAAATTTTTGGTATCACAACAATCAAAATCATAAGAAGTACCCCAAAAAATACCATAAGAATAAGTACGGGATACGTTAAGGCTCCTTTAACTTTATCGCCAAATTCCATATCTTTTTTTATTTGTGATTTTAAATCTTTAAGACTAACGTCTAGAGTCCCTGCTTCTTCCGATGCTTTAATAATGTTTACAGTTACTTTGTCAAAAATTCCCGGAAACCTGCTAAAAGAAGAATATAAATGTTTGCCCTGGATTAAATCTTCCCTTACCGCCTCCAGAACTTTTTTTGTATTTCCTTTTACATCTTCCAAAAGTGAGTCAACGGTTTCCAGAATCGGGATTCCTGCCGTAATCATTGTCGACAGGTTACTCACAAGCCCTAACTTATCATTTCCCGAAATTGTAATATTTTTGTCTTTCATTTTTTTAATTTATAAAGATTCGACTTTTGTAACACGAAGTACTTCTTCTATTGTAGTCATTCCTGAAGCAATTTTTTCCAGTCCGTCATCAAGCATCGTAGTCATGCCTTCATTAATTGCCTCCCTTACAATCACATCGGAATCGCTTTTTTCGGTGATTAGTTTTTTTATTTTCTCAGACATTTCTATAACTTCAAAAATACCAATTCTTCCTGTGTAGCCTGTAAAGTGACAAACCTTACACCCTTTGCCCTGGTAAACAACTATTGAAGTTTCTGTACCAAAATGTTTTTCTAAAGCTTCAACAGGAATATTTTTTACAATATCCGACATTTGCATTGTTTCTTCGGTTTTACAGGATTCACAAACTTTCCTGACAAGTCTTTGCGCAATAATAACATTAACTGTTGACGCAACTAGAAACGGCTCGACCTTCATATCTATCAAACGCGGAAGAGCCGTCGCGGCGTCATTTGTATGAAGCGTAGATAAAACCAAATGGCCGGTGAGCGCGGCGTTAACGGCAATTCCCGCGGTTTCGGAGTCTCTTATTTCCCCGACAAAAATCACGTTTGGATCCTGGCGCAAAATACTTCGCAAACCGCTTGCAAATGTAAGATTTGTTTTTACATTAACCTGGATTTGGTTAATTCCTTTTACTCTATACTCAACCGGATCTTCAATTGTTGTTATATTTTTTTCTCTTGTATTTAAAATTTTTATAATCGAGTAGATGCTGGTTGATTTACCCGACCCTGTTGGGCCGGTTGATAAAATCATTCCGTAAGATTTGTTGACTGCTGCATTTACTTTTTTTAAATCCTTAGCATTCATACCCAAATCCAAAAGTGAAAACTGCCTAAAGTGTGAAGAAAGTAAACGAAGTACTACTTTTTCCCCTTCCGCGATTGGGATTATGGAAACACGAAGGTCCAGATTTTCATCATCCACATCAAGCCGCATTTTTCCATCCTGAGCCGACATATGTTCGTCGGTGCGAAGTCGGGATAAAACTTTTATTCTTGTCAAAACCCTGTCATGTAGTTTTTTATCCAAATACAAAACGTCATGTAAAATGCCGTCTATTCTAAACCGTACAAGAGAATCTTTTTCTTCCGGTTCTATATGGATATCTGATGCTTTATCACGGTATGCATACGTAATTAGAAGATCTACAATTTTTGCAATTGGCGCATCATCTGTTAAGTTTGAAGCGTCTCCTATTTCTTTTTTTAAAAGCTCATCGAATGTTTGCTGCAAATCTTTTCTGTAAAGCTGTAACGCATTCTCAATGTCCCTTTCGGTTGCCATGTAGGAAACAACCGGTTGAAGCGTTTTTTTTGATACCATTTCTAAAATCTGTGTATTTGTCGGATCGGCAAGTGCAATTTTTACTCCGTCTGTGTCCCTAGCAAACACAATTGCCTTATATTTTCTGGCAAGTCTTTCCGGCAGAATGTGGAAAATTGTTTCCGGTATCGTAACTTTTCCAAGGCTAACAAAAGGTACTTTTAAATAATTCGCGATAAGAAGGCCGAGTTTTTCGTCTGTGATTGCGTCTTTTTCAATCGCTGCCTCCTGCAAGTTTGTACGGGAATTAGCCGCAAAAAGCAGAAGATCTGAAAGAATTTTTTCATCTACAGATCTTGACTGCAATAACAATGCTTTTATCTGGTCATCGGGCAGGAGCATACTACTATTATAGTAACATTAAATCCTAAGAAAAAAAATGGAAGAATCAAGTTTATTAAGTATAAATAATATACAAATTGAGGCAATTTACTTACGGATTTAAAAACAGCAGAACCTGACCCAAAGACTTATTTGAGTTTATTTCATTGTAAAGAGAAAATATAACTTTATTCGTGGTCTTTTTATATTCGCTTTGTAAAATGGAAACAGCTTTTTCTTTGTTTTTATTTTTATATAACGCAATTGCATATTCTGCCTGTAAAATTGGGAAATCAGGATAATCTTTAAGAGATGTGTTTAAAAAACTTTCCGCATATTTAGAATCAGCGTAAAGAATAAGGCCTCTGCCTAATTTTTCATCAATTAATTCATAATGTTTGTAATTGTTTGTGTAATTTTTTGCTTTGCTTGAAATAATGTAATATTTTGCCGCATTTTGTTTGTCTCCCATACTCTCATAAATACTGGCAAGGTCATGAAAATTAACATCATTTGGGAGAAGTTTAATAGCATTTTGCGCATGTTTTAGCGCATTTTTATAATCCCCTTTTTTTTCCAAAGCAACTGCAAGATTATCTTCCACAACATAGTTGAATTCTCCTTTGGCATCGTGGCTAAAAAGTGTCAAATCACTATACCAATCAGAATTTCTAATTATTGTTCTTATTACAAGTAGCGTAAGGACCGTTAAAATGCCTATTAAAAAAACTTTTTTAGTTTTAAAAGAGATTTTCTTTGATTGTATTTGAATTAACTGTCCAATTATTCCTAATAAACCTACAATTGGAAAATAAAAATATCTGTCCGCAACAGTCATATAAAGCGGGAAAATTGGCAACAGTAAAATAAATCCAAGCATTACCCAATAAACCCAAAATATAAATAATTTGAATTGTTCTTTATTTTTTTTATGGACATACCTACCTATTAAACCCATTGTCAAAAAAAATAAAAAATCAATAAACAGAGGGAAAATAAAATCTGCTACGGTAATCTTGTTTACTATCCAAAGTTGAGACACCAATAATTTACTGGGAAATACAAAAGTTTGTAGATAATATTTTAAAACAGCCGGTATAGTTAAAATTTTTATAAGGGTTGACGCATGAATAACAGAAACACCGGAATTTGATGAAAAAGAAATTCCAATGACAGAAACTCTAAGAACTATATAAATTAAAAATGCGATAATTTGTAAAATTGCCAGCTGAATTAGCTTTTGATATTTAAACAACCATCGGAAAATTAGAGATAAAAATATAAAAATTGTGCCTGTTTCCTTAGTAAATAAGGACAAACAAGTCATTAAGAATATAATTGCAAAATCTTTTCTTGATAAACTTTTTTTTGTGCAAAAAATTAAAGAAATCATTCCGAAAAAAAAGGATAAAGGACCCAATGCAGCCGCAATGTAAACCACAGACTCAACATTAATCGGATGAATGAGAAATATAACGCTCATTAAAAACGCGATCTTTTGACTAATAAATTTTTTAAAGAATAATAAAATCAAAACACAGTTAGAAAAATGCAGCAATAATTGAAAAAAATGGTAAAAGAAAGTAAAATTGTTGGTTAAATAGTATATTAATTGGTAATAAAGTAACGCAAATGGTCTGTAATAGTAGCCGGCATTATTAAATGTATTTATTCCAAAATAAGATGAAAAATCAAGCGGATGATAGTTTAAATTATTTAAAACATGGTCATCCCAGACAAATCCGTTAAATAAACTGTTGAAATAAACAAGGATTCCTATAATTGCGATAAAAATTATTGCCCTTTTTGTAGTTAAGGGAACAAATAGATCTTGGAAATTAAAATCCTTTTCTTCTTTTTTCATTTTAATAAAACATATTTATCGGGACTTGTGTTTTGGGATTTTCAATAATTTGCAAAATTATCTCTTTTGCATTTTGTGAATCTGCCAAACCATAAGCTTTTTTAAACTCCGTTTGGGCTTTACCTTCGTTGTTTAATTTGCGATCACTCAAACCCAAAAGAACAAGGAGTGTAAAATTTTGAGGGTAGTTTTTTAAACCAAGAGCAATGTATTTATGGGCGGTTGTCGGGTCATCGTAGTAATACAAAAACCTTGAGATATTAAGATAAATATCTATTTTATGATTATATGGTGGAATCGGGTCATAAGCAGTTAGTGATTTAAGATAATATTCTTTTGCCATTTTTATATTTTTTTGGAGTTCGTAAATATAGGCAATATTGTTAAACGTGCGGTCATAGGGAAACATTGCTGATGATTTTTTATAATGAAAAATCGAATCATTATATTGCCCGGTTAAAAACAATTCGGAGGCAAAATTTGACTCGAGATTGTAGTTATCGGAAATTTTCGTATCATGAGTGTAAAGCTTAATAGGGTTTACCCAGTCTGAATTCCTGACAATTGTACGGATGGATAACAAAATAACGACAATAACAAAAAATGAATATATAAGTTTATTTTGAATGACATTTTTTTCACTTAAAATTTTAAATACAACTCCAATTAAACCCAAGAGTCCGGCAAGCGGAAAATAAAACCATCTGTCCGACACTGTTTGGTCAAGAGGAAAAATTTGCAAATATAAAGACATGCCTATTAAAAACCATAAAAGAAAGAATATAAAAACAGGCAAGATTTTTTTATTGTTTTTATACAAATTTATTCCAAATAAAATAATAAGGGCAAAGAATAAAAGGTCTATAAAAAGCGGGAAATAAAAACTTGAGAGAGAAATCTTATCTACCACCCATAATTGGTCTATAGAAAGTTTTGCCGGATAAAAAAAAGTTTTTAGATAATAAAAGAATACTGCGGGAACATTTTGCAACCTACCTATAAAAGTTAATTTGGACATTGGTAAAAAGTTAATATTAAAAAAATAAATCCCCGCGACAAAAAATCTCATAAACGCATAAATACAAATACTCATTATATTTATAAAAATGTAAGGCAATATTTTCTTGCCGTTTTTAAAAATGAAAATATAAACTGTTAAAATAATCGGAAAAATAATCCCTGTTTCTTTAGTTAACAAACCTAATGTTATAAAAATAGTAGTAAGAAAATATTTTGTTTTGTTGCTTAGTTTTGTTTTTTGCAACAATAATGCAGACAGCCCAAAAAGAAAAAACATCGGTTCTCCTGTTCCGGAAATATAAGAAACGGATTCAACTTGCATAGGATGCACAATAAAAATTAAAGACAGAAAAAGAGCAAGTTTTTTACCAAAGAAAGACCTAAAAAGAATAAAAATCAAAATGCAGTTTGATATGTGGAGCATTAGTTGAGGCAAGTGATAAAAAAATGACATCGTACCAAATAGGTTAAATATTATGGAAAAATACAAAGCCTGAATTCCCCTGTAATAGCCCAGGTTGTTAAAAGGGTTTCTTAGAAATAAATTTATTATCCCTGATTTAAAAAAAACCTGATTACCGCTGATAAATGTTTTATCATCCCAAACAAAACCGCTAAATAGCATGTTAAAGTAAATAATAATACCCAAAGATGCAATGATAAAAATAGCTTTTTTTGACGTAAGAGGAGTAAATAAGCTATAAAATGAAACGTCTTTCTCTCGATTGCTTTGCGCAGACAACATATATTATATATAGTATAGACTAAGGCTAAATTACAAGAAGTCTTATTGCTTGATCTTAAAAAATAGCCTTTTGTATTTTCAGCTTCTTTTTCTATTAAGGTGGTATAATAACTCACACAAAAAATTAGCCATGAATTACCTACTCGGTTACGCATTATTTGCAATTTCCCTGTATATTAGTTTTTTTATTCCCGGAAATTTATTTTTGTCGATTTTATGCAATAAAAAAGAAGAAGGCTCGGATTTTACGAATTTTGTTTTAAGTTGGACTTACGGAATTGCTTTATTTCTTCTAGGCATATACTTTACAGCATATTTAAAACTTAACTTTGCATACCTTATTATTATTGCTTTATGTACTGTAATCTACTTTGTCCGAAAAATTTGGTTAAAAAAACTTTTCCCAAAACGGATAGAGATTACCGATAAATGGTCTTTTGCTTTAATTTTGATTGGATCAATCAGCTTTACTTCACTTATGTTTTTTTCAGGATTTCCGGTTAAAAACGGCTTACAGTTTATAGACGTTAACGCAGTTGACGGAATTCGCCATGTTGGCCTTATTACGGACCAAATAATTCACTTCCCGCCCCAAGAGCCGTATCTTGCCGGACAAACGCTCAGAGGATTCCACTACTTTTATGATTTAATGCTTAGCAGGTTTTCTCTTTTTTACGGCTTTCAGGTTAGCGATTTGTATTTTAGATATTTTCCCTTATTTATATCTTTAATTTACGGAATTGGCGTTGCTTTTATTACCGGTAAGTTAACTAAAAATGTTGGGGCGCGGAGGTTTGTTCTGCTTTTTGCGTATTTTTCCCAAAGCAGTATTGTTTTAATCTGGCCGTTTATAAAATCAATAAGTATTGTAGATGATGCAATTGTTCAGCCCATGGGACTTATTTTAAATCCGTTTACAGTTTTGTCCCTTGGTTTACTTTTTGTTGCATTAGGAATACTCCCTCTTATCAAAAAATCATGGAAATATGCTTTAATTGCCGGAATTGTTATTGGAGTAATGTCTGAAATAAAAGTGTACAGCGGAATTATTGCACTTTCCTGCATGTCTTTATATTGCCTATATTTGCTAATACGGTTTAAGAAAAAGTATATATCCAGCTTAACCCTTCTTTTCATAACTGCTGTTATTCTCACTACTGTCACTTTCCTGCCTAACAATGCCGGATCAGGAGGTTTTATTTTTGCACCTCTTCTTTTTTATAATCATTATCTGCAAACAGATATCTTTTCTTCTCTCCAATGGGGAAGCAGACTGATTGTTTATCAGGCAAGGAATAATATTTTGGGAATTGTTTTTCTTTACACAATTTCTATTTTTATATTTGTACTTCTTAACTTTGGATTAAGACTAATTTTACTGTTTAAAATAAAAAATTTGCTTTCTAAAAATTTCTGGAAATCAGACATGAATTTTATTCTTTTCTGGTCTATTCTAATCCCAATCCTTATTGCTTCTTTTTTTATACAATCTGTTTCGGTATTTGATACTGTTCAATTTTTTTGGATAGCAATATCTATTATCAGTGTACCGTCCGGGATTGTTTTATTTTCTATTTATAAAAGGACTTCCCGCAAACTTATCATGATGATTTTAATATTTTTAGTTACGATTCCGGGGATTTTTGCTGTCGAGTATAAATATATTTTTTCTTCTTCAAGAGTTATTGTTAATTCTCAAGACTTAGAAGTATTAAAAAAAGTAACTGCAATAGTACCAAGCAATGCTTTTATTACACTTTTACCTCCATCCCCAAGCATATTGGATGATACAAGTTATGTTTTTCCAACAGGTACTCCTTTTGTTTCTGCCCTGACAAAACGCCAGGTTTATTTTGAAGAAGGAGGACTACCGGCCACTGACGACAAAATTTTACAAGAAAGGCAAGCTCAAATTCAAAAGCTAAGACATGCCCTTGACGGCTGCGACAATGCGCTTATCCGCACAATAATTATTCAAATCGACTCCCCATACGTTGTTGCAATAGGAAATTATCCCTGCCTTGCCGGGACTTTTGAAATAGAAAAACAGGCAGGATCGCAAAAAGGCGGAATTTATTTTTACAAATTTGCATTGAAATAACTTTTCAATAATTTTTGTTTTTGAGCAAAAGGTAAACTATTAAAACCCACAATATAAATGCGCCAATAAAAACGTGAGATTGTAAAAATACAGGTACCAATTGAGGGTTTTTAATATTTGTTGCCGTTAATAAATAAGAAATACCAAGAATTATAAAAAGTTTTAAATTATTCTTTAAGGACAAAATTGTAAAGAATGTAAAAAACAAAGGTATTAAAAACCATGCAAAATGGTGCTGCCAGGAAAAATTGTTTATTAATAAATTTACCGTAATAAAACTCCCGATTGTCAGATTAGCAAATTTTTTAGAGCTTTTATTTCCTTTTACTGCTGCCATAAATGTAACCAAAACCGTTAAGATTGAAAGGAATATTTTCAAAAGATTGCCAATTGAGCCTGTAAATCCCATTCTTCCCAAAAATCCGGTTAAAGATTGATTATAATAATCTGTCCGCCAACCGGTTATTAAACTCGGCAATGTGTGCGTATAAAAATAAATATTGATTGACGGTTTGATAAATAAGGTTGAGACAACGAGTCCTGCTATTATGGTAAAAATTAAAGATATTAAAATTTTCCATTGCTTTGTAAGCAAGAAATAAAAGAATATTAGTATGGGAAAAATCTTAAGCAATATACATAAACCAAATAAAAAACCTGTTAACGTTTTCTTCCCACGGTTATAAAAAAACAAAGACAAGCAAATAAGAACTAGAATAAGTAAATTTATTTGCCCCATTCCCAAAGAAAACTTAACAGGAAAAAAAATAAAAACAAGAATACTTAAAAATATGCCGATCGGAGATAAGATTTTTTGATTGTTTATTTTAAGCAGAAAAACAATAGAAAAGAATAAAAAAATCAAAGACATAACCTCCCATATTATCTCTGCAATATTAAAAGGAACAAGTAAAAACGGAGAAAAAAATAAAGCAACAAAAGGCGGATAAACAAAAGGGGTGAAGAAATTTTTTCCACCAAGATATGGATTGATATTTTCAAAAATTGCTTTAGATCCAAAATAATATCCGCTAAAATCCGGATAATTCCTCAAAAATAATGTCCTAAAAAGAATTAATATAGAAACCGTAAAAAAAATAATCAGGAGAAAAAAGAGGAATTTTCTCATTTTAACCCACGTTTGGATAGTGACATTTTTTCCATTTTTTACCGGATCCGCACCAGCAAGGATCATTACGTCCTAATTTTTTATTTGAATCTTTTCTAATCGGCTCCGGTTTTTTTTGAGATACCTCTTCCGGCGGGGTATTTTCTTTTGTTTCAACATGAGTATGAGGCGTTTGTTGGATTTGTATTTTATAAATTCTGTGGACAATTTCATCGTCAATTGCGCTAATGAGTTTTTCAAACATTGTATATGCCTCATTTTTATATTCCACCAACGGATCTTTTTGACCATAACCGCGAAGTCCGATTCCCTGTCTTAAGTTTTCTATCGCATCCAAATGATCCATCCAAAACATATCAATTACGGAAAGTGATACAAATTTTTCAATTTGGCGTGCTAATTCTTTACCAATATTTTCTTCCCGCTTATCATAAATATCGGCAGCAACTTTTTTTAAGAAATCCGACTTTGCACCGGTTGACTTTTGCTGCTCTAGTTGTGTTATAAGTTGATTTTGTGAAGCTTCGTCAAAAGGAATAATTGTTGTAAAATCCGCAACAATTTTTTCGTTTAAATTGTCTTCATGCAAACCTGTCTGCGTTGTTACAAAAGTATCGATTGCGTTATCAATTTTCTCGACTGTTTCTGTTTTTATTTTTTCTTCTTCATTTTTCGTGCTTTCCAAAATATTTCTTCGCCTAACATATACTATTTGACGCTGTTTATTTAAAACATCATCATATTCAACTAAATGCTTTCTTATATCAAAGTTAAACCCTTCAACTTTGACCTGTGCCTGTTCTATGGCTCTAGAAACCAGAGGATGGGAAAGCGGAACATCTTCTGGCATGTTAAACCGTGTCATAATGTTTGCAATTGTTGCTCCGCCAAAAAGCCGCATTATTTCATCATCTAGAGCAACAAAAAATTGCGAAGTACCCGGGTCTCCCTGGCGGCCTGCCCTGCCTCTTAATTGATTGTCTATTCTTCTACTTTCGTGTCTTTCGGTACCTATTATATATAGTCCACCCAAATCCAAAACATCCTGATGATTTTTCTCCCATTTTTTTTGGTCTTCTTTGCTATCTCCCGATGTTCCACCCAATACAATATCAACTCCCCTGCCTGCCATATTAGTAGCAACAGTTACGGCGCCTTTTTCTCCTGCTTTGGCAATAATTTCTGCTTCTCTCTCATGATTTTTCGCATTCAACACTTCGTGTTTTATCCCTTTTCTTTTAAGAAGTTCCGAAATAATTTCATTTTTTTCAATAGATGTTGTACCAACTAAAACAGGCTGGCCTCTGGAATGCGCCTCTTCTATTGCGGTAGCAACAGCCGAGTACTTTGCCCTTCCGGTCTTGTAGACCGCATCAGGTAAATCTTTTCTGTTAATAGGTCTATGGGTTGGGATTACAACCACCTCCAACTTATAAATCTTGTTGAACTCCTCTGCTTCTGTTACCGCAGTACCGGTCATACCAGCCAAACGCTCATACATGCGGAAATAATTTTGCAGAGAAACGGTTGCCAAAGTTTTTGACTCCCTTTGGATTGGCACGTTTTCTTTTGCCTCAATTGCCTGATGTAATCCTTCGGAGAGTCTTCGGCCAACCATTAGCCTTCCAGTGAATTCATCAACCAGGATTACTTCGTTATCTTTTACGATATAATCTTTTTCTTTATGAAAAAGTGTACGGGCTTTAAGTGCCGCTTCCAAATGGTAAACCGTATCAAAGTCTTTTTCGTAGATATCTGCAATACCATATAGTTTTTCGATTTTTCCGATACCGTGGTCTGTTAAATGCGCCGTTTTTAATTTTTCATCTATTTTGTAATCTGTTTCCGGAGTTAGTTTGTCGACAATTTTTGCGTATTCATAATATTTTTGGGACGGTTCTTCCTGTGCCGCGGAAATTATGTGCGGAGTACGCGCCTCGTCTATTAAAACCGAATCAACCTCGTCAACAATAGCAAAATAATGACCGCGCTGGGACAATTGATTAACTTCTTGCGCCATATTGTCACGCAGATAATCAAAACCAAATTCTGAATTAATTCCATAAACAATGTCTGCTTTATAAGCATCCTGCCTTGTTACTTCACGAAGATGAAATAGTCTTTGATCAGTTACCTGTGGATTTGTAAATTTAGGATCATAAATATATGACTTTTCATTTATGATTGTACTAACAGTTACACCAAGTAAATTAAATACCGGTCCCATCCAACCCGCATCTCTTCTTGCCAAGTAATCATTCACTGTTACTAAATGAACGTTTTTACCGGTTAAACTATGTAAATATAAAGCAGGTACTGCGGAAAGTGTTTTTCCTTCTCCTGTTTTTTGTTCGGCGATTTTACCAAGAGATAAAACTATTGACGCCATAAGCTGTACATCAAAAGGCCGTTGGCCAATTGTCCGCCTTGCCGCTTCCCTTGCCAGCGCAAATGCCTGAGGAAGTAAAAGTTCTAAAGGGTCACCCTCTTTTATTCTTTCTTTTAAATCTTCCGTTTCTTTTTTAAAATCACTGTCTTTAAGTTTTTTAACTTTCTCTTCCAAAGAATTAATTTGCGTAACAATTGCAGACAGTTTATTTATTTCTTTCTGGTTGGAGTCAAATATTTTTGTAAGAAATGATAATGCCATAATATCCTTTCAGGAAAATTCTAAATTCCAAACCTCGAGTAACAAATAAGTTTCAATTATCAATCTCAAATTAATATTTATTTGGATTTTCTTGTTTAGTGTTTATTTGTTTCTTGATGCTTGTGAATTGCGACTTACGTGATGTTAAAGTTGTCTATATATTTTACCACAGAACATATATAGGAACAAATTAATAATCTGGAGAAATAAAAGCCCCTCACGAAATGCGAGGGGCTTTACCAATCGATCAATTGGTATTGATCACAAAGAACTAAAAAAGGTTATTTCCTTTTTTTTGTTTTTGTCTTTGTTTTCTTTGTCTTTGCTTTTTTTCGTGCCATTATATTTCACCTCCTTTGTTTCCTAATGGTGCAGTTTAAAATTTAAAATTCACCATTGGACAGATTGATTTAATCGTGAAATATTTTACATAGTTTGTCAATATTTTTACTCAGCTTCAAAACATAATGATTAGATTGATTTAAAGGGAAAAATAATGAAGGCAATTTTTTGATGTTTTCGATGATTTTTTTAATATTTTTTCAAATTTGAATTATTAATTTGAAAATAAATTTTTTATTCGTTTTTTTTTATTAAATTATTGATAATATCAATGAGGAAAATATTACTATTTTGGAGAAATAATTTTTTTACCAATATATTTTTGTAAAACTTCCGGAATTCTTACAGACCCGTCTTCCTGTTGATAATTTTCCAAAATTGCAACAATTGTTCTCCCGATTGCATACGCTGTACCATTTAGAATACTTGTGTACTTTTTTTCATCACCAAGATTATATTTAATATTTAATCTTCTCGATTGAAAATCTGCAATTGTTGATGCCGATGTTACTTCGCGGTATTTGTTTTGTCCGGGTAACCATGCTTCTATATCGTATTTTCTGGCTGTTGGAAATCCTAAATCTCCGGTACACATTTTTATTACCTGATATGGAATGTCCAAAAGTTGGAATAATCTTTCTTCGATTGATAATAAATATTCATGCTCTTTGTCATCTTTGCCTTCTTCCACAAAAGAAACCATTTCAACCTTATCAAATTGGTGGACTCTTATAATTCCTTTTGTATCTTTTCCATAACTGCCTGCTTCCCGTCTAAACGCGCTTGAAAATCCAACAAAACGCTTTGGCAATTCTTTTTTATCAAGTACTTGGCCCATTAACATTGGCACAATTGCATGTTCTGCTGTACCAACAAGCGTTAGATTGTCTTTAACAATGTGGAACATGTCTTCGTCTCCTCCGTTTTCCATGTATCCGAGTTTTTTCATTACATCTGTTTTTATTAAAACCGGCGGGACAACAGGTGTAAAACCTTCTTTAATAAGAGTTTCAAGAGCTAACTGAACTAATGCAAACTCTAAAAGTACTCCTTCGTTTTTTAAATAAGCAAAACGTGGACCCGAAACTTTACTTGCTGATTCAACATCAATAATATTAAGTGCTACTCCCAAATCTAAGTGGTCTTTTGGAGTAAAAGAAAATTTTGTAGGTGTTTTGTGTTTTTTAATTACATCATTCTCAGATTCGTTTTTTCCGACCTTTACATCTTTTTTTGCAGGATTTGGAATTTTATAAAGCTCTCGAGTTAATTCCTCTTCAACCGCAACTAGTGAATGTTCTTCTTTTTCCAGTTTCTCTTTTATCTCTTTGCCTTTTTTTATTTGTTCATCTGTTGGTTTACCTTTAATATTTTTAGCGAAGGAGTTTCTTTCTTCCTGAAGTTTTTGGACAATTTTTTGCAATTCTTTCCTTTTATTGTCGATTTCCAGCAGATGGTCAACATTAATTTCAATCCCCTTATCTTGTGAGGATTTTTGAATAAAGCTTGGATTTTCCCTAATCAATTGTATATCTATCATTTTAGTAATCTTCAATATCTACTTGTTTCAGCGCCTTAAGCAAAGCGAGATCCTAAAATAAATTCAGGATGACGAAAGATTTAATTCTCTTTCGATTATTGGTTTAAGCTTATTTATTGCTTTCCAACGGTGATTATACGCTTTTGTCTCTACTTTGGTCAATTCCGACTCATGATAATATTTTTTAATTTTTGGAAGATAAAAAAAACTTCTATAAGGGTATCCATGCAAAAGTTTTGGATGAGGATTTTTTGCAATTTCTCCAACAACCTCACCTCTTTCACTCCAATATTTGCCGGTTGGGAGAGCAAATGTTAAAACCGCAACAAACTTTGCCCCTCTATTATTCTCCGCGAGCTGGTTGGAAACTTTTTGTAAATGCGCCAGTAATTCTTCGTCTGTACCTTTGTAACCTAACCATCTTCGACTTTTAATTCCCGGTTGTCCACCCAGCGCATCTATTTCCAAACCTCCATCATCTGCAACAGCGGGAAGTCCTGATTTTTTTGAATAATAGATTGCCTTTAATCTGGAATTTTCTTCATACGTTTTTCCTGTTTCTTCAACATCGTCAGATATTCCAACATCCTTTAGAGAAAGCAATTGAACCGGCAAATCATTTAAAAATTCACTTATCTCTAATACTTTCCCTTTATTTGTGGTTGCTACAAGAAGCTTTTGCATAAGTTAATATTTAAAAAACCGCGGGGAGGATGTAAATTTTTCGCAGTTCGCATCTTGTGAGTGAGAGAAAATTAAAATAACGAGAAAAGTAATTTCACGAACAATTGCGGAACAAGAAAAATTTTCTCCGACCTTAGCGATTCACTTTATTACTTACAATCCCAATTCACCGGAAATTCCCTGCATCGCATTTAACGTAATTGCAATAAATTCTTTAAGTGGAATTTTTAGTTTTTCTTCACACATTTTTATTACGTTTCTATCAACTCCTTTAGAAAAAGATGGGGTATTAAACCGCTTTAACACAAAGTCGGCATCAATACCGGCCATTTTTTTATCAGGGGAAATAAGTGTTGAAGAAACAACAAGACCTGTTAACCCGTCTACACATGTTATTGCCCAATCTAAATCCGATTCCGGGTTTACTCCTGTTGAGTGGAAATTGTGAGATTTAATAGCATGTGCTATTGGTTCGGGCACAATGTTTGGGTCTCTTTCGAACAATAGTATTCCATGTTTGTCTAACTTGTTTTCTTTTTGGGCAACTTCATAGTCTACATCATGTAAAAGTCCTGTTATTCCCCACAAATCCTCTGTCTGGGCGTTAAAATCCGAAACGTGCAAATGTTTATAAATCCCTTTCATTGCAACTTCTGCCGCCATGCAATGCTTTAGCAAATTTTTATTCTGCATATGCTCTGTGAGCAAAGCATATGCTTCTTTTCTTGTCATGTCTGTTTTAGTACTTTTTTGTGGCAAAACTACTCCAAATTCTTCAACTTTTCCTCCGCAATATTTTATAATCATATCACAGGTTTCTTTTAGAACTTTTTCAACTTTGTCAGGCGTTATATCAAATATCCCATCAACATTTATGTATAAATTCTTTGTATCCAGTTGCACCGCTGTTTTTTGTGAGTCCCTAAAATTAAAATCAATATTAAATCCTCCATTTTGGTCAAAATATGCAAGTTCTTTTTCTGTATATTTTGTAGGTGTACCATCACCAAGCAGAAGAATTTCCTCATCCTTCTTTGCAAACCTTAACATTGTTGGCATTTTTAAACTTTCCAAATCGAATGCTCCAACTGAGATTTTATTATTCATAACTACTAAATTATATGCATCAACACAAGTATTAATCGTATATAATCCTTTTTTTAGCGCAACACGGCGAAGTAATGCCTCGGGACTAGGACGGCGGGAATGCCAATCGATACCCATTTCTTTATATAACTTTCTATAATTTAAAACTTCCGGGAATGAATTAATAGCCTCTGTTGTTAAATTAGAATATTGATTCAATAACTTTTCTTTTTCCTTTTCTAAAGAGGGGTCATTTTTTTTAATTGAAACTCCACTAATTATTGCAACTCCAATAGAAACGCTCGGAAACTTATCTAGTACTTTTTGATCTATTGAAAAAATTCCAGGTTTGTTAAGTATCGTAATTTTTTTATCTTCTTCTGGTTTTAAGCTGGAAGAAGCTTTTCCGCTAGCTGCTTGTTTAAATCTATTTATAACGAAATCTTTATCTAAAGATAATATTAACCATGCAGCTTTTGGGCCGTGGTCTTTTCCGATAAGTGATTTATAAATTGCTGAAAATGTTTCTTTTCCCACCAAGCCTAATTCTTTTCCCCATTCATAGATGCTAAATTGAAAAGAATCTGCTTCCAATTTTTCATTTAAGCTAGAGGCGATTTTACTTAGTAGTTTTTTTTGTTTGTCAGACAACGTGTTTACACTCTCAGGTAAATCTTTTTGAACAAAGAATTTTTCAGACTCCGGTGCATAATTTTCCAGCCAATTTTTAACATAAGGTACCCATTCTTCTAGCCCTTCTTTTTTAATTTCCTCTGCCATATTTGGCATTTGCACCCATTGGGCCAGCACCGAAAACCTGATTTTCGGAGGCTTTTGCGCTTTTCCAATTTGTGATAGCTCAAAAATTCTTGCCAGATCTTCTGTCTCTTCGTTTTTTTCTTTTGAAAAATATGAATCCGCACATTTTTGATATTCGTCAAAAAGAGATGGTATTGTTTGATGATTAGACAAATCAAAATTAATTTCACTGTTTATTCTAGTTCTGACCATTAAAAATCTTAAAAGTTGAGGGGGCAAAATAGAAAGCATATCAATTGCCGATGCCCCAACGCCTTTACTGGTCGACATCTTTGCTTTTCCCAAAATAAACCATTCATAAGCCAAGGGGAATGGTACCGGATATTTAAAAACTTTCTCACAAATTTGCTTTGCAATGTCGTGAGATCCGCCGGCAGACATGTGATCTTTACCTGCCCCTTCTACTGTTATTCCTATAACTTTCCATTTTGCCGGCCATTCTATTTTCCACGGAAGCTTCCCAACAACCTCTCCGTTTCCGCTAAACGGAGACATTTTGCCGCTAAAACCACAACCGGTTGTAAAATCTACCTTGTTTACATCGCAGGTAAAAGAAACTTCTTTACCATCCCAATGTGTAACAGTTGTCGTTGCCACTTTTCCGCAATTTGTACAGTATGGTTGAAATGGATACCATGGTTTGCCAATTTTCTTCTTATACATTTTTTCATAAATTTTTCTGATATCTTCTGCTTTGTCCAGTGCAATTTTTATTGCTTCATTCATCCTGCCCGAAGAGTATAAATCTGATGCCCAAATAATTTCAGGCGTTGAGCCGATGGCGTTAAATACTCCTTTAAACTCTTCGGCAAAATATTCCGCATAGCTTTTAAAACCGGTTTGAGGCGATGGAACTTTAAAAAGGGGCAAGCCTAAGTATTTTTCATATTCTTTAGGAAGATAAACAGGGAGTGCATCCATAGGGTCATGGTTATCAAAAACATACGTATACTTTGCTTTTACGTTTAAATCCAGAAGGGATTTATAAATAAGGTCATGAATAATTACCCCTCGTAGTGATCCAACATGAATTCTACCGGATGGAGTTTTCATATCATCAACCCATTCAAGAGGAAGTTTTCTTTTTTTAATATCTTTAGCTATTTGGTCAGCCCAAAACATATGCATATTTTATACTCCTTTAACTAATGTTTGCAAATAACGTATAATACCGGATTGTTTGATTTTGTATTTAAGTGGTATAACTTATTTTACTTGAGCAGACAATCGCAGCATTATTGCCTACGCTTTTGAACATTTGATAATAATCTTTGTGACTTGTAAAAAAATTTAGCGAGTATATACCATCTTTATCTGCCAAGCCAATGTTTAAAGCAACTATTTCGCGGCTTGACTTAAGCAATTTATTTTTAATACTCGCGAGAGCTTTTTTTGGATTTTCTTTTTTTAACTGAATTTGAAGCATATTCCAAATTTTTTCAGCCCCTATTTTCCCTGGGATATTTGGAAGATTTACTCCTTTTAACAAACCGTTGAAAACGAATGCGTAGTCTTTAGATATATACGGCTGATTAAATTCAATAAACCCTTTTTGATTCACAAACGAAGCACTTCTTGCATGGGAAAGAAACATTTTACATTTCGGAAATTCTGAAAATTTTTTTGTTTCTTCCCAAATAGGTTTTATTGATTTATATATTTGCCATTGATCTTTTTCATTAAGATAACAAAACCCCCATCCGTCCTCTTGTAAATCTCCGTCAGGCGTTTTATTTTTTTTGACATCCACAGAAAATTTATTAAGAATCTCTATCGGTTTTATTTCTTTTTCTGACTTTACTAAAATAAATCTGCACATAAGTTTTTATTCTTCGAGAGAGTGAAATGAACTGAGAAGTATTTTTAGAAAAGTTCTCGACAAACCCGAACAATAAGTTATTTAATATCGTTTAACACTTTTCTAAATCTTTCAATTGTAAAATCAATTTCTTTTTTTCCAAAAATAAATGGCGGCAAAAATCTTACAACATTTTCTCCAGCCGGAATTGCAAGTATTTTTTCTTTTTGTAAAAGTTTTAATATTTCGTTTCTTTTATCTTTTACCTCAACTCCAATCATCAACCCTTTACCGCGAATGTCAATTATAAAATCAGATTTTATTTTTTTAAGATCAGTTAAGAAATATTCCCCCATCATGTTAACATGTTGTAATCTTTTTCCATCTAGCAGATCGAGAACTGCCAAAACTCCCGCTAGTGCCAAAGGATTTCCCCCAAATGTTGATGAATGAATCCCTTTAGTAAGGGTTAAAGATATTTTATTATTAACAATAGTTGCGCCAATTGGAATTCCTCCTGCCAAACCTTTTCCTAAACATACAATGTCTGCTTGAACTTCCTGACTTGCTAAAAATTGTCCTATCCTTCCACATCCCGTCTGTATTTCATCTATTATTAATAGCACGCCCTTTCTCTCACAGATTTTCCGGACTTTTAGTAAATAATTTGGATCTGGCACAAATATTCCGCCTTCTCCCTGAATAGGCTCAATAATAAATCCTGCAGTATTTTTATCTATCGCCGATTCTAACGCTTTTGGGTTGTTAAATGGAATTTGTACAAATTCCCAAAGTAAGGGTTCGAACGGTTTTTTATATTTTTCTCCAGACGTTGCAGAAAGTGCCCCAAGCGTTTTGCCATGGTATCCGTTTCGGCAAACAATGAATCTTTTTTTCCCGCTCGCAATAACCGCAAATTTTAAAGCAGCTTCTATTGCTTCTGCTCCGGAATTTGACCAATAAACTGACGAGTAATTATTTCCGCATTTTTCAATAAGTTTTTCCGATGCAATGGATCTAATATCCGATGTAAAACTCCCATGAAGAGTAGTAAGATTTTTGATTTGAGATATTAAAGCTGAATTTATTTTTGGATTGTTGTGACCGAAAATATTAACTCCGTAATTACCCATTAAATCCAAATATTTTTGTCCAAATTGATCAATTAGATTAGCGCCAATACCCCTGACAAGTGTTAATTGTCTGTTTGGGTAGGTATTAATAATATATTTTTGCGCCAAATTTTGATAATCTTTCATTCTATTTTTGTCCCTTCTCCTTTCATTGCTCTTGTTATCGGATTTTTTATTCTTCCGTCACCAAAGTATGCTACTTCCAAACCATTATTAAATGATTCCTGAAGACCAAGAAGTTTTTTTTTCATCCTTCCCTGATTTTCTTCCAGATATTTATCTAAATTCTCTTTACTAATATTTTTGATAACACTTTTATCATCAAGCACATCTTTTAAAAGACCGGGTGCCTCAAAAAGAGACACCAGGGTTTTAATTTTCATGTCCCTGACCATAATCGCAATTGCCCTATCATTATCTACATTTATTAATTCCCCTTTATCTGTTATTGCGGGAATCGTTAAAACAGGAACAAAATCTTTTTCCAAAAGTAAGTTAAGAAGATTATGATTAATATTCGTGACAAATCCCGTTAACGAATCTTTTATTAATTTTGTTTTACCTTTTTCCAAAGATAAAATATTTTCTTTTCTTTTTCCTTGCCAAATCCTACCGTCTGCTCCCGTTAACCCAATTGCATTTACTCCAAAACTTTGTAAACGTGCAACAATTTTTTTATTTACCAAGCCACTGTAAACCATAGTTAAAATATCCATGGTTTTTTCATCTGTATAACGGCTAACATGACCCGATGGTGAGGTTATAAATTTTTGCTCCAACCCTAAAGATTCCGACAGATTTTGAACCTGCCCGTTTGCGCCGTGAACAACAATTACTTCTTCTCCCAATTTCACCAGTGAAGAAATGTCTTCAGCTATATATTTCCAGTTGATTTGAATTCCACCGCCTATTTTTATCAAAATCATAATTTCCTCCTTCCTGCCATAAACCGAATTCTTTATCAAAAGAATAATAAATATTTGGAAAACTTCTGTTAAATTCTATTACATCTTTTTTAACTTTTTCTAATGACTCAATGTCTAAAATTGCCCTTTTGAAAAATATTGCAATTTGTTCCATTTCTTTTTCTTTCATTCCGCGTCTTGTTACTTCTTGTGTGCCCAGACGTATAATTTTTTGACGGAAAGCAACACGCGCATTTGTATTTATACCGGTTGCAAAAAGTTTTCTTGCGGCGTTAAAATGACCCCCTATTTTGTCGCCTTTAATCAAGATTTCATGAGAGGTTGTGGGAATTCCATTTTTATTCACTAAATCAAACCCAGCTGCAGACAAACTTTCAGCAAGTTTTTTTCCGTTTTTTATCATCTGTTTTGCATATTCCTTTCCAAACGAATGCATTTCAAATGTTGTTATGTATTCTGCAATTGCATGATGTGTATGCTGGCTGGAAATTAAACCTGAACCAATTGAGGTTATTATTTTTTTACCCAATTCTTTGTCTCTAAAATGAATCATTCCTTTTTGCGGACCTGGAAATGTTTTATGGGTATTTCCCTGCAGTATATTTGCTCCTTCACGCAGAGGATCCTGAAACTCTCCACCTGCAATCAAGCCTAAAGTATGAGATCCGTCATAAATAATTATGACATTTTCTCCAACAATTTCCCTTGCCTTTTTTACAGGCAGATTAAAAAGGGGAGTTCCGTGTTCAAAAATAATCGCACTTGGCGGATATTTTTTTATCATTTTTGCAAATCTTTCCAAATCTATTGTTAAATTTTTGCTGTCCCATGGAATAAATTGTGATTTTCTGCCCAACCTTTCCACTAAATGTTTTGTTGCGAAATGACCTCCGTCATCCGGATCTATTGAATAAATTAAGTCACCAACTTCTGTCGCGGTTGTTAAGCTACAAAGAGTTGCGTGAAGCCCTGACGTTGGTCTGAAATTTGATATTGAAGCATGAAACATTTCTTTTGCCAATTCCTGAGCTTTATTATCCATTTCAATTACACCAGGCAAACCTTTAAGCATGAGTCCTGTTTTAGTTTCAATTACATCTAATGGATCCTCCCCAAAACTGTAACGGAAAGATAAAGAAGAATCTAAAAACGATTGCGCGAGGCGTGACATTCTGTTTTCATAACTTGTCAGATGTAAACAGTCTTCAGATTCAATTTCATCAAGCTGTACTTTTAGAATTAGTTTTTTTATATCAGAACGGGTTTGCATATTAAGTAAAATAAGAAAATATATTATCCTCTTTTTTTGTGTTAAATTCCTGGAAAAATTTTTCTTTTAATTCTGGAAATTTACAATTGATTATTTTTGTGTTTGATGAAATTACCCCAAGATCTCTTTTTTTGATATCTCCACCTGTTAATACGCAAACAACATTATCTGTTGATGAAATTTTTCCTGTTTGTCTTAATTTTTTAACAGCAGCCAATGGTGCACAAGAAGCTTCTTCAACAAAATATCCATTTTCGTTTAAAACATTTTGGGCTTCAAGAATTTGATTTGACGAAACACTTATTCCAATATGATGTCCTTTTCTTAAAGCCCTTAGGACCGGATTGCCCGATCTGGAATTTGCAACCGCAATTGCATCGGCAACAACGCCTTTTCTGACAGGAATTACTTCAACTGTAGGTAGATTATTTTCTAAAGCATAAGTGATTGGATCTCCTCCCTTTTCCTGCACCAAAACAAGTCTTGGAATTTTTTTAATAAATCCTTTTATAAATAACGATTCCAAAGCCCAAACAGCAACTCTAAATAATGCGCCCGAACCAATCGGTAAAACAATAAAATCCGGAGTACTCTCTTTTGCTTGTTCAATAATTTCTGCAAAAAGAGTTGCATAACCGCTTATTCTAAATATATCGTCTGTAAGCTCCGCAAATATTGAAGTTCCACTTTCTCTCAAGCTTTTTGTTACTTCATAAATTTGTTTATGAAATTTTGAGTATTCTCCGCCAACAACAAACATGATTGTTCCAGATTTACCTGCCGCTTTGCTAACCGCCTCTATTTTTTTATGAGGGGTAGTTTTACACACAACTACAAAACTTTTGATCCGAAAGTTATCTAAATTATTTATCTGATTGATAATAAATGCAGTGGAAATTGCCATATTTCCGGTAGAAACCGTACCTAAAATAAAATTATTATCTATTTTTTCTTTTTTAAGTCTCGCTTTGATAAGTGCTACGGCCATCCAACTACCCCTGTCTTTAAAAGACCCTGAGGGATTTTTATATTCTTGTTTAAAATGCAGATTTTCAACTTCTACCCAGGTTGATATATTTTTATTTGTAGACAGTGGGGTATTACCAATATTTTCTCCGCTTTTTAATTGATCTTTGTATAAATTAATAATTTCTTTTGGAAAATATCTCCTGAATATATTTTTTGAATGTGTTTTATTTATTGTTGGAGAAAGAGAAAAAGGTAACTCCGAAGGCTCATCACAAATAGGACATCTTGTCGTTTTCTCGGTTAAAAACGAAGAAAGATATATTTTGCAATTGGAATTGGAACATGTTCCAAAATTCAAAATGCTTTCTTCAAAATAATTTTTTTGAATATTGTTCATATTTTTAAATTGGGTGTAAACCCGTAAATTCAAGCCCTGTTGTTTCTTCGAATCCACACATTAAATTCATATCTTGCACTGCCTGTCCTGCCGTGCCTTTAACCAAATTATCAATTGCGCCAATAATAACAAGTCTGTTTGAGTGAGTATCGAGCTCAAAACCAATGTCGCAAAAGTTTGTCCCTTGTAAAATTTTTGGTTCCGGGTAACGGTAAATTCCATTACTTTCTTTTACAATTCTTATGAACGGTTCTTGACCATAAATTCCACGATAAGCTTTCCAAATATCTCTTTCACTAATATTTTGATTTGGAACGGTATGAATTGTTACCAAAAGTCCGCGCACCATATCTATTGCAGTTGCAGAAATTGCAACTTTTGCTCCTAACTCCTGCTCTATTTCTGCCGTGTGCCTATGGCCTGTTGGCATGTAGGATCTTACAGATCCTGCTCTTTCAGGATGGTGGCTTGAAAAAGAGAATTTCATTCCTGCTTGCGAAGAGCTCATTTTTGCATCGATAATTATTTCTTCTGGACTTATGAGCTTGTTTTTAATAAGAGGATATAAAGCAAGTATAGAAACTGTTGCTTCACATCCTGCCGTGGCAACAAAAGATGATTTTTTAATATCTTCACGGTGAAGCTCGGCAACCCCATTTACAAAACTTTCTAATAATTTAGGACTTGTATGTGTTTTGTGATACCAAAATTCAAATGTTTTTTTATCGTGAATTCGAAAATCCGCTCCTAAGTCAATAATTTTGGGAGAAAGTTTTTTGTACTTATCCATGTATTGCATTGAAATTCCATTTGGCAGGGCGACAAACAACAAATCGCATTCGGACAATTTACCCGGATCAATAAACATCAGGTCAGTTATTTTTCTAAGATTAGGATGGATAGTAGAAACAGGTTGGTTTGCAAATTGGCGTGATGTTACCTGACTTATTTTTACGTTCGGATGTCCCAAAAGAATACGGAGTAATTCCCCACCTGCGTAACCAGACCCACCAACAATGGAAACATTAATTTGTTTGTTTTTCATATTATATTTGTCATGCTGATTTAATTCCAGGATAGCGATAAACCTCCAAACAATAATCAACAATTGCCCCCGAAATACTAACGCCGGTTGGCTCCTCGGAATTTTTAAATTCCATCGTATGGTTTATTTCATTTACGGAAAATCCATCTTTTGTCTCAAATATATCCATTGCCAAAATTCCACCGCCTACGGCATTTGATGCGTCTCCCACAATTTTTTGAATATCTTTTGTTATTTCACAATTTGTTGCTTTCCCTCCTCTTGCCGTATTCGTAATCCAATGAGAAGACTCTCTGTAAATTGCTGCTATTGCCCGTCCATTGATCGCAAATACCCTTATATCCCGTCCGTTTTTTTCAACAAATTTTTGTATATAAATCGCTTTTTGCTGAACAGATCCCAAAACATCTTTATGCTCTATGATTGCCTCCAAGCTGTCAGTATCATTTACTTTTGCTAAAAGTCTTCCCCACGAACCTAAATTAGGTTTTATAACAACCGGATATCCCCCCAATTCCTCAACTGCTTTTTTTGCCTCTTCTACTCCAAAAACCAATGCAAATGGGGGAGTTGGAATATTTTCTTTCTGAAGAGTTAAAGATGTTAAAAATTTATCCTCACAAATTGTTGCAATTTTTGAAGAATTAATAACTGTAATTCCTAAGTTTTCCAAAAAATGCGTTGCGTATGTACCTTTAATTGTCGAGATGCATCTTTCAAGTGCAATATTAAAATTAGGTTTGTAAGTTTCTGGGTTGAAAACTTGCTCCCTTATATCAACTAATTCAATATTGATGTTACGTTTTTTTGCTGCGCCAATTATTAGTTTTTCGTCAGCGCGGATAGTAGTATGTAAAATACCAAGAGTAAGCATATATTTTATTGAGGCTAAAGACTTGCTTACTCTCCCCAATCCTCCTCTATTTCCGGAGCCTTTGAGAGAATAACTTCCCGTTTATTCAACTTATCAACAACCAATCTGTTTTTGCAATCCCTGCACATGACAACTTCAGATGCTACCGTATCAACGGGTAACGTTATTGCCGCGTCACAAATTGGACAAACTGTTTTCATATTTGCTACTTTATACCCTAACCAAATATATGTCAAAAAACTGCTATTATTTGACAAAATCTTGAAAATGTGTTAAATTTTTAACATATTATGATTACAGTACCTGAAGCCGCAAAAAAAATAATTGAAAGATCACGCTATTTGTCCGAGGCTATTTCCAAAGGACTTATAAACTATTCTGCTCTTGCCCGTTACATAAAACCGGAGCTTGAAGAAATGCTTTTTAAAGATGTCAGCGAATCGGCAATTATTATGGCTTTAAAAAGACTTGAACCCCAATTCCAACCTAAATTTAAGCAATCCAATGTTTTTAAGACTCCGCCGGAAATGATTGTCCGGTCAAATCTTACGGAACTTACATTTAATAATTCAGAAGAACTTACGGAAAAATTGTCAGAGATATTTAGTCTTCATGCACGACATTCAAAATATTTTTTTGCATTAACAGAAGGGATTAGCGAAACAACAATTATCGCAAGCTATGATTTTGCGGAAAACATAAAAAAAATACTAAAGGAACAGACAATTGTTGCTGAGTATAAAAACCTTTCGTCCCTTACTGTACGCCAACCTAAAGAAATTACCTACACGCCGGGAATAGTTTATTTCTTTCTGAAAAGCTTGGCATGGGAGGGAATAAACTTAATGGAAGTCGTATCAACTTATCTGGAGCTGACCCTAATATTAGAGGACAAAGAAGTAAACAGAGCTTTTGCAATCTTAAAATCTCTTTTTGCGGAAAAATAATAGCTTAATATTTAACCGGGAAGATTATACTTTCTAAGCCATTCTTTTGTAATCAAAAACCCCTCTTCGATATTTTCTTTTTTTATTGGATAATGACCGGAGTTATGTAAAACCGAAAGTTGTTTTTCTGTCTTTAACGCATTAAAAAAATCAATTGACTGTTTTTTATTTACCACTTTGTCCTGATCTGCATAAACTACAAGCGTTGGAATCTTAATTTTTTCCACGTGAATGTTTTCTTCTAAAAATTTCTTCTCTTCTCTGTATGATTTATTTAATAGTAGTCGAATTTTAATTTGGGTTTTTATGATTAAGTTTATTTGATTAAAATTAAAAAGCCCGTTAGTAATAATAAATTTTGTTATTGAAGGATTTTGTGTTACCGCAATTACAGCTGGTAAAGCGCAAAGACTTTGCGCGCTAATAATTACTTCTTTGTAATCTTTTTTTAGAAATTTAACAGCACTGTTAATGTCATCTATTCTTTGAACAACGCTTTTTTTACCCTCTGATTTGTTATATCCGGAAAAATCAAACCTTAAAACCGAAAATCCAAGCTTGTGATAAAAATCAAAAATTTTATTAATATCCGGAAAAAAGTTATAGCTGTGTAAACCATGACAGGAAATAATGAGAGATTTTGTTTTTCCTTTATAATAATATCCAGTAAGTTTATTCCCTTTGTTGTTTTTAAATGTTATTTGTTTTTCGGTCATTTATTGAATTAAATATTTAGCAGAACCTT
>JANWKV010000019.1 GCA_025451195.1 Candidatus Microgenomates bacterium | reverse complement strand
GGGAATTAAAAAATACAAAATTGTGGTCTGAGGGATGGATCGAAAAATTGAAATCGGATAAAAGAGCAATAAATGCCGAAGAAGGAGTACTTATATCAGAAATTCTTCCAAGTAATATGAAAATTGCAGGATTTAGAAATAGTATTTGGGTTACTCAAAAAAATTTTGTAATACCCATGGCTGATACTCTGCGTGCAAAACTTATACAATTGTACTATGCAAAAAATTCCGTAAAGGGTAAAGATGAAAAAATGGAAATACTTTACTCTTATTTATCCGGCACCGAATTCAAACACAGAGTAGAAGCAATTATAGATTCGTTTACAAATATGCAACAGGAAATAGAAAAAGAAAAACGGTATTTTTCAAATAAATGGGCAAGAGACGAAAAAAATATCCGCCAGGTAATTGACAGCACATACGGAATGCATGGCGATTTAAAAGGCTTAATCGGGAATAGCTTGCCTCAAATTAAAGGAATTGACATTACAGACTTAGTAGATAGCAACGGAAAATAACTTCTTACTTTAAAAAAGAATCAGCAGTAACCCTCCTAAAAGCGTTGCGGCAAAACCAATAACTCCCGCATTCAAAACCAGACTAACAGGACCTGATGGTGGAATTGTCGGCCTTACCACAATCACTGTAGGTGCCGGAGTGTGGGTAGGTGCCGGAGTGTGCGTTGGCCCTGGCGTATTGGTTGGACCACTTGGAGGTTTTGTTGGCGTTGGAGTGGGCGTTGAACCGGGGGGCGGAGTTGGAGTAATAGTTGATGTTGGAGTGGGCGTTGAACCGGGGGGCGGAGTGGTTGTATTTGTTGGCGTAAGCGTTATTGTTGGCGTATCTGTTGGGGTAGCGCTGGGAGTACCGGTTGGTGTTTCTGTAGGCGTAAGAGTATCTGTTGGGGTAGCGCTGGGAGTACCGGTTGGTGTTTCTGTAAGAGTAATGGTCGGAGTAATAGAAATTGTCGGCGTAGGAGTTTTAGTTGGTGTAATTGTTGGAGTATTTGACGGTGTGGGCGTTGACGTTACAGGCGTACAGTCAAAACCGCAATATGTGCCTCCGCCCGGTTCGGTTTCTACAGGAACAACCGAGCCATAATGGCAATATCCATCGCCAACAGTTGAAGACCCATTATAATTAAATGAAAAATCATCTTGATAGTGTCCGCAAGTTCTTCCTGCATACAGACCTGTTGGCATTTGAGCAGGGAGAGTAATATTTACGCAGTTATTTGTGCTTTGCGTAATCGTACACTGGCCTGAAGCATAAAGTTTATGACCATAACACCCGTTCCCGCTCCATCCGTCAGATGCTGACTCCGTACCGCAATAGAAAGTAGTTGCATCCCAATCAAGTACGATCTTTTTGCTTCCGATATTTACGCCTGAAATTAGTGTAATGTCCACAATTGTTTGATGAGAGGAATTGGACGTTGTGCTGCAAGCCGGAACTTCACGGAAATTAACCTGTAATCTATGAACACCTGGGGTTCCTGATTTTGCGTCACATGTGTCTGTTTTATCTCCGAAAGTCGCGGCATGTTGCGATACTTGCTGCTGTTGTTGCACTTCGTAAAGAGTTACGGGAAGTCCGACTAAAACCAATAGCGCAAATGAGATAAGCCCAAAAAGTTTAAAGTTAAACTTAGGAAAAGAAATTTTTGACATAGTACTCCTTATTACTACAGTATCAGAAATTTTTACAAGTGCAAAATTAAATTAGAAAAGCCTACCGTGCGGATCTAATTTGGGGTAATAATATTTTTGTAAATTTTTTTTTACCAAGATTCTTTTGCAAAATCTGAAAAAATTCCCACAAAACTTTTGCATCACCTAAGGCTCTATGGCGGTTTTCGCACTCAATAGAAAATCTCTCTATTATGCTGTCTAAATTATGGTGGCGGAATTCCGGAAATATACTTCTTGATAATTTTGCAGTACAAAAATAAGGACTTTGAAATTCATACCCATACCTTTCAAATTCATTTTGCAAAAAATTATAATCAAAAGAAACATTGTGGGCTACAAACACACTGTTTGACAACAACCGGTAAACATCATTCATCACTTCCCTGAAAGAAGGAGCAGACCAAAGGGATTTTTGCGAAATTCCCGTTATTTGGGTTATTATTCGTGGAATGCGGATTTTAGGATTAATAAGTGTTTCATAAATTTTAGAAACTCTGTTATTTTTAACTTTGACAATTCCTATTTCTATAATTCTGTCGCTTTTTGGAGAAAGCCCTGTTGTTTCTACATCTACGAAAGTGAAAGTGGAGTCCATCTTCCAATTATACAACGGATTGGATATTGTTAGTTTTCTTCCGAAGTAACTTTTAAATCATTTCCGTCAAAATCAAAAACAAAAGATATCTCTTTATCTTTGTTGTTTGTTATATAAAGATTTTCATTTGCACTTGTTGACTCTTCACCCGGAGCATAGTAAATTGCAACGCCGTATTCTTTAGGAACATCCGGAATTACCGCAAAGTCATGATTTGTTGGAGCATTTGTGTCAAGACCTGCGTCTTTTGCGACCCAATAGATTAAAGACGCCAAGTGGCAAACTCCATCCCCATATAGGTAGCCGTCCGATAAAAACCCTTCCTGATAATCAAAGTGCGCGTGCGTTGTGTAGCCTTCTTTACCTTTATATTGGGGAAGTACAGAATCATGGAACGCAAAAACCTGTCCGGGCTTAAGGGTTAATTCAAAATGAAAAGGTTTATTAACTTCACTCCAGTCAACAGGTGTTGTTTTGCTAATTCCTCTAAGGTAGGCAAGGGAAAGAAGTATATTTTCTTTAAACACATTATTAACTGAGGCCACTTGATATCTGTCTTCCAGTGAAAACTGGTGTGAAGCCAAGATATCTTGGGGCTTAACAACAGCACTTTGTGAATTTATAATGGAAATAGCGGCAATGGTTGCCAAAATGGTTGAAAACATAAAAAAATGTCTACACGAAAGTAGAGGTGATATTTTATCAAACTATAAGATAAAAGTCAACTTACTCCGTACCTCTTTACATGTCTGAAAAACTGCTGTAGTCTAAGATTGTGAAGAAAAAGAAGCGGAATGGCATAAAGGAAAAGGGAAATAATTTGGACGGTTTAAGAAAGTTTTTAGCTCTTTTCGTGGGACTATTTGCAGTTGTCTTTGCCGTAATTTTAGTTATTGGAAGTCATTTGGGCACCACTTTCTGCGCAAATTCAATAAGTTGCATAGATAATTTATCAGGCAATATAGAGCCTAACGCAAAAAGCGGTGTTTTTTTGGGAAAGCAAATAGCTGTCCCTGACACGCTCTTAGCTCTTAAATCCGGCGTCTCTGCTGTTCTGGGGGCAACTAGTGACCCCAACAAGCATATTTACGTAGATTTAACAAACCAAAAATTATATGGCTTTCAGGGCAATGATTTACTGTTTAGTTTCCCTGTTTCAACAGGCAAATGGCACCACACGCCAACAGGTAATTTTCATATTTGGATCAAACTCACTGCTACAAGAATGACAGGCGGCAGCGGGTCAGACTATTACGACTTACCAAATGTACCTTGGACAATGTTTTTTACAAACGACAAAGATGTTAAAAAAACAGACGGCTACGCGATCCACGGTGCATACTGGAACCCACCATTCGGGCATCCATTTAGCCACGGGTGCGTTAATTTACCTGTTTTGGATGCGAAACAACTTTACGATTGGGCAGACCCTCCAACATTATCCTCTGCAACGTATGCAACAGGCCAAAACCCGGGAACTCTTGTAACAATATTTGGGGTAACGCCTAATAATTGAGAATTATTTTTTACCTGTAATTCTTCTGAGGAATATTCCAAGAGGAGCAATACTGCCTAACAATTCCCATACTTCAAGCGGCGTACCAGTACCCGGCAGTGCCGTTGCTGTTGAAGCCGCAGCTACTGTTGTTGTACCCAATACTTGTTGTGCAGGTTGATTAAGCGTAATGTTTACGTTTTGGTTATTATTTTGTGTTTGAGATTGATTTTGGTTTTGATTTTGTTGATTACAATTATTATTGTCATTGTTACCACTTTGTGAAGATCCATTGCAATTGTTTGTGTTAACTCCTGTTGGAGTAGAGGTTGGCGTACTTGTTGGGAATGGTGTTTCCGTTGGTGTTTCAGTTACGGTTGGTGTTGCCGTTGGTGTTAAAGTACCTGTCGGTGTTTCCGTTGGTGTTTCAGTTACGGTTGGTGTTGCCGTTGGTGTTGGCGTGTGAGTTGGTGTAGGGGTTGCTCCACGAGTTGGAGTAGGCGTGTTTGTTGGGGTCGGAGTTTTAGACGCAGTTGGCGTTGGTGTTTTAGTTACAGTAGGCGTTTTTGTCGGTGTAGGAGTATTAGTCACGGTTGGAGTTGGTGTTTTTGTCGGTGTTGGTGTACTTGTTGGAGTTGTGCATTTAACTCCGGTACTGCACGATGAAGCCTGATTGTTTGTTCCTCCAAGATCTTGAAGATTGTCAAAATATACTGCCGAACACCAGTGATCTGTATATCCCTGACGGGAAATATAAAAACCAAAATCATTTTGGTATTTTCCACAAGCCTGATTTGGATACTTACTCTGGTCTGGCTGTAAAACATTAGATGGCATTAACACTTTCTTGGATGCACCAACGCTCCCAAGAGAGAAGTCTGTATAACCCCTGTTTCCTGAAAATCCTCCAAAACCTTCGGTAGTTTGCACACAATTAGATCCTTTACTAGGATCTGTGCAGAAAAATGAGGCAGCGCCCCAGTAAATGCGCCAATTGCCAATACCTATATGTTTTGTATCATTAACCGAAACAGTTACGTATGCCGTTGATTGATAACTTGTTGTACATGCTGTTTCCGAGTCTTTCCCGTATTCAAAATGCAAACTTGTTCCTCCACAATCAAAAGATTGAGTAGGTAAAAAATCTGCGTGCGATTGAGGAGCTTGAGTTATTCCTAAAGTAAGAGTTAAGTAGCCTAAAACAATGACACCGATAAAAGCAAGAATTAAACTTCTAATTGATTTCATAATAAACTCACGAGTTTACGTCCTGTAATCTTACTATATACCTATAATAATGTCAAGTGTCTAAAATTACTCCTCCTTAATGGCATTTTGCGTATTATTTTTAGGCAAAATATCTCCTATAGTTTATAAAGCGCTCGAAATACTCATTTTTCCCTCAGATAGTTTCTGTATAATGGAACTGTAAATAAATGAAAAAAATTGCAGTTATTTCTTATCACACATGCCCCTTATCTTCCCAGGAGGGAAAAGAAGTGGGAGGCATGAATATTTACGTTTTGGAGCTTTCAAAAAGATTGGTAAAAATAGGATACTCTATAGATATTTTTACACGCCAGCAAGATAGCGTCAGCGAAAAGATTGTGGAAATTTCTAAGAACCTTCGTGTTATTCATATTAAAGCAGGACCTCAAAAAGACATAGAAAAGAAAGAGCTTATAAGATATATCCCGGAATTCGTGGATAATTTGAATGGCTTTGTCAAAAAAAATTCCCTAAGCTATGATCTAATTGATTGCCATTATTATATGTCTGGAATTGCAGGCGTTAACCTTGGAGAAAAGTGGAATATACCATTTGCAATTACATTCCACACCTTAGCCTTAATGAAAAATTTGGTTGCAAAAACAGACCAGGAAAAAGAAAGCATAGAAAGAATTTATGCCGAAAAGTTGCTCGCAAAAAGAGCGGCTATTGTTATTTCGCCTTCAGAAACAGACAAAGAATACTTAAAATTTCTGTATGGTTGTGAGGACGGAAAAATAGCTATTGTGAGCCCGGGAGTGGACACAAAAAAATTTAGCCCAATTGATAAAAATTTGGCTAAGGAAAAAATTGGCTTCCATAAAAACGGAAAATTAATTTTATTTGTTGGAAGAATTGAACCTTTAAAAGGCATAGATGTTTTACTATATTCAATGAAAATGCTGGTTGAAAAAAATCCGCAAATTAATGTCTATTTATGGATTGTTGGCGGAGATACGTCCAAAAGCGTTGAATTTTGGCCGGAAGAGCTTAAAAGACTGGAAGAATTAAGAGGAATTTTAGGCTTAAAAAGCTCTGTAAAATTTGTAGGACGTAAGAAACCGGAAGAACTTCCTTTCTATTATAATGCAGCAGAATTTTTGATTGGACCCTCCCAATATGAAAGTTTTGGAATGACAGCTCTTGAATCGATGAGTTGCGGAATCCCTGTAATCACAACTGACGTTACCGGCGTATCAGATTTATTTGACGAAAAGCACCAAACCCTTGTATCGTCCGCTAACAATCCGCTTCATTTAGAACAAATCATGGAGAATTTACTCATTGATGATAAATTCCACGAAAAAGTCAGCAGAGAAGTTTTTGAAAGAGTGCAAGACCTAGACTGGGAAAATGTCGCAAAATGCATAGATTTTGAATTTGAAAGTTTAAGCAAAAATGGATAAAACATTTTACATTTTCCGCCATGGTCTCGCAGTAAAACCCGGAGAAGAATACGGAGACCGGATGTTTACCGCAGGCCTTTTGCCCGAAGGTAAACACGCAATAAAAAAAATTGGGGAGTATTTAAAAAGTATAGATACAAATCATAATGTTTCATCGGAAATACCAAGGTGCAAACAGAGCGCGGAAATTGTAACAGAAATTTCCGGAAAAGAATTTACTTTTGATACAAGATTAAACGAATTTCACGCTGAAAGTTTTGGAAGCGTGGAAGAAAGAGTTAAAAGTTTTTTTGATGAAATCACGCACAAAAATTACAAAAAGATTTTGATATGCACTCATGGAGCAATAATTGGAGCTTTAAAATCTTTCATTCTAACAGGTAATATGACGGCAAATTCGGTCTTGGATTTTCCGGAGTCGGGTGTTTTACTTATTATAAAAGAAAAAACTGTGCGGGAACTAAATTTTAGGTAACTATACCATAACATACCGTACAGAAAAAATCAGTAGGCTTTAGATTGGAATATCCACTTCAATATCAAGAAGAACTATCTTTTCTTCAAATTCTTTAAAATAAATCACCACATTGGGTACTCCCAATGCTCCATCAACTTTTATGCTCCGAATAAGAGTTTGATTATTAAGAACAGGAAATTCTTCAGGTTTTGAAGAAATTGCAAATATAGGTCCCCTCAAGAAATCATCGAGTAGCTTTATGTTACTGGATATTGCTTTCTTATTCTTCTCATATAGAGGAGATTCTTCACATGTTTTACACGGATGCGGTTGATCTATCATATGTGGGTTCGTTTGGCAAACCGTATTGTCCAGCAAACTCCTTTGCAAGTTCTTTTGCTCTAGTTTTCTCCCATGCAGTTGCAACTTGGTGTTTTTTATCTTTAATAAATACTGTTTGATAAGGAATTTCTTCTCCATCAGATGTAACAAGCCAACCCATTGTTTGATGTGTCATATCGCTTAAGTTTGTAGCTGAAAGTGATCTTTTGTTACATACTGCATCTATAACAGAATCAACATGTGCAATCATATCAGCATCAAATAAACTGAGATCTGGTTCTCTTAATGCTACTATTTTATTTTGTAGATAAGGACCTGCGTTTGTAACAGCAATCGCAATATCTGTTCCTTTCATATTTTTAAGCAACTTTTCTATATCATCTGGTACAGGACCATATGGCAAATGCCTATATGAAGCTCCAGTAATTGCTTTTTGTTTTTTTAAATAAAACAAAAAATCAGAATAAAAAAGAATTTTATTCAGTTTGGTTTTACTGTATTTTCCATCAGAAGAACACTTTGTCGAAATATAGACAATTAACTCTTTCAATTTTTGTTCTGGTGTTATTGTTGGTTTAGCCATAATACTTCCTTTATTATACACTAATATTGTACCACTGTTGTCATATATTATTTTAGATAGTTATGTTATTCTAGTGATAGCACTGAAATGCAGACTATCTTTCTCCTTGAAAAAAAGCTTGCAATATTTTTTCATCCTCCCTATAGAAGAGTATTGGTAGGTATCATTGTGTTTGTTATGACTATTGGGTATTGGATACATACCTTAGCTGACGTACTATTGTCTCAACAGGTTGCATGGTCTTGTGGAACAAATATTCACTCCGCTACTTATGCTTCGTGTGTCGTGTCGGCAAAAGAATCTATTGGGATTGTAGGATTTCTCATATACTGGCTAGCGCTTATTTTTGGAATACTTTTTGATCTTCTTTTTAGTATTGTATTTCCTTTTTACATTACCAAGACCTCAAAACATGTAATTTTTGCTACACTAAAGCTTATTATTTGTAGTTATCTTCTCTATCTTGTTTGCTCACAAGTTGCAGGATTATTTCCAGAAAGCATAAGAGTACTAGGTATACGGTAGATGTTTTTACTTGAAAGTGAGCCGGATGCACTTTCTATCGAACCACTGTTAACCTGGGTAGCAAAATTAATGAGATACATGATTAATAACAGTCGCAATTAAGTTGGGTATTGACATCTTTGATTATGTTTAGTACAATATAGATATGAATAGCACTACATCTTCTGCAAAAGCGTACACCCCTGAGCAAGTTGCTGAAATACTTCAGCTTTCTAAGAATACGATATATGATTTAATCAGCCGTGGAGAAATTATCGCTAAGAAAATCGGCAAGGTATACAGAATCCCTGCAAGCTCCATATCTTTTGTTTTTACAGGACTTGATTACGATCTCTACAAAGCAGAGAAGGAAGATTTAAAGGAATTATCTCGTATTCAAGAAGAAATCGAAAAAGTACGAGCGCAACTATAATATGCCTCTGAAAGTTTTTGTAGACTCAGACGTTATTATTTCTTCTCTCATTTCATCAACAGGTGCAGCGTTTTTATTACTTAATCAAACAGGTGGGCTTCAATCTTTCGTCTCAAACGTATCATTACAGGAATTAAAAACAGTTGTTGCACGATTAAACCTTAGTGAAATAAAACTTAATAATCTCGTTGCAAATAATTTCTCTATAGTTCAGCTTAATCGATCCCTAGAAGAAATAAAGTCGGAATTCTCAGGGTATGTTTTAGATATAAATGACGCTCATATTGTTGCTGGCGCTCAAAGTGCAAGTGCACAATTTCTCATATCCTACAATACTAAGCATTTTAAAGCTGATAAATTAAAAGAAAAATTTAATATTATTCTAACTACCCCAGCAAACCTTCTCCAATACCTAAGAAGCGTATAACTCTTAGATTCTACTTTTTTCTATATCAATATGCATCAAGTGATCCGGCTCGGACTAGAATCGAACACCTTTGTAAGCTACTTTGCACGAGTTTATCAAACATTTCAGCAAAATCAGATTCAAATTCCCATGTATGCTTAACTGAATTATAACCTCATGAAAACTAGTTTAGTTGTTTTACTGCTAGGACTTTCAGCTAGCCTCGCTTAATAAATTCAATTATTTAAGTTATTTCTTCTTTATCTGTTTCCAAAGCCATACACCAACAAGAACAAGGTCAACCAAAACTACTAATGCAATGAGGAAATGGAATGTCGTAAAACCCAAACCAAAGTTTCCATTCATCATATTTCCGTAACCATAACCACCCCAACCCATCATAGGAGGTACACCTCCATTTTGATTTTGAGAATAACAGCCGGTAACATTTTTGCCTATTTGTATATGCATTTGTTCTTCTCCTTGTTCGCCTCGCATTTGTTGCATACGTTCATTCATAGCAACATGCGCTGATGTATTGCCGCCAAACATTTGACTCGTTGCGTATTCACCAATTTTTTCAAAGTTATCAGCAGTTAATTTCTGGCAGGCTATTTGATTGTTATTAAACTCGTCATATAGTTTTTTGCCTGCTGCTTCATCCTGTTGTTGCTGTTGTATTTTGGTTGGCTCAGGAGTAATAGATGGATTTCCATAGTTCATCATCATTTGAGCATATGTTTGAGGAACAAATACAGCTACAAAGAAAAGAACTATAATGAATAGAATAATTTTCTTGTATGTAGAAATTTTCATCATTTCAATTTACATCTTTTTAGGGTTATTTAGCTGTGATATCAATCACTTTACTTTTTTTGACCGAATTCCAATTACTAATGGGAGTCCAAGAACTATCATAAGCAACACATCAACACCTATATTGAAATACACACCATAATAGAATGAAAATAAGGCTTCAACAAGTAACCAAGATGCTATTCCATAAAGAAGAGCTTTCATAAGATATTTATCGTTTGTTTTGAAGGCATGTCGACCTACAAAAAAAAGAAGTACACTAAAACCAATGAAAACTGCTCCGTACAATCCATTACTCCAAGGCATATAAACAGAGGAAGGAATTAATTTTTGATAAACTGGAAGACCGTTAAGACCGAAAAACGTATAAAAAATACCAAACAGTAGTCCTATTATTCCTGCTAAACTAATCCATGTGATTAAAGTCTGCGATTTCATAACTCATTTTAATACTAGCAACAAAATTGCCAAGAGAGCCATACCAAAATCTTCAATAAGAGTAACTTTTGTCAGAGGTACTTTTAAGAATGTCCCCAAACAGGAACATTGAAATTTTTCGTGTTTTGCTAGTTTTATTGCTACTCCTATTCCACTAAACGCCATAACGACAATTTCTGCAAGGAGAACTGTCCTTATCTGAAAAGAGAATATCATCGCAATCGTAAAGAAAAGCTCAATAAACGGATAGATATAGCCATATCCGTATACTTTTTGTGCGAGCAAATCGTAGGTAACATATCCTTCTGCAAAACCAGCTAAATCAATTAACTTAAACCCTGAGAAAACCAGGAAAAAACCAATCATAAAATTACTTATAATTTTTACAAGAGAAAATCCTGATGCTAAAGAAATTGATAACGAAGAAAGTATTATTAAACAGATAATAACAATCAAAGGCGTATAGTTTGAATTGCCTGTGTCCCTTTTGACCTCAGCCCCCTTTACAACTAATTTCATCCCACATTTCGGGCATTTTCCAGGCTTATCTACCTGGATTTCTGGGTGCATAGGACAAGTATAGATTGTATGTGCAGAGTCGTTCATATTTATTAGTGTAGTCGTTTTGTATGGAAAGGTTTGAATTTGAAATAGAGAATAAGTGCTATTTTAGCCACTAAAAGAAAAAGCAAGATATTTAATAAGAGATGTGAAAAAGTAATACCAATAATATGCAGTACAATTACTACAAGTATCAAAAATATAATTCCTATGAGAAAAATATCATGTTTTAATGAGCATTTTTTACCTTCTCCTGTATGTGCCATACTAAAAGCACCAAATTCTTCTGCACGAACATTGTTTTTATTTACTCCTGCATCTTTCAATAGGAATTGCATCACATTTACCATTTCCGTTAATCCAGCAATGTAATATGTTGGAGAATTGAGATTGAGGATATATTTTTCAATAAGTGATTTTGTTATATGTCCTGTTTCTCCATGCCATTCTTTTGTAGATTTTTCAGATTGTGTCATAGTGGCAATAAGCGAAAATGTGGAAGGATTATCTTTTGCAAGTTTTTGAAGTTCAATTAAAAATGGTGCATCTTCTGGACGACGATTAGTATAAAAGAGAAAAATTTTATGTTGCTGTTTTTTTTGAAGCGCATCTTTAATCATAGAAAAAGCAGGAACAATACCGATACCTCCAATCAAAAACACAGCAGGTTTTCCAGCGTCTGCAGCATCTTGCAAAGCAAAAGAACCATGTGGGCTATGCAGTCGCATTTGCATTAGTATCTTTTCTCCAATCGGCATACTACCTAAGACACGCTTAAATGCCGTATCTCGCATCCTCATGGCAAACGTAATATAATTTTCTTGAGGAGAACTTGCAAAAGAAAGAAATCTACTATTACCTTCTGCATCTGTTTCAGGAGGGTTAATGAGAGTTACTCGTGCATGTTGCCCTGCTTTGTAGATAAATCCTTTTGGCTTTTCAAAGGTAAAGAGAAGTGTTCCCTCTGCTATTTGTTTTTTCTCTTTAAGGACAATTTCATAAGAAACGATATCTCTTGGCATACCTTTCATATTGGAAGACATTGCTCCATGGGTACGCATCATTTTTTCATGCAGAGATAGTTTCATGTTCTTATTTTCCCTTTATGTTATGTAGTTCGTAGAGTTTCAATAACTCAGCAAGTGCTTTTTGATGTTGGGAAGAATCCTTTGATTCCATCATCTCGGTAATATGAGTTCGTAAATGGTTTTCAAGAATGAGCTTATTTAATGATGCAAGTGATTTCTGTATCGCTAGGCTTTGAGTAATGATATCCATACAATATTCCTCGTCATCAATCATTTTTTGCAATCCTTTTATTTGCCCATCAATGATTTTATAACGGTGCACAGCACGCTTTTTGATATCAACGATCATGGTATTATGATATACCCCCAGGGGGTATTAGTCAAGTTATATGATATTTGAAATCATTGGAATATTTGAGGCTAAATTTAGCTTTGTGTAATTCTAAATCAATCGCCGAAGAGGACTCGAACACTTTTAGCTTCAACTTCTGGGGATTAAAAACTCGCTTGAGGCTG
>JANWKV010000018.1 GCA_025451195.1 Candidatus Microgenomates bacterium | reverse complement strand
TGGCGGGAAATTTAGATTTTATTAAAAAACAGCAATTAAAAAAGACATTGGATTTCAGCAGGCTTTTTATTTATTACAACGAACGTGTGATTGAGCATACGGTAAATACAGACAGCGGGGCAATGCTTAGAGACGGAATTAAAACGCTGGTTAAAGCAGGGGCATGTCCTGAGTCGGAATGGCCGTACAATATTGATAAGTTTACTCAAAAACCTTCGGAGAATGCCTACAAAGATGCGCTTAATTATCAGATTACAAGTTATTACCGGCTTACAACACTTGAAGAGATGAAACATACTCTTTCTACAAATTTTCCCTTTGTTTTTGGATTTTCGGTTTATGAAAGTTTTGAATCTCCAGAAGTTGCAAAAACCGGAATTGTCCCCATGCCCAAAAAAGAGGAAAGGTTAATTGGCGGCCATGCAGTTATGGCGGTTGGATATGACGACTCAAAGAAACAATTTATTTTACGTAACAGTTGGGGTACGTCTTGGGGTTTAAAAGGATATTTTTTAATGCCCTATGACTATTTAAATCCTTCTCTTTCTTCAGATTTTTGGACAATAAGAGGGATGGAATAATCGCTTACTTTAGTTTTTAAAAATATCCTATTCGATTTGTCGGGGATCGGGGAATTGAACCCCAGCCGCACGACCCCCAGCCGCGCATTCTACCGTTAAACTAATCCCCGATTGGAATAAACAAATAAGCAAATATATAAATAATCCAAATTTACTAGTTATGCCACTCACGATTGAAATTGTTTCGGGTATAATTTATTCTATACTGGTTTTGCAACCTTATTTATAATAAAAAGTTGCAAAATGCAGTAAGAAGAGTAATCATTCGTTTACTCGATATTGGATTATTCGTTTATTCTATCAAAATAATATAGTAAGATCCAGTTGATTTTTATGCGTAGCGTGTTAGAATTATTCCACGATGGGACGACACGCAAAATCCGCAACAGCGCAACCCCCTGTAACAAATATTTCTGCCTCTGGACTCGTAAATGGATCAAGCCCAAAACTTGATGCTGTAAGAATGGCAATGGATCAGATTGAAAAACAATACGGCAAAGGGTCTATTATGCGTTTTGGGGAAGCTGCCGGAAGGCTTGATATTTCGGTAATTTCGACTGGTACGCTGCCTTTGGATATTGCGCTTGGAGTTGGCGGTTTGCCAAGGGGAAGAATTGTAGAAATTTATGGGCCGGAAGCGTCGGGCAAAACGACAATTTGTTTGTCTGTTATTGCGCAAGCGCAAAAACACGGCGGAGTTGCGGCATTTATAGATGCCGAACATGCCCTGGACCCGATATGGGCGGAAAAAGTCGGGGTTAAACTGGACGAACTTTTAATTTCCCAGCCTGACACCGGAGAGCAGGCTTTGGAAATTACGGAAAGTCTGGTCCGCTCCGGCGGAGTAGATGTTTTGGTAATAGACTCAGTTGCGGCCCTTGTTCCGAGAGCCGAAATAGAAGGCGAAATGGGAGACGCAATGATGGGACTTCAGGCGCGTCTTATGTCCCAGGCTTTAAGAAAATTAACTGGAGTTATTTCCAAATCAAAAACAGTTGTTATCTTTACTAACCAACTAAGGCAAAAAATCGGCGTTATGTTTGGAAATCCGGAAACAACAACAGGAGGAATGGCACTTAAATTTTATGCAACAATTAGAATGGATGTTAGAAAGATTGAAACAATTAAAGACGGAGATAAGGTAGTTGGGAGTAGACATAGGGTAAAAATTGTAAAAAATAAAGTCGCGGTGCCGTTTAGGTTGGCGGAATTTGAAGTATCGGAAAAGGGAATTTCCAGAGAAGGCGGAATATTAGATGTTGGAATTGAAATGGGAATTATAAGTAAATCAGGCGCTTTCTTAAGATATGGTGACACAATGCTTGGTCAGGGGCGGGCTGCGGCAATGGAATATCTTGCGGAAAATAAAGATCTTGAAAAAAAGGTAATTGGTGAAATTATGGAAAAAAGTAAAACAAAGGTCTCTTTGGAAGTCGGTACAGAAGACGCGGAGGAAAAAGATCTTAATGAATCTCTTTCCACCCAATAGCTACAGAATTTAAACCCTCAATTTAAAACTAGTATAATAAATTAAACATTTATGGATGAAAAGTTTTATACGAAAGCACTGCAATATTTATCGCTTCGACCCAGAAGTGAAAAAGAAGTTAGGGATAATTTATTAAAATTCAAAGCAACAAAAGAGCAGATACAAATTATTATCGATTTACTTAAAAAGCAAAGATTTTTAGATGATGTTACTTTTGCGAAATGGTGGGTTGAGCAAAGGAGTAATTTTAGACAGAAGGGTTGGAAAATAGTAGAACTGGAATTAAAGCAAAAAGGGATAAATAGCGACATAATTAAAAATCTTGAGTTGGAAATAAAAAAAGGAAGTCTTGAGGGAGTAAAAAGCGAATTAGAACAAGCTAAGGAATTGGTGGAGAAAAACATTAGAAAATTCAAAGGTTTATCGAGACAGCAGATTTATCAAAGACTCGGAGGATTCTTGGGTAGAAGAGGGTTTGGTTATGATATTATCAAAATTTGCATTGACGAGGTTTTAAAAAAGTAGTATACTAGAGCCAGAAACATGAAGAAAATTATGAAGCAAATTGTTTCTCACTATCTTCATAAAGCCAATTAAGTTTGGTTTCTTCTTGTTGTAAAAATTTATGTCTCAAACATCAGCATTGGATTTAGAAAAAAAACTGTTGGAAAAACAGGAAAAATTAGACCGCGAAAAAGAAATTCTTGATAAAAAACAGGAAGAGTATAGGGAAAAACTTGAAGACATCTCCGGCTTGACCCGCGAAGAAGCAAAGAAAATCCTCCTTGAAGAAGTGGAGAAAAAAGAAGCGCAAATTGTAGCAAGGATTATCCGCGAAAAAGAAGAAGAAGCAAAACGCACAGCAGATACAAAAGTAAAAGAAATTCTGGCAGACAGTATGCGCCATGGCGCTACCGATTTTGTTGCCGAATACACTGTTTCTGTAATTCCTGTTGAATCGGAAGAAATGAAGGGTAGAATTATTGGTAAGGAAGGAAGAAATATAAGGGCATTTGAGACTGCGACAGGTGTTGATGTAATGCTGGACGAAGAAGGGATCATTAGGCTTTCTTCTTTTGACCAGGTAAGGCGTGAAATTGCAAGGCGTTCTTTGGAGAAACTTCTAAAAGACACCCGCATTCAACCTTTCAGAATAGAAGAAATTGTTAATCAAACAAAAGAAGAAGTAGATAAAATAATGCTTGAAGAAGGGCAAAAACTAGCCCAGGAAGCAGGAGTATTTAATATTCCGGTAGAACTTTTAAAAACACTCGGAAGATTTAAATTCCGCACGTCTTATGGGCAAAACCTTATTCTTCATTCTCTTGAAGTAACAAAAATTGCGGTTAGTATTGCCGGGGAAATCGGAGCAGACGTTAATGTTGTACGCCTTGGCGCGCTTTTCCATGATATTGGAAAAGTGGTTGAAGGGGAAGGATCTCATGTAAAACTTGGGGTTGAGCTTTTGAAAAAATTCAGCATTCCGGATAAGGTTATTGATTGTGTCGCGCAGCATCACGAAGACATACCGTTTTCGTCTGTTGAATCAATCATTGTTCATGTGGCGGATTCCATTTCCGGCGCAAGACCAGGCGCGCGTTTTGAAGACATAGAAAATTATGGAAAACGCCTTAAAGAAATGGAAGACATGGCAAAAAAACATGAAGGAGTAGCAGATGCATATGCATTTGAAGCAGGCAGGGAATTGAGAGTTATTGTAATGCCAGAAAAAATTGACGATGCACAATGTACTATTTTGGCACAAACTCTTAGGGAAGATATTTCCAGATCCTTGGCAATTCCCGGAGAAGTTAAAGTAACTGTTATTAGAGAATTCCGCGCCGTATCAGGCGAATCAATAACCACATAAAAAATAAGACTGTTGTATCAATCTGATCTCTTTTGCTCCATTGACAGTATTTTGTTTACGTTGTATTGTTAAGCTGATTAAAACATCATTTTTTCTTAATAAACAAAAAAATCCTACTAAATAATTTTCTGCCTGATAGGGGGTGAAAGACAATGACAAAAAAAGATCTTATCGAACTCGTTGCAAAAAAAGCAAATTTAACAAACAAGGCGGCCAGAGACAGCGTTTCCGCATTTCTTAACGCAATCAGGGATTCGCTTAAAAGAGGAGAAAAAGTTGTTATTACCGGGTTTGGTACATTTTCCGTGAGAAAAAGAGCAGCCAGACCGGGACGAAATCCCAAAACAGGAGAGAAATTAATAATAGAGGCAAGAAAAGCTCCGGGGTTTACACCTGGAAAAACACTTAAAAAAGTCGTTAGATAAATCTAAACTTTTTTGTACTCTTCTTACTGTATTTTGTGCCATCGGCACAAAATACAGTCTAGAAGAAATTATGCCCTTTCAGAATATAAACTAATTGGGTATAAAAAGGTCCGGACTTAATTGTCCGGATCTTTTTTTAGATTTACGTAAAGGTACTAACGCTTTCCAAACTATTCTTGTTTGCTTAAGAATAATAAGAAAGGTATATAATTAGGTTATGAGAGCAAGAACTATTTTTATAATCTCTCTTTTTATTTTAGGAATTTGGTTTCTGTTTGCTGAACGGGCGATTTTGTCACCTTTTATTTTAGCCGCAATATTTGCATATATTTTTAATCCCTTTGTTAATTTTTTTTCAAATAAACTTAAACTTCCCCGCGTAATAAGCATAGGAATAGTTTATATTTTTATTTTATCTGTTTTTGGAACTTTAGGAGCGTTATTGGCAAAAAGAATTGCCGAAGAATCAACAGATATTACCCGGGTTATAAATGCAATGTTAGAATCAACAAAACACCAGGCGGCAGGTTTGCCTAGTTGGTTGACGCCCGTTGTAAATGATCTTATTACTACTTTTAAAAGATCGAGGTTTCTTAATATTTTTGAGTCACCTTCTTTTCTTCCCATTTTTTCCCAGGCAATATCCCGTGTTATTAGTTTTTTCATATTTCTTTTTTCAGGATTCTATTTTTTACAGGAAGGAGAAAAATTTATTGACAAAACAGTACATTTTGTTCCAAATAAACATAAAGTTGAGGTAGAAATTCTTCTGAGAAAAATTTATTTTGTATTAAACGGATATTTAAGAGGGGAGTTGCTTCTTATTTTTATCGTCTCAACAGCTCTATATATTGCTTTAAGTATTATTGGAGTAAAATTTGCGCTAACTTTAGCCGTTTTTTCCGGCATTGCCGAAATTGTCCCTGTTATTGGGCCGATTATTGCCGGAGCAGTAACGGTTATTGTAGTTGTTTTAACAAATAGTGCAAATTTTGGCTTGACTGGAGTTCAGGCAGCACTATTTGTTATCGCAATTTATTTTTTGCTCAGACAATTAGAAGATTATTTTGTTATCCCTCAAATAATGCAAAAAATGACAAAATTGCCTCCATTTATTATCTTTTTTGCTGTTGTTGCGGGAGGACACATAGCAGGAGTCTTAGGGCTAATATTGGCTGTTCCTACGGCGGCAGTTATTAAACTGCTTATTGAATTTTCTTTTGATAGGTTGGAAGACAAAATAACGCACGAATAAAAATGTTCGGATAACTTATCCCGGACTGATAAGAAGAATATAAATATCCTAGGAAGAGAGTAAGCCAGATTCTGTTTCACCTCGCCAAGTTTTCGCTTGGTGGGTTTATTCACAATCTATCTTTATTAAGAATTGCTCCTTAATAATTCTGCTTTGCAGAATGCCTTCGTCATTAGTGCTGGATAAAACGCCTATTTTGCTTTCGCAAGTCACGCACTGATCGGAAGTTGCAGCAGGTAGGATTACCGCGTTTCACACCCACTCGTCTCTGTTGCTCTCAAGTCTTGTTTATTCAAGACCTGTTGCATATTCCACACGTGGGTAAAGATTATGCACACCAGCTATTACTAGTCGGGATTTACATCCCATCCCCGGTTTTATACCTGTCTGGACTTTCCTCGACTCTTGCCGTTAGGCCAAAGCCGTAGTGAATCTTCTTCCTAGGACAACTATAGTATACCACATTCAAAACTACAGGACAAATTAAATCTGTGATAAAATATAAATATGATTAACGCAATAATTTTAGATATAGATGGCGTAATTGTCGGAGAGAAAATAGGTTTTAATTCTCCAAATCCCCACCCAGATGTTCTAAAAGCTTTACCAAATGTCAGGGAAAAAGATATTCCAATTATCTTATGCAGTGCAAAACTGCAAATATAATTTTTTTATTGGAAGGTCTGTCGAGGAAAATGGAATATTAGATGTATTTAAGTTTTTTAAACTCATTTAGTGGGTATTACATAGCATTTTGTATTCGCAGTTAAGGCATAATACGTTTTTACTGCACTTGAAATCGGATTTTTCTATTTCTTCTATTTTTTTAATTAATTCGTTTTCTAACTTATCCAAATCTTCTTTAGTAAAGGTCATAGATTTTTTTGTATTTCCGTCCAAAAACTGAAGAGTAAGTGTTATATTTTTAGGGTCTTTATTCAAAACCTCATCCTTTACTTTAGTTGCAGCCAGAGCATACATGGCAAGTTGCAGCTCGTGTGCCTTTTGGGCTTTTGGATTATCTGCACCTGTTTTATAATCAATAATTTCAATTCCCCCTTCGGCCTTTTTATCAACCCTATCTATTTTCCCAAAAACTTTTACTCCGTTTCTTAAATTAAAAGAAAATGGAAGCTCAAGTGCTAAAGGTTTTATACAGGGATTACACTCATCATTATAAAAATGTTCAAGAATATTTGTTGCCTGGTAAAATCTTTCTTCTTCATGCTTTTTATTTTCGTATCCGTCCGAAATCCACTCCTGTTTGAGTAAATTTAATAAATCCTTAAGCTTTGGAGTTTTATCTTCCTGTACCAACCTGTAGAATCTATAAAGGGCGTTATGTAAAGAAATTCCAAAACTTTGTACATGCGCAACAGGCGTTGGAATGTTAAAAACAACTTTTGCTTTATAATGCAAAGGACAAATATCAAACATCTGTAAATTGGAGTACGTAATGTAGGTTAGCTTAAGAGGTTGTTTTTTTTCTTCTTTTTCTTCCGGGGAATTATATCCGGAAAAAACATCGGCAAGAGACAATTGCTGAATCCGTTTCTTTTGCGACACTATTTCTTTTAAATCAGGCAAAGCCTCGTAGATAAAAGGGGAAAGCTTTTTTGGCCTTTTGCCGGTACCGTAAAAATCGGCAGCAGTAAAATATAAAAGTTCTTTTGCACGGGTCA
>JANWKV010000017.1 GCA_025451195.1 Candidatus Microgenomates bacterium | reverse complement strand
TCCTGAGCAAATTCTTCCCTGGCATCAATAATCAATGCTTTAATAGCACCCAGTTTAAGCGCTTTGTTTTTTGCTTCATCTAAATTATCGGTTAGCTGACCAATATCAACTATAAGAGCAATTACATCTGCTTTATATTCAGTCCGAATCCACCTTAGAATTATAGATATTTCCTGTCCGCCGGAATACAAAAGTACAACTTTTTTGACCTCGCCTTTTTTTCCTTCGTAGGAGCTAACTTTTAAATATTCCTGATTTTTATTCATTTTTTTAAAATATTATGCTTTGTCTAACTCCAAGAAGCAATTTTTTACTTTACGTGTAGTATTTTAGCAGATTATTTTATTTTTTGCTCTCTGTCTGCAAGAATTTTATATTGTAGCGCAGTCATTGCAGCAACTCCTTTATTAAGTTTTTGGTCAAAGGATTTTGAATGGAGACCTCTAATGTCTGGGCGAAAAATGGAGTTTTTAGATTTTCTATCCAATATGGTCACGTTTCCTTTGTAAAGCTCAATGGTCAATTCTCCTTCCACAACATGTTGCATATTTTGCATAAAAGCTTCTAAAGACCTAACTAGTGGATGAAACCAATCGCCATGGTATATATGGTATGCCCATTTCTCTTCAATGGTTGTTTTAAATAGTCTTTCTTGTTTTGCAAGACACATTCCTTCAAGGTCTTTGTGGGCTTTTAAAATCACTGTTGCTGCAGGTGCTTCATAAATCTCACGGCTTTTTAAATTAAGCATTTGATCTTCAAACATGTCTATATACCCGATACCATTTTTTCCAGCAATTGTGTCAAGTTTCCAAAGAAGATCAAAAAGTCCCAATTTTTTTCCATTTAAAGCAATTGGCAAACCATTTTCGAACTGTAACGAGATGATTGTTGGCTTGTCAGGAGCTTTTTTAGGTGGAGTCAGCCACGTCCAGACAGAATCAGGAATTTCTGTTTTCAAATCTATTGCACCGCTACCTATGGAGTTTGCCCAAACTGTTGTATCATTACCGCCTTTAATAACTTCGGTAAGAGGAATTTTCCAATACTCTGTAAGGATTTCCTCTTCTGTACGCGTTAGATCAAAATCCCTCACAGGGTATATAATTTCTGCTTTTGGAATAAAATATGCATAGACGTTGGTTTTTCTAAACTGGTCATTACCTTTTCCAGATGCACCTTCAAAAATTGCATCAGCGTTTAATTTTTTCGCTTCAATACTAATATGCTTTGCAATAAGATGTCTTGTTATACAGGTAGAAACAGGATATCCTTGATAATCTGAATTTGCCCAAATAGCCCACGGTAACCACTTTTGGCTTAATTCCTTTTTTGCATTTATTATTTTTAGGGGAAATCCAAAATGCTTTGCTTTCATTTTTGCATTTGCTATATCATTTGGTCCCTCACCAACATCAACATATATAAGGTAGACTTTTTTAGCTTTGTAAACACCATTTTTTATCATAGCTACAATAAGTGAAGAATCTGTTCCCCCGCTAAAAGAAACAAGCGCTGTATCTAATTTAGGAATATTAGTACTCTCAAATTTATTTTTTATAATCTGTTTTGCCTGCAATGTAATATTTTTTTTCATATATTATTTTTTGCTTACATACGGTTGTAAAATTCTGTCAGCTAAAAGTCCAAGACACGTTAATTCTGAAAACCCAATCCCCTGATTTAAGGCAGACAGCATTGGCAAATGAAGTGTTGGTTTTATGTCCTTAACACTCATATCATCTTGAATTTTTTTCTCAAGGTCGTGTTTATTTGTAAGTTCATTTGTATCTTTCATAAATTTCGTAAAACTTAATGCGTTAAATCCAATTCCGGAAATAATAAAATCATATTCGGATTTTTTAATGCTTCCATCTGCTAATGAATAAACAAGACCGGGTTTGTCAGAGCCGGCTACAATTTTTAGCGGTTTTACATATTTCATATTAACCGCCTTGTATGAAACCCATGAATTAAGGTAATGTTCGTCAATAATATTTTTTGCATAAACGGAAAAATTTCCTGCTCTTGCCGCTTTAATAAAGCGTATTCTTTCTTCTTCTGTTAGAAGTTTCCAATGGGTTGGGTCTGAAAAATGCATATTATCAAGTGAGTTTTCATTTCTTGTAAAAACAGTTGCATGGCCATTATTTATTAAATCAACTTTAACTGTTGCGATATCAACATGATCTAGGAGCCCAACGATAATTGAAGCTGCAGATTCTCCCCCGCCAAGTAACGCAATCTTTACATTTTTTAATTTTCTAAAATGTTTTACAAATTGCCAAAAATTTTTACCATCAAGGACAGTGGGAATTGAATTTTTTTTCTCAACAATCCCATAAATAGGCAGTTGTTTTGGTTCGCCTGGGCCAGTGATAACAAGTCCGTCACCCATTACTTCATTGGCCTTGCCATTAATAAATTTGACTTTCCATTTATCTTCTTCTTTATTAATTTTTACTACCTCACCTTTATAAACTTTTACCCCTGCCTTTTTAACTGCCCACTGAAAATATTTTGCCCATTCAATATGGGTTGGGGCAAGTCTTCCTTTATCAATCCAATCAACGTAATAATCTTTTTCAATCATGTATGCGTTCCATGAGTACTTTTGCATTTCTTTATCAACCTTTTTATCAAATAAAGATCTGTAAGGATAGCCAATATCTTTTTGTGGAGCAGACCCAAGAGGTAATCTGCCGTGTGTTAATCCATGTTTGCCGTCCCAGTGTGCGCCAACATTTTCTTTTTCAATGATAATAACATCGGGAACATTATAACCTAAGTCTTGAAGCACTTTATTTTTAACGCCAAGGGCAGTTCCTTTTGGTCCACACCCGATAACGATTAGTTTTTTTGATTCATTTTTCATATTAAAATTTTTGAATAATTTCTTTATAAATTTCTTTTGCTTTTATCAAGTTTTTGATTTCACAAAACTCATTTACTTTGTGTTTTTCATTTGTATTCCCCGGTCCAAATACTACAGCGGGAATTTCTGCTTTTGTAAAAAATAAAAGGTCGTTTGAGCTTGAAGAAGCACAAATCTCCGAATCAGCGCTTGATTTTGTGATTGTTACAATTCTTGCGTTGGGAGATGTAAATCCGCATTCTAAAGGTTTGTATTTTGTGAATACTTCAATATTTTTTTCCTTTATTTCTTTCTTCACCATTTCTAAAGCATTTTTATGCATTTTTGGTGTTGTGCGAATATCAAATGTTGCGACACAAGTTTCTGGAATTTTATTAGGGCTTAAGGGATCTCCTGCGTGTAATGAAGTAAATAAAGCAATTGAGGGGCTTCCTAAAAGTGAATCTTCATATTCTTTTTTCCATTCTTTCTCTAGTTTTAAAAGTTTTTTTGCTACTTTTTGCATAATATTGATTGCGTTTTCTTTAACCAACTCAGGAGCAGATCCATGTCCACTATCACCATATGTAATAACCTTTAGGAAAACATTTCCTTTATGAGCAATTTCAATTTTGGAAAGATTTGTCGGCTCAAGTAATATCCCGGCAATTTCCTTATATTGTTTCTTATAGTTGTTGGTAAAGAGATTAATGAAGTTTTTTGTTCCCGATCCGTCTGTTTCCTCTTTTACAACAAATGTTAACCAGATATCACACTTTGGTTTATTTTTCTTAAATTCATTTCCAAGCATCATTAGGGTTGCAATTCCTGCTTTGCTATCACTTGCTCCCACTCCATATATTTTTCCATTTGTCTTTACTCCTGCAAAAGGTGGATATTTCCATAGCTTTGTATTCCCAGCAGAAATTGTGTCAACATGCGCATTAAAAATTAGAGATTTTTTATTGTCATTTCCATCAATTTTTACAACAACGTTTTCCCCAACATAAAAAGGTTGCAAATTTTTTTTAAAGAAATAATCAAATATAAATTGTTGAATTTCTTTTTCACTCCCTGAAACAGAATGTATTTGTATTAGTTTTTTTAATAAATTCATATTATTTTTCCTTCAAATATTTTTTAACTTTGCTTACTAAATTTTTCTTAGCATCATAAAATTTTTCTTGCTCTTTTTTAAACCAGTTTAAAAATTGTTGGTTTTGTATCGAAAGCTCCGCATTTACCTTTTCTACATATGTTGGATTTGGAGACCCTTTGTAGTAGTACTGTGATAAAGCATTTTCTGAATCTAATATATTTTGCAAATATCCTTTTGGAAGCGTAATTTTTTTGCCAACAATTTCCATAATTATTTTTTCCAATTTTTCAGAAGATATTTTTGAGATGTCTTTATCAATTTGTTGGAGAACTTTTCCAACAATCTGGTGGGTTTTTCTAAATGGAATTTGATAATCTTGAGAGAGGCAATCCGCAAGCTTTGTAGCCAAAGACGGTGCAACAGCATTTCCCATAGCTGCTGTATTGGGAGAGATTGTTTCTAACATTTGAGCAACAATATTAATTGTGTCAATAAATATTTTTAAACTCTCAATTATTGAAGTTTTTGTTTCTGCAGAGTCCATGTTGTAACCGGAAGGTGTTCCCTTCAAACTTATTAAAGTTGTAATATAATTTCCTAATATTTTCGCAGCTTTACTTCTTGTTCTTTCTGCCACAACAGCATTCATTTTTTGAGGCATTATTGAACTTCCTGTTGTAAATGATTCATCAACAAAAATAAAGTTTATTTCAGCTGAGCTAAAGTAAATAATATCTTCCATCATTCTCGATAAAACTACAGATAGACTGCAAAGTGGTCCTAAAACGTATGATTCATGTATTCCTCTTGAATTTAAAGCGAAAAGAGCATTTATCATAGGTTTATCAAAGCCTAAGTCATTTGCGGTCATTTTAGGATCAATCGGCCAATTCACACCATACGATGCTCCGGCTCCTAAGGAAGAAATATCTGTTGTTAAAAATACTGACTTTAAAATTTCTTCACACTCAATAATTTGCTGTAAATATGATTGCCACCAGAAACCAAATGAAGAAGGCATCGCTACCCTAAAATGGGTAAATCCCGGCATAACAACATTTTTGTATTTGTAAACCTTTTTTTCTAAAACTTTTGCAAGATTAAAAATTTGACCATAAAGATCAAAAAGTAATTTTTTGGTAATTAACTTTTGGTCTGTTGTAATTTGATCATTTCTTGATCTGGCAACATGCATCCATCCCGCAATATCACCAATTGATTTTATTAATAAATTTTCAAAATTTTCATGCACGTCCCCAATTAACGGGTCAACAATAAATCCATTCTTTTCAATATTTTCAGAATGATAAATTAGCTCTTTTAATATTTTCTTTGCAGCTTTTTCTGGTACAATTTTTTGTTTCATTAGCATATAATTGTGCGCCAACGTTTCCCACAAATAAAAAGGTACTATTTCACTGTCTGCTTGTTGTTGTGCAAAATCTACAATGAATGAATCTGTTTGTTGATTTGGTCCTTTTGTATAAATTCCGTCGTATATCTTATTTTTCATAAATTTAAAGTTCAAAATACACAGCATCCGCTTTTTTCCCATCTGATTTTTCCAAAATAAGTACAAGATCTTTGGGTTTTGAATTCAATTTTTTTGCACCTGTTTTTTCCAATGCGATTTGAGCGTATATATTGTCTTTTTGAATTACGCTGTAAAGGCTTGCTGCTTTATCTAATGAAAGTGCCAATTTTTTGGCAGAATTTATAATTATTTTTCCAAAACCCTTTTTAAAAGCTACCCAACTGCAAAATTCATATGTATGATTTTTATGAAACATAATTCTTCCTCCGGCAATAATTTCTTTTGTATTTTTATCAATAGCTATTATCATCAGGCCACTATTAATAATCTTTTTTAATTGAAATTTAGTTAGCTGCAGCATTGTTTCTTTGTGTTTTGCAAGTTTTTGACTATACATTTTTGAAAGAAAATCTATCTCTGATTCACTTAGTTTTTCAGCAACATTTTTCCCTAGAATGATTTGAATGTCCTTTTGTAAAGAATTATTTGGAACAAAAGTAGAATTTGAATTTGATGTCAAAATTACGTTATTCATATAATTCTCCTTTTTGCGCAGATATTTTTTCCTGAAGTCCAAATAAAGTAATAAATCCTTTTGCGTCTTGAGCTGTCCAACTAGCTTGTTGAGCGTATGTTGCAATCTTAGGGTTAATAAGAGAGTTAGGCGAAGAAATTTCTGAAACCTTAACTTGATGGGAATCAAATATCAGCGTTACATTTCCATTAACACTCTTTTGTTGAGAATCAATAAATGCTTGTAAATCTTTTAACACTGAATCAAAAAACTTACCGTTGTATAAAAGTTCGGCAAATTGGTGACTAATATATTCACCAATATTTTGTTGTTGCTTTGTCAGTATTACTTGCTGTAATGCATTGTGTGCTTTTATAAGGGTTAAGATTCCTGGTGCTTCAAATGCAATGTGTCCTTTTATTCCAATTATGCAGTCACCTGTATAGTCTTCTTGTCCAAATCCAAAACTTCCTGCAATTATATTCATCTTTGAAAGAATTTCTTCCCCTGACATTTTTTTGCCATTTAGATGAGTTGGAATTCCTTTTAAAAATGAAAGTATATGTTTTTGGGGTTTTTGAGAAATTAATTTAGTCAAGGTAAATATATTTTTATCTGCTTGTTTAAGCTGATCAATTTCCAATCCGGAATATGTGGCACCCAAGATGTTTTTGTTAATGGAATATTTTGCATGCTTAATTTCAAATGGCAAGCTTTTTTCTTTTAAATATTGTTCTTCTTTTTTTCTATTTCCACCAATCTCCTTAATAGGGGTAAGGATTGTAAAGTTTGGCGCAAGAAACATAAAAGATAAATCAAACCTTACCTGATCATTCCCCATTGCACTTGATCCGTGTGCAACAAATTTTGTGTTTTCTTTTTTTGCAATATTAACAACCTTCTCCGCAATAATGTATCTATCAGCACACATATTTGGATATGAGCTTTGATATAAAGCGTGGAACTTTATGATGTATGAAGCTATTTTTTCAAACATTTCTTTTTTTGCATTTACTTCATAATGTTTTACAGCTCCAAGTTTTTTTGATTTTTCAGAAATATTTAATAGTTCCTTTTTAGTAAATCCACCAGTGTTAACTGTCACAGTTACAACTTCATATCCTTGTTCCATTAAATAAGGAACACAGAATGAAGTGTCCAGTCCCCCTGAAAACGCTAAAATCACTTTTTTGTTTATATTTTTTTTCATATAATTTTGTCATCCTGAATTTTTACCCTGTAAGGGATTTCAGGATCTTCTTTCATTTTTACTCACACCCGCCTAATCTTTCCGTTCGGCTTTTCAGTATTATTCATGCACGCCTCACAGGGCGATTGGTCGGCGGGTTGGTATTCTATTTTTAAAAAACTGTCGGAATACCAAAAATCCGCCCCTTTCTGGGCCTCTCCTTACTGAGAGAACCGCAGAAAGCGACGGATTGTTCCGTGGTGCCACGCTTCTTTCCAATCTGGTAATCTTTCGATTAAAAATCCCTCTGTGAATGCCTTGACAGAGAGTCAAATTGGCTTATTCTGTTCCTTACTATTCTTTCGAATTTTTTCTGGAACTGGCTCAGGAGCTCGAGGACTTCACTTTCGTGTTGTCTTTCTCCGTCAACGCCGTAACTTAAATTGTTAAATACCAATATACTACGGGTTTTATATCTTGTCAAGGGGTCATTTTGAAGCTAGGTGGCATCTGAAACTGCTTTTGCAACAATGTCGGCAAGGTTTGGATAAAAAACACTTGGAATAATTTCATCTGCCGTTGGATTCTTAATTGTTCCTGCTATTGCGTAAGCCGCGGCATGTTTCATAACGTTTGTTATTCTTGTGGCTCCTGATTTTAACGCACCTTTAAAAATTCCAGGGAAAGCCAAAACATTGTTGATTTGATTCGGAAAGTCACTTCTTCCCGATGCAACAACTGTTGCTCCGCCTTTTTTAGCGTCACCGGGCATAATTTCAGGGATTGGATTTGCTATTGCAAAAACAATTGCATTTTTGTTCATGGTTTTTATCATTTTTGGAGTAACAAGATTACCTCTTGAAACACCAATAAAAACGTCTGCTCCCATTAAGCCGTCCATAAGAATACCCGATTTATTTTCTTTATTTGAATACCTTGCAATTTCTTTTTTGAATATATTCAAGTCTTTTCGGTCGCGATCTATAATTCCTTTGCTGTCAACGAGTATTAAATCCCCAACAGGAGTACAGATGTCGGATTCAAAACTCTTACATAAAAGCATATTTGCAATTGCAATACCCGCAGCACCTGCGCCGTTTATTACTACTTTTAAATCTTGCAGACTCTTGCCGACAACTTTTGCAGCATTTAAAAGTCCTGCCAATACAACAACTGCTGTGCCATGCTGGTCATCGTGCATAACAGGGATTCCAATGTCTTGCAAAGCTTGTTCAATAACAAAACAACGGGGTGCTTCGATGTCTTCTAAATTAATTCCGGCAAATGTTGGAGTCAAATTTTTCACAAATGTGATAATCTCGCCTGTATTTTGGGTGCCAATACAAATCGGAAAAGCATCAAGTCCACCAAACTGCTTAAATAAAATTGCCTTCCCTTCCATAACAGGCATTGCAGCCTCGGGTCCAATATTCCTGAGGCCCAAAACAGCGCTTCCATCGGAAACAACTGCGATAGTGCGTCCTTTAAGAGTTAGCTCTTTTGCCAATTCTTTATTAGCTTCAATTGCTTTTGATACAGCACCAACGCCGGGAGTATAAACCTGGGAAAGTGTTTGTTTGTCCTTAACAAATATTTTAGAAACGGTTTCAAGTTTTCCCTGGTATTTTTTGTGAAGCTTTATTGCTTCTTCATAAACGTCCATATTAGTTTTGATTTTCTGCCGCATTAACAACATTTACCAATAACATTGCCGCATTTACGGGCCCTATACCTCCTGGAATAGGGGTATAATAGGCAGCTTTTCCAGCAATTTCTTCAGAATCGTAATCTCCATGCAATTTTCCATCTGATTCCCGATGCATTCCTATTCCAAGTAAAATTGCGTCTTTTTTAATCATACCTTCAGTTATAATTTTCCCTTTGCCAATAGCGCAAACTAGAATGTCGGCACTTTGCGTTAACTCTTCCATGTTTGGGGTTTTGCTGTCAACAATAGTTGGTGTAATTCCCAGATTATTTAAAATATGAATAATCGGTTTTCCCCCTGTTTTACCCTTACCCATAACAACAATTTTTTGAGGCTTAAGCCAGGAGAGGAATTCTTTACTGCCTGTATTTTTATTTTGCTGTTCCTGTAAAAAAATTTCTTCTAAGATTCTAATAACTGCTTCCGCGATTGGTTCGCTAAAACCTGAATCTTTCCTAAAACCGTCAACATCTTTATCTTTTTCAACAGCGTTTGTTAATATTTCTTCATTCAATTGGCGCGGAAGAGGAAGTTGTATAATTAGCCCGTTAATGTCTCCTTTTTTTTGTAAAAATTCAATGCATTCTAAGACTTTTTCTTGTGAATCGTTTTTGTCAAAATTATAAATGCTCACAACGCCGCCTATTTTCTCGCCCATGCGTTTTTTTTGATTTACATATGCCGTAGTAGCTGGATCGTCTCCAACTCTGATAACTGCTAAATGAGGCGTAATGCTTTTTTCTTCTTTTAATTTCTCAACACGGACGGCAAGTTCTTCTAATATTTTTTCCGCCAACTGTTTGCCATCAATTACCATAACGGCTTATTTTTTTTCGTTTTTTTCTAATTTTTTAATTATTTCTTCTTTTATTTCGATACAAGTTGCTGAGGCAATATGGTCTCCCGCTTTTGAAAAGCGCATTAAAATTACTCCCTGAGTTGCCCGGGAAAGTTTTGGCACGGATGCAAGTTCAAGTTGAACAACCTGTCCTTTTTTGGACGTTAATATAACAGATTTTGCGTTTGGAGGAATAACCTGCGAGAAAGCCACCTTACCTGTTTTTTCGGAAACATTTGCAACTTTTACTCCCTGGCCTCCCCTGTGGGCTCCCCTAAATTCCTGAGCTAAAGTTTTTTTACCAAGACCGTTTTCCATTATTGTAAAAAGCTCAGCTGTTTTATCCCCTTTTGCAATAACATCCATGCTAATAACTTGGTCGGTATTACCAATAAGAATTCCTCTTACTCCCTGAGTTGCTCTACCCATTGGTCTTACTTCTGACTCAGAAAATTTAATTGCTTTACCTTCTTTTGTAACAAGTAGTACCTCGTTATCTCCTGTAGTTAACGTACTCCAAACAAGTTCATCTCCCTTATCCAATTTAATTGCTACAATTCCGCTTTTTCTTATATTTTCAAACTCAGATACTTTTGATTTTTTAACAGTACCGTTTCTGGTCGTGAGGAAAACATATTTGCCTGATACTTTGCCAGCGTAGTTAATAAATGATTCAATTCTTTCACCTTGCTCAATATTCAAAAGATTAACAATTGCAGAGCCTTTGCTGGTACGACTACTTTCCGCAATTTCATACGCCTTAAGTTGGTAAACCTTTCCTTTGTTTGTGAAGAAGAGAAGGTTGTCATGAGTTTGGGCGTAGCGGATATTCATAATGTCATCTTCGTCTTTTGTTGTCATTCCCTTAATTCCTTTACCTCCTCTGTGTTGAGTATGGAAACTGGTTGTGGATTGTCTTTTTATATAACCAGTATCTGTAATAGTTATAACGGTCGGTTCATTTGGAATTAAATCCTCTTCCGAAAATTCATCGACTTTACCTTTATACACTCTTGTTCGTCTCGGGTCGGCATACTTTTCTTTTAGCTTTTCCAACTCGTCTTTAACAACTTTGAGGATTTTATCCGGGTGGGAAAGTAAATCTTCCAAATAGGCAATTGTTTCCCGTACCATTAGAAGTTCGTCTTCTATCTTTTGCCGTTCCAGAGCTGCGAGGCGCCTCAGCTGCATGTCTAAAATTGCGGTTGATTGGATTTCCGACAACTTGAATTTTGCCATTAAGTTTTTCTTCGCATCTTCCTGGTCTTTGGATTCCCTAATTGTTTTTATAACCGCATCGATATGATCAACGGCAATTTTTAAACCTTCCAGAATATGAAGCCTTGCTTTTGCCTGAGAAAGTTCAAATTCCGACCTTCTTGTGATAACAATAAACCTGTGCTTTAGATATTCTTCAAGAATCACTTTTAAAGTAAGGGTTTGAGGAGTGCCGTCAACTAGTGCAACAACATTTGCGGCAAACGTAGTTTGCAGAGCCGTGTTTTTGTATAAATTATTTAAAACTTTTTTAGGAGATGCATCACGTTTTAACTCAATGACAATTCGAAGTCCGTGTCTGTCTGATTCGTCGCGTAAATCGGAAATCCCCTCAACTTTTTTCTCTTTGGCAAGCTCCGCAATGCGGGCAACAAGTAGTGCTTTATTTACCTGATAAGGAAGTTCGGTAACTATAATTGCAGATTTTCCGTTGCCGATTTCTTCAATTTCTGCCTTTCCCCGCATTAAAATTTTTCCCTTGCCGGTTGTATAAAGATTTCTTATTTCGTTTATGTCGTAAATACTTCCCGCAGTTGGGAAATCCGGTCCTTTAATAATTTCCAAAAGTTCTTCAACAGTAATAGTTGAAGTAAGATTTACGCGTGTTGTTTTTTCAATTTTTGATTTTGCAATAAGTGCAATAACCGCGTCCAATACTTCGGTTAGATTATGAGGAGGAATTTTTGTTGCCATTCCAACCGCGATCCCTTCACTTCCCATGAGTAAAAGATTTGGTAATTTTGCAGGAAGATAGACCGGCTCCTGCCGGGTTGAATCAAAATTAGAAATTGTATCGACAGTTTGTTTTTCAATGTCATAAAGCATTTCATTGGTTATTGCTGCCATTCTTGCTTCGGTGTAACGCATGGCAGCCGGCGGATCTCCGTCTAGGGACCCAAAATTTCCCTGCCCGTCAATAAGCGGATATCGCATTGAAAAATCCTGAGCCAAACGGACAAGAGCATCATAGATTGGCATGTCCCCATGAGGGTGATATTTTCCCATCACTTCTCCAACAACCGTTGCCGATTTTTTATATTTGGAATTATGGTCAAGTCCCAATTCGTGCATTGCATAAAGAATACGTCTATGGACCGGTTTTAGACCATCACGAACATCCGGTAGTGCCCTTGAGACAATAACAGACATGGCGTAGTCTAAATACGCCCTCTTCATTTCTCCAGTAATCTCAGTTTTTTGTAATTTGCCTATTTCTGTCATAAAAATTTATTATTTGGAGAAGCCTTCTTTTTTGTATCGGGTGATACACTCGAGGATAATTTTTTTCGCTTCCTCTATATTACCCCAACCCAACACTTTTGTTGTTCCGGGCTTTTTAAGGTCTTTATAGTGGTTAAAATGAAATTCCATTTTTTGTTTCCACCTTTCTCCAAGATCTTCTAAAGATTTAATGCTGTCACCTGTATTTCTGTCATCTGCCGGGACGCATACTATTTTATAATCCATTTCACCATCATCTTCAAAATTCATAATTCCCAAAATCTTTGCCTGCAAATGAGTTCCTGTTGGTATTGCCTCTTCACAGACCAACATAACATCCAATTCGTCTCCGTCTGTATCTTTTGTTTGAGGAATAAATCCGTAATTAACAGGTTTTGCAAAAATATTTGGCTCGACTCTGTCAACAAAAAAAGTTCCTGCTTTCCTGTTATATTCAACTTTCAGGAATGATCCTTGTGGAATATCAATGACGGCATTAATAAGTCCTTTGTCTAAATCTCCTGGTGCTAAAATTTTATTAAAATCAGGCATAAGTTATTTGATTATTATATCATTACAATCCTTAAATATCTAAGGTTGCTGTTTGGGCGTTATTCTGGATAAAATGCTTTCTTGGTGGAACCTCGTCCCCCATAAGCATTGTAAAAACTGCATCTGCTTCTTCTCCGTCTTCTATTGTAATTTGTTTTAAAACTCTGTTTTTTGGATTCATGGTCGTTTCCCATAATTGGTCGGGGTTCATTTCTCCCAGTCCTTTATAGCGCTGAATAGAAACATTCCGTCCGGCTGTAAACTCTTTCATTGTTTTGTCCTTTTCTTCATCCGAATAAACATATTTAATATCTTTTCCGCTTGTTAATTTATACAAAGGCGGTTGGGCAATATACAAAAATCCGTTTTTAATAATATCCGGCAAATGCCTGAAGAAAAAAGTAAGAATTAATGTTTCTATGTGTTCTCCGTCTACGTCGGCATCTGTCATAATAATAATTCTGTGATATCTGAGCTTGTCAAAGCGAATGCTTTCCCCTATTCCCATACCAAGGGCAATAATTAAATTTTTTACTTCTTCATGTTCGATCATTTTATCCAGTCTTGCGCGTTCGGTGTTTAATATTTTACCCTTTAATGGTAAAATTGCCTGGAATTTTCTATCTCTCCCCTGTTTTGCGCTTCCTCCTGCAGAATCTCCCTCAACAAGATAAATTTCGGAAATGCTTGGGTCTTTTTCCTGACAATCTGCAAGTTTACCCGGTAATGTCGATCCTTCCAGGGCTCCTTTTCTTAAAATTGCTTCTTTTGCTGCCCTTGCCGCAAGGCGTGCCTTAGCCGCAAGGTAAACTTTTTCTAAAACTTTTCTTCCCGTTTGAGGGTTTTCTTCAAAGTAAGTACTTAAACCCTCTTTTACAATTATTTGGACTAAAGGCTGAATTTCGGAATTGCCTAATTTTCCCTTTGTTTGGCCTTCAAATTGAATTCTGTCTTGAGGCATTTTTATAGAAACAACCGCAGTTAGACCCTCTCTTGTATCATCCCCCAAAATAGCATCAGATTCTTCTTTAAAACTGCCTATTTTTTTGCCGTAGTCATTTATTGCCCTGGTTAAAGCCATCCTGAATCCCGTTAGATGAGTTCCGCCATTTATTGTATTTATAACGTTTACATAAGATTCAACATTTTCAGTGTAACCATTATTGAATTGTAACGAGACCTCAACCTCTACATCTCCTTCGTGTTTATTTATTGCAATTGCTTCATGCAGAGGTTCTTTATTCTCGTTAATTTTTTCTACCAAAGATGTAATTCCGCCTTCAAAGTAATAATTAACCTCTTTTTCTTTGTCCGGTCTTCTGTCGTATAAATGAAAATACAATTTTGGAACAAGATAAGCCCTTTCCCTTATTGCTTTTTGGACAATTGCAAAATCAAATTCCCCTGTTTGAAATATTGTTAAATCAGGAAAAAATGTAGAAGTAGTTCCGCTGACATTGGGTCTTGCGGGGAAAATATTTGGAGTATACGCATCTTTTACAATTTCTACACCGGTTTTTGGTTTACCCATTTCATATTTTTGCCTGTATACTTTGCCATCCTTATTCACCTCAACCCACATATTTTTTGACAATGCATTTACAACCGATGAACCAACACCGTGAAGTCCACCCGAAACCTTATATGCAGTACCTCCGAATTTTCCTCCGGCATGAAGTTTTGTCATAACAATTTCCAGCGCAGATTTTTTAAATTGGGGCATAATGTCAACAGGGATTCCACGGCCGTCGTCTGATACTGTTGCAGATCCATCAATGTTCAGAGAAATCCAAACATTTTTTGCAAAACCAGCGAGGGCTTCATCTACCGAGTTATCAATAATTTCCCGTAACGATTCGTGAAGACCGATAAGGTCTGTAGACCCAATGTACATTCCCGGTCTTTTTCTAACAGGCTCTAGTCCTTCTAAAACTTGGATTTGTTGTGCCGAATATTCTGAGGATTTTGTATTTGCCATCTGAACCTATATTAGCATATTTTTCGTAATTAGGGCAATAAGTTATAGTAATAAATAATTATAAGCTTTAATCATTTTCCAAAGATCTCCATAAGTACCACGAGGCTGTAGAGCGAAAAGGTTTCCAAGTTTCTGACAATGAGAGCATTTCAGTTTGGTTCGTGATTCCATAAAGTTTTTCGATTGCGCGCCTTAGACCGGCATCTCCAATAGAAAACACGTCCGGTCTTTGCAAGGAAAAAATTAAAATCATTTCGGCCGTCCACTTCCCTATTCCCTTAAGTTTTGTTAGCTCCACGATTACTTCCTCATCGGATACGTTTTTTATTGCTTTAATATCTATTTTTTTATCAAGAAAAGATTGTGCAATGCCTTTAATATATTCTATCTTCCTGTATGAAATACCGGCTTTCCTAATTTTTTCATCATTTATTTTTAATACCTCTTTTGGCGATGGGAAAGATTTTGTTTTAAAGATATCTAAAAATCTGTTAAAGATAGTATCCGCTGCTTTTACAGACAATTGTTGCGAGATTATTGCTTCTACAAGTCGTTCGAATAATCTTTTGCTTCTGTCTTCAAAAACAGGAGAGGGGTATTTTTTTATAAGTTTATTGAGGATTGGATCTTTAAACATTAGTTGAGATTAGCATTAAACTATTTTTTTTACAATCTCAATTCCATTTAGTTTCATCTGGTAGAGAAACATTAAATGAAAAATGTCAGATGGATGCGGGAGCGTGTTTAATTCTTTAGATTTTTCTACGGAAATATCGTAGGTTGCAACTGAATTTGAAAGAATTATTATTTTTCTTTTTTTTTGTAATGCGTTTGCTTGCATCCTAAGATGCATTGCTGTGGCATGAACACAAATATCGGTGCAATCCCCTACAATAATAAATGTTTCTACCTCTGGATGATTTTTAATCCAGTCATTTAGGGTGGTGTCATATGCCGGACTCCACGCGTTTTTTTCAAAAGTAGTAAATTTATCTGAAAATGGAAGATCTGCAAGCTCTGGTATATTTTGTGCTTCCCCGGTACCTTTAATACAATGTGGTGGATAAATACTAAATTCTTCCGCATTTTCTATATGTGAATCTTGCAAAAGCAGGAAATTTTTTATTCCATAATCATTTGCTTTTTTAAACACATCAACAACAGCGGGAATAATATCATGAACTTCTTTACTGGAAAGAGCACCTTTGTGACAAAAACCAACAATCATGTCAACAGAAACAATCGCGATTTTTTTAGAATCACCAAGATATTTAAATTGAATAGGCTTAAGATTATTTTTCCAGCTGTCAAGCCAGGAAAGGAATTCTTCGTGCATAAGTGTTATTTTTTATTGGAGACAAGTAAGTACAAAACGCCAACAAATATTATAGTTGGAATAGTTGCAGTAAATGTTTCCCTAATATTTGGGAATACATAACTAATTACCCAATAAAATATCGTGCCGGCAAAAAGTACGGCAATTGCTTTAAAATTCCAACCATTTTGATACCAATATTTTCCCCCGTCCTTTTTGTATAAGTCGTCGGAATAATCTCTTTTTTTAACAAAGAAGTAATCAACAAGCATAAGAGTCCAAAGTGGAATAACGAGTGCTCCCAAGAAATCTAAAAAGAAAATAAAGAAGTTCAATAAATTTCCTGATAAAAGAGGAAGAGTGGATAAAGGGAAAACAAGAATGGAAACAATTACAAGCAATTTTCTGAGTGAAATTTTTGCCTTTGGTAACATATTGGAAATACTTAAAGCAGATGCATAAATATTCCCGGCATCGGTGGTTACAGTTGCGAAAAGTATAATTAGAGCTGCTAGCCAGCCAAGACCTAAGGAAACAGTTGTGCTACTCGGGTCCGCCAAAAGCGGGGTAAATTTTCCGCCATTTGATAAAGCCAAATATGCAACTGCAAAAGCCCCAACCATAAACCACCAAATTTGTGCAACAAAAGCTCCAATAAACGGTCCCCACGTACCTGCATTTTTTGTTTTGGCAAATCTTGAAAAATCCCCAATGAATTCCCATGTCCAGTTAAACGCAACCATTAAATCAAAAAGTAAAGCGAATGTTATTGGAAAACTGAATTGCCAGTTTCCAAAACCCGTTGCGTAATATTGCACTGCAGTTGGAACCCAGGAAATTATTTTTTGCAGTCCCCACTGGTTTACAACAATAAACGTTTGATATCCGCCAAGAATTAAAAAAAAGCCGGTTGCAGCCCATTGTAATTTTTTAATCCACCTGTGACCTGCGATTCCAAAAATTCCATTAAGAATTGCAAAAATTGCAAGATAAACAATCATGTATGGAATAGAATGTGGGCTTAGATATGCCGGCCAATTTAGCCATTGTGCAAATATAAAAGAAATTGCAATGCTTCCTAAGAACGCGTTAACCAAAGCCCAACCCATACCAAAAGCCAGATAAAAAACAGAAGGCACAACAGATCCCTTAATTCCAAAAGCCGGCCTGGCAATTGCCATCATGGATCCGCCTGTTTTTTGGGCTATTTCTCCAAAATACGCCCAGGGAATAAGTGAAAGGCCGTTTACGAAAATAATAAAAAGAAAAGATGCAACAACACCTTTCCATCCTGCCATATAAGCTCCATAAAGCCAAGTTGCCGGAAGGCTTGTTGCGGAAAACCAAAATGTAACTTGGTCCAAAAATGAATAACTTTGCGCTTTAACAGGTACTTTTTCAAATGCCGAATATTCCATAAATTTGACTTTGAGCGCAGAATACAAGGGATTTTATTTGATGTCAATGGCCTGTAATTTTTTGTTAGGTTTTAATTCTCTGCCGAATTTTGCAATTTTTATGTTTTCCACTTCTACAATGTCTGCGGTAAAATCAATATTTCCCTTCATTAGTGACGAGCCTACGCCATAAATATCAACCGGTACTTTTTCCTTTTCAAATTGCACAATTTTTTCAGTGCTAAATCCGCCGGACACTATAATCTTCACATTTTCAAAACCTTGCCTATTTAATGCATCACGGACATTCTTTACAAGCTGAGGGTTAACGCCATATAATTTTTCCCCTTTCACTGATTTGTCAACCACGCTTTCCGATGTATCAAGTCTAACACCGTAAAGTTTATCTCCAAAATATCTTGCTACAGCAAGAGCTGTTTTTACACAATCGTTTTCAAAGTCAACAAGAACAATAAACGGTGCTTGCGGAAAGTTTTTAGCAAATGCTTTTGCCGCTTCAAGAGTATTACCATTATATATAGCAATTAATGCGTGAGGAATTGTCCCGGAAGGCTCATTGTTCCAAAAGCTAGCCTGTGCGGATGTTGCAACGCCGGTTGCCCCGCCAACTTTTGCAGAAAAACCGTCAAGTTCCTGATTTAAGAAATAGTCAAATCTGTCTGCGAAAAATAATACAGATTTTTCGTTTGCTGCTTTTACAACGTTTTTAGTATTAGTTGCGATTTTACTTTGGCGGGCCAGAATTCCCAGATATAAAGATTCAAGATGCGCAAAATACGCATACGGACCTTTTATATGCATAACTGTTTCCAAGCTTTCTGTACTATCCCCGTCCTTTAAGGAAAAAAGAGAAATTTCATTATGTTTGTCAATCCACTTACCGTTTTCAAAATAACCCGTGGTTTCTCTTAACAGTTCTTTCACAGTTTCTACGCCACATACAATTGTGCTATCTTTTTTTTGAAAAATCTGCATAGTAACACTCTTAAGATTTTTATCTTCCTGAAGAATTTGTTTTGTGCGGTTAAAATACACTGCGGAATAATATCCTTTTCTTATTTTTTGAATGATTTCCTCGCTCCAAAATTTGCTCATGCTCAAATACTATACTCCACTAAATCAATTTTATACCACTCATACTTGATTTTGCAAAAAGTTGGTGAGGCCAAAATCAAGTAATCGGGTGTTATACACTATTTGCAAACCTGAGTTAGATGGGTATACAAATAGTTTTAATACCCGACTATTTGAATTCGTTTCTATTATTTTTATAAATTCTAATAGATCGTTATAACTTTTTTATATTCTCTCGTCAAGAATATTAAAATTATCAGGTTTAACCAATCTGACGCAGTTTTAAAAGTGTATTTTCCAGCAAAAACCGCGTATTTACGTTTGTTTCTGTTATTAGCCTGTATGATTCAATCAAATTTTTGGACATCTCAATGTTTTGCCTGGATGAGTTTTCCAGGAGTAAATTTCTTGATCCGTAGATAAGCTTTACTACCCAGTTAATAGCAAGTTCCTTATCTTTTGATTTTTCCTGTGCTAGGTATAATTTTTCTTCATCCGTCATCGTTATAATTTTCAAGAGCTCTTCTGTTGATTTACTGTCTCTATCATTTTTTTCTTCGTCCTCAAGATGCACTAATGTTGTCCGGGAAAGAACGGTCGGAATAACAAATCTTATAGATTGAGAAGTCAAAATAATAATTGTGTTATTTGGCGGTTCTTCAAGGATTTTTAGCATTGCGTTTTGAGCCTCAATCGTTGCGGTTTGAAAATCTTCAACAACAACAATTTTTTCCTTGCTTTTTAAGGGTTTTAAAAAGATGGTTTTCTGCAGATCGCGTACATTTTCAATGCCAAATGTTTTCTCTGTTGATAAAAAAACGCAATCGAGAGGATCAATATTTTGTTTTTTGCGCATGTCATTTATGTAAATCTTTTCCCGGTCTTTATTTTTGGAAATAATCAAAAATGTTTGCATAACAGCTTGTATTATAGCTCTTCTTTGTGTACGATTAAAATATCTGCCCATGACACAATCACAATTACCACAACCTGATCAAAATTTTCAAGCTGCGCCACAAGACCCTGCACAAAATACGCAGGTGGCTCAAGTTCAGGATAGTTCTTCTGCAATACAAATATCAGATGACAGAAACACAATTGCGGACATACTCCTAAGCCAAAATTTACTTACAAGACAGCAGTATGAAGACGTTAAAGTTAAGATGGCAACGGGCGGAAAATCAGCAGAAACAGTTCTTAACGAAATGCATTTGTTTAATGAGGAAAAAATCTCAAGGGCCAAAGCCCAAGCAATTAGTGTTCCGTTTGTTTCGCTGGCAACAACTGCTTTTTCTCCAGAAGCTTTGAGTTTTATTCCGCGTGCTGTTGTTGAAAGATTTGCCCTTATTCCGTTTTCATATGACGATACATCAAAAACACTGTCAATTGCTATGGCAAATCCTGTTGATTTGGAGGCAATACAATTTGTAAGGGAAAAAACCGGATTGACAATTAAAGCATACGCCGCTACGCCCTCAGACGTTGAAAAGGCAATTAGCTCACAGTATAGACAGGAATTAGTTGGCGAGGTAGGCAAAGCAGTTAAGGAAACAGAAGAATTAACAAGTAAAAGCAAAACTGTTGACAGCAAAAAAATTGGAGAAATTATTAAGGAAGCACCGATTGCAAAAATTGTATCAACCATTTTGGATTACGCGGTTTTGTCCAGGGCATCGGATGTTCACATAGAGCCGATGGAAGACAGAATAAGAGTAAGGTATAGGATCGATGGCATTTTATACGACAGATTAACGCTTCCCAAAACAGTGCAGGAGGCAGTTATTTCGCGCATAAAAATTTTATCGGAAATGAAAATCGATGAGCACCGAACTCCTCAGGATGGAAGATTTAATTTTAAAGTTGAAGATAAAGAAGTGGATCTTCGTGTGTCAGTTTTACCAACAGCTCATGGGGAAAAAGTTGTGATGAGACTTTTGCGTAAATCGGGAGGAATACCAACATTGAACGAATTAGGTTTAAATGGTATTTCCCTTAGAAATTTAGATGCCGCAATACTTAGGCCGCACGGAATAATTCTTGTTTGTGGACCAACCGGATCGGGTAAAACAACAACGCTTTATTCTATTTTGACAAAACTTAACACAACAAGAGTAAATATAATGTCTTTGGAGGATCCTGTCGAGTATGAAATCCCCGGAATTAACCAAGTGCAAATTAACCCGGGAGTTGGTCTTACATTCGCATTCGGACTCCGCTCTTTTTTACGACAGGACCCAAACATAATTTTGGTGGGAGAAATTAGAGACAGAGAAACAACAGACCTTGCAATTCAAGCAGCACTTACAGGCCATTTGGTTTTTTCAACACTTCATACGTCCAACGCAGCCGGAGCACTCCCCCGTCTTCTGGATTTGGGTGCCGAAGCGTTTTTAATTGCATCAACGCTAAACGCAATTGTAGGTCAGCGCATTGTCCGTCAGATTTGTAGCACTTGTAAAGTTGCCTATGAACCTCCTGCCCAACTGATTCAGGAGATAAAAGCAACATTAGGGGTTCTCTTCCCGGCAGATTCAACCCAGATAAAATTTTATAAAGGTAAAGGATGTGCGGAATGTGGAGATTCGGGATATCTGGGAAGAATTGGAATTTTTGAAGTGCTGCCTGTAACAGAAAAAATGTCCCAACTTTTACTGAAACATTCTTCCATTGATGAAATTGAAAGACAAGCAGTCCAGGATGGTATGGTTACAATGAAACAGGACGGATTTTTAAAAGTTTTAAAAGGTAATACAACGATTGAAGAAGTGCTAAGGGTCGCTCAAGAATAATACGATAATCAAATTTTTCAATTGGATTATTTGTATATTTGTTTATTACGACCGAAGGGAGTTTTATGGATATAAAAGAATTACTTGATTTAACAGTTAAAAATAATGCTTCTGATTTGCATATTCTACCTGGTATTCCCCCTGCTATTCGAATAAACGGTTCGCTTTCGCTTCTTTCAAATTATTCTGCCGTTTCCAAAGAAACAGCCGAGCAAATGATTTTTGCCGTTGTAAGTCCGGAACAAAAAGAGTTGATTATTACCAACAAAGAACTTGATTTTTCAATTCCTTACGGAGGAGGTATAACAGGAGACCTTGGAAGATTTCGTGTAAACGCATATTATCAGCGTGGAGTTTTGTGTGCAGCATTCAGATATCTTCCAAGATCTATTGCCTCAATAGAAGAGTTGCATTTGCCAAAAATTTGTCATTCTTTTGCAGAGTTGCGGCAGGGTTTAGTGCTGGTGACAGGTCCAACAGGACACGGAAAATCAACAACGCTTGCGTCAATGGTGAATGAAATAAATATGAGACGGTCATCGCATATTCTAACAATAGAAGATCCTATCGAATATATTTATCCTAACGGGCAAAGTATTATTTCTCAACGCGAGATGAAATCCGATACCCATTCCTGGAACATGGCATTAAGATCTGCCCTTCGTGAAGACCCGGACGTTTTACTTATTGGAGAAATGCGTGACCCGGACACAATGGCGGCGGCTATGACGATTGCGGAAACGGGCCATTTGGTTTTTTCAACCCTTCATACTAATTCCGCGTCTCAAAGCGTTGACCGTATTATAGATTCTTTTCCTGAGCATCAGCAGTCACAAATTCGTATCCAGCTTTCGTTTGTTTTAAGAGGAATTATTTCCCAAAGACTTCTCCCCCAGTTGGCAGGAGGAAGAATTCCGGCAGTTGAAGTACTTATCGCAAACGCCGCAATATCCAGCAATATCCGTGAAGGGAAAACCCATCTTATAGATTCTATTATTCAAACGTCTCAAGAAGTTGGAATGATAACCTTGGAAGCATATCTGGCCCAACTTGTATTGTCGGGTGCAGTCTCTTTAGAAGTTGCAAAAAATTATTCTCTCCACCCGGAAGAATTACTGCGCATGTTAGGGTGATTTCCTATGAAGCTTAATTATAAGGCTGTCAGTAAAGACGGAAAAATTCAACAAGGAATAATCGAAGCAAAAGATATTAGTGAGGCCGCATATTACATTCGGGGTAAGGACCTTCTTCCGATTTTCATAAAACCGAAACAAGAAGAAATATCTCTTCTCTCTTTTTTAAAAAGACAAGGGAATACGGATTTGGTTTTATTTACAAGGCAACTTTCTTCAATTCTTGCATCGGGACTTACTCTTATGCAGGCTTTGTCGATCCTAAAAGATCAAATGCAAAATCCCTCAATGAAAGAGATTGTAATAAGTGTAATTGCAGATGTTCAGGAGGGAAAACCACTTTCATTCGGAATCAGTAAATTTCCCAATGTATTTTCTCCTGTTTATATTTCTCTTATTAAAGCCGGAGAATCGTCAGGATTTCTGGATAAAATTTTGAACAGACTTGCCGATAATCTGGAAAAGGGACAAAAGCTAAAAGGTGCTGTAAAAGCAGCTCTTATTTATCCAGCAGTTATAGTTGTTTTAATGATTGCTGTAACTATGGTTATGATGATTTTTGTTATTCCGCAGCTGACCGGTTTGTACGCGAATCTTAATATTAAATTACCGTTTGCAACCGTTGTTGTTATTACGATATCTCATTTTTTTGTAAATTGGTGGCCTATCGCAATCGGCATGGTTGCACTTATTATATTTCTTTACACCCGTTGGGTTGCAACCGAATCAGGAAGATTAATAAGAGATGAAATTATGCTTCGAATTCCGATAATGGGAAATATTGTTACATTATCTATTCTTTCCGAGGTGGCCCGTACAATGGGACTTTTAATCGAAGCAGGATCGCTTGTTGTCCAATCATTAAATGAAACCTCCGATGTTGCAGGAAATTTAGTCTACAGAAACGCCATTCTTGACGTTGCCGCTAGAGTTGAAAAAGGCATAGGCGTTGGAGATGGAATGTCAACCTATTCTGTCTTTCCGCCAATTTTTATCCAAATGGTAAAGATTGGTGAACAAACAGGAAAATTAGACGAATCTCTTCTAAAGATTTCTGAATACTTTGAAAGAGAAGTTGAAGAAAAGGTTAAAAATCTTACGGTTTTAATAGAACCTATTATTATGGTTATGTTGGGCTTAGGAGTTGCATTCCTTATTATTTCTGTAATTACGCCTATTTATAATCTTACCTCGTCAATACAATAATGCTACCACTTGACAACAAAGTAAAATATGTGTGTATACTAAGTTAAGTATATGTTTCTGCCCAGATTTAAGATAACATATCAAAAGAGGCTTTTTCTGCGCGCAACTAAGGGGTTTACTCTTATTGAGCTTTTAATAGTTATGGCAATTTTAGGAGTTTTATCTATCGGTCTTGTTGCGGCAATCAACCCAACAGAAAAAATTAACGCAGCCAATGACTCAAGAGTATTATCTGATGTAGGCGTGCAGGCAAGGGCGGCGGAATCTTATGCAACAGCTAGAAACGGCTTTTATCCTGCATCTGCAGCAGATTTAGTAACTGCCAATGAATTAAAATTTGCCCCTACTCCGGCATCAGGATACGGTTATAACTGGATTACAAATCCAGGATCCTGTACAGGCGGTGTTGATTGTACAGGAATTGCTATCTGGTCAGTAATGAAAAGCGCAAAATACTCTGCAACGCCGCTGATGAAATATGAATCTGCAACAGGTAAGACTTGTTTCTTAGGACCCGCGATAACTCCGGTTGTTGGCGCACAATGTTAATTACCATCTCCTAGGTTGATTTTGTTTTATATTTAACGTACGATTTTTATGTGCATTTTCTTCTATTCGTAATTGTCCTTTTTATTTCCGGGTTATTTATAGGAAGCTTTCTAAACGTTATTATAGACAGACTTCCCCGTGGCGAAACCTTTTTTAAAGGGCGGTCCCATTGTGAATTTTGCAAACACACTTTATCCTGGATAGATCTAATTCCTGTTTTTTCATTTATATTTCTTTATGGTAAGTGTCGTTATTGCAAAAAATTTATAGGTTACAGATATCCAATAATAGAAATTACAACAGGCATACTTTTTAGTTTAGGAAGTATATATTTTTACCAACACGGCCTAAATCCAATTTGGCTTATTTATTGTCTTTTCATTATGTCGTTACTTATTATTATATTTTTCATTGACATTTTTGATGGAATAATTCCGGACATAATTCTTTTGTCGCTTGGAATTTGCGGCTTTCTTTTTAATTTGTTTACAAATTTTGGAAAAATTCCCGTGTTTATTATTTCGGGAGTCGGCGCATTTTTGTTTTTTCTTTTGCTTGCCGTTTTTACAAAGGGGAAAGGAATGGGAATGGGAGATGTAAAGTTTGTTTTAGTTATGGGAATTCTACTTGGGTTTCCCGGCATAGTTATTTCTATTTACATAGCTTTTGTGTCAGGCGCTTTGTTTTCAATACTTTTAATTTTTCTTCGCAGGAAAAAGCTTAAAAGCACAATTGCATTCGGACCGTTTTTGGCCTTGGGAACCATAAGCACTCTTTTGTGGGGCAATTTTCTTCTTAATATTTTTTTTATATTTTTCAGGTAGAGATCCAGTCCAGGCTTGACAGCAAAATTTTGCATATCCATACTAGAAATATGGATGCCAATTTAAGGGGCTTTACGCTTTTGGAACTTCTTGTAGTTATGGGAATTGCGGCAATTTTATCTGTTGTAATTGTTGCAGTTTCTTTTGATCAAATTAAATATGCATCAGATACTGTTGCAGAACAGGATATTAGTTTATATGGCAGAGCCAGCGAATCCTTCGCGACAAACCATAGCGGTTTTTATCCCGCGAGTTTGGCGGATTTGTTTGGTGAAAATGAAATCAGTAAACAACCAAGTCCTCCCGATGGCTACTCCTACACTTTTACCGCAAATCCGGCAGGTTGCACAGGTGGAGTTTCCTGCGTCAGTATTGTTATCACCTCTCCTTTAAAATCCGCGAGGTTTATTTCAAACCCCTTTTATAGATATGAATCAGCAACAGGTAAAGTTTGTGAAGTTTCAAATCCCGGCAATGCATGTCCGTAATATGAAAAAAAATGGTTTTTTAGAGAAAGGACTTACACTTATTCAAGTGATTATTTTTTTAGGCGTTATCGTTGTTATAGGAGGATTTGTTTTAACAATCATTAATCCGACCCAACGTATAGAAAAAATGAACGACGCAATAAGAAAAAACGACATAAAACAGCTGCAAAAAATGCTTGAAGAATATTTTAGAGACAGAGCAAGATACCCCTCTTCAAAAAATTATCAAATTGTTGATTTTAAAACAAATATTCCAATTCTCTGGGGTAATCCCTGGATTCCATATATGAATTTCCTTCCTAAAGATCCTGATAAAAATAGGAAATACATTTATTTCTCTACAAACAATAATCAAACATATTACTTGTATGCTTCTCTGGAAGACAGTTCTGATCCGGAAAGATGCCTGTCTGCGGGTCCTGGTATTTGTGCCAGTTTACAAACAAACAATATTCCACCTATGGCTTGCGGTGGTATATGTAATTTTGGAGTATCAAGTCCAAACACATCGCCTTGATTAATTTTTACTGGCGGCCTATCATAAATATATGGTAATTAACGGAATACCTGGAAAGAAAATTACCCTGAGAATAACTAAAGGATTTACGCTAATAGAACTTCTAATTGTTATGGCAATAATTGGCGTACTTGCATCGCTTTTGTTAACCAGTTTTATCGGTGTTCGTGAAAGGGCAAGAGATGGCAGGAGAAAATCAGACATTAGCGAGATCCAGGCTGCTCTTGAGCAATACCGAGCAGACCAATCGGATTATCCGGTAAGTAGCACTCTATCAACCTGCGGAGGTTCCTTAAGTAGCGGTGCATCTACATACATGCAAAAAATTCCATGCGATCCGTTCGGCAGCGGAACATGGAATGGAGGCGTTTACTTATATAATTATACCGGAAGCGGTCAATATTCCCTGAGTTTTTGTGTTGAAAACGGCAGCGACACAGATTCGCACATAAGTTCTTCTCTTCCAACCGGTGTTACAGGAAGCGGTACGTGTACGTCGGGAAAATACTACAACGTATACAATCCATGAAATTTATACTCAAAAGAAAATGGCACTTCCTAAAGGGTTTTACGCTAATTGAATTAATTGTAGTTTTTTCCGTAATTGCTATTTTGTCGACCGCGGGTTTGGCAGCATTTGTTACTTATAGCAGAAAACAGACGATAAATACTGTTACCCAGGAGATAAAAACAACAATCTTTGATGCAAGGTCAAGAGCAAATTCCCAAGTATCGCTTTGCTCTTCAGGGCAAAAATTCAACGGTTATTTAGTAGTTTTTTGTCCCAAAAACGATGCATGTGCTGCATGCAATATTAGTTCGGGTTATCAACTTGACATCAGGTGCGACAGTACAGACAGCTTGGTAAGTGGTACAGCCAAGCCGCTCCCTCCAAATGTTACAGTTACAACAGACTCCCATACGCTTTTATTTAATTCAGTAACGAGTAGCGTTTCGTCCCCCTGTGATTCTCCCAATTCATCTTCATGGAATATCTCAGTTGGAGGATACAGCATAACACCAACGCCAATTACGGTTTTCAATACAGGTCTAATAAAATGAAGATATTTCAAAAAATCCTGTCCGTCATCGCCCGTGGCCCCAGGTGTTGGTGCTCGTGTACGGGGCAAACATTAATTGAGGTACTTGTCGCGCTGTCTGTTATAACGGTAATTGTAACATCTATAACAATTGCCGCTATAACATCGCTTAATAATGCCGAGTTTGTTAAAAATCAAAACCTGGCAACTCAATATGCCCAACAAGGCATGGAAATAATGAGGTTTATGAGAAACACAAATTACGGCACATTCGTAACGCTTAGTCAGCATTATTGCCTTGCAGATACGTGCAGACAAATTGAGACCAATCCGGCAGCATCAGATTATATTACATGCGGACCAAATAGCGGGGTTTGTAATCCAAATGTTAGCAATACGTTTGTACGTGAGATAACAATTTATAACGATACCCCGGGAGGAGGCAGCCCAAATCAGTGTCAATACGGAACATATGTGATTTCATCTGTTTCTTGGGCAGACAATAAATGTACGAGCAGGGTAAATCCTTATTGCCACAGCGTAAAACTTTCTTCATGCTTTTCAAGCGGAGATGTTGTTCCGGCGCCAAGTTAGTTATGAATAGCATGATTTTTGCCAAATTAAAAATTAAATTTTTTTCTATAATTTACAAAGTAACAAAAAACACAAACGGGTTTACTTTGATAGAGCTTTTAGCAGTAATAGTTGTTTTTTCCTTAGTAAGCGGTATTGGAACAGTAATTCTTGTAACATCACTGCGAACTTCAACAAAAACAGATACATTAACAAATGTAAAACAGAATGGGAATTACGTAATAACGCAGATGTCAAAAACGATAAGAGATGCAACAGATGTTTCTTCCCCTTTAATAGTTTCTCCGACTCCAACATGCGTCACTGCTGTTTATCCCACGCCGGTTCCCACAATAACCGCAATAACCGTTACAGATCCGGACGGAAATCAAACTACATTCACCTGTGATAGCGTAAACAATTCAATTACTTACTACACAAGCGCTAATCCAACTCCGCAGCCTTATTTAGATACTAATTCTGTTATGACAACTTCATGCGGATTTACCTGCAGTCAATCATCGGCAACAGACTACCCTGTTATTGGAATATCTTTTTCACTAACATCTGCAAAACCAACAGGAGTTGTTGAAAATTCCGCTTCGGCAAATCCGATACCTTTCTTTACAGGAATTACTTTAAGAAATAAAAACAGGTAAGATACCTGTCATATTTGGTTTTATGGCATATGGCACAAAACATATCCTGTTTATAAATTTTAAGTTAAGGAATATAGTTGACAGACATTGACCAGCTTGTTACGCTAAATTCATGCATGTGATTCAGGGCTCACAAAAAAACTTATCCTCAACGCCTCGCCAGCTGGGGCAAGCTTTTCTTATTGTTGTTCTTATTATGGTTATTGCTTTAACAGTTGGGTTATCTATAGCGTCCCGGACAATAACTAATCTAAAAATGGGTTCCGAAGAAGCTAACTCCCAAAAAGCATTTTCTGCGGCAGAGGCAGGGATAGAACAATACTTACAAGCCACAAATCAAAATCCTTCAATTGGTCAACAATTTAACAACGGATCATCAATAACATCAATTAGCAGAACATATGTTGGACAGGGAACCAGAATAGCATTATTAAATAACGGAGATCCTATATCAAAAGACGAAGGGACGGATATCTGGTTTACAAAATTTGATCCGGATCCGACAAAGCTTTATACGTCCAATTGGAGCGGTACTTTTACGGTTTATTGGGGTGATTATACAGGAGCTACTCCTCCGGCAACGCAATATTGTAATTTTTCCGCTGTAGAATTGGTTGTAATTACAGGTACAAGTAGAACTGCTTCGGATTTAAAAATAGCCAGATATCCGGTTGAAAACGGCTGCTCAAGCGGCAGAAGTACCAACTTCCCTTTGCCAAATGCTGCCGGAGCCACAAACTTTAACGGTTCAGGGGTAAATTTTCTCTCTTCAAATTCGTTTACTATAAATAATATTTTATTTGCAAGAATAATTCCACTGTTTGCCAATTCAAAAGTTGGAATATCAATTGCCGCCAGTTCTCCGGTTTTGCCTAATACCGGAGAGGGACAACTTATAGTTTCCCAAGGCCAGGCAGGATCAGCCCAGCGCCAGGTAACATATTTTGAAACTTGGGACAGTGTTCCTTCGGCATACATATTCTCTGTTTTATCTTCACAATAAAATGAAAAATAAAGTTTTTGGTATTGATATTGGCGCGACAACAATAAAAGTTGTTTGGCTCGATAAACAAAAAGAAGGATACCTTCTTAATTCGGTATTAACAGTCCCTGCTCCTGCAAAAGGACTTCTTTCCGAATCTCCTCTTGATCAGGAAGAAATGGCACAAACCCTTTCAAAATTACTGTCTGACGCTCAAATTTCAACCCGTATGGCAAATGTTGCATTACCTGAAAGTCAGGTTTATACGAGAGTAATAGAAATGCCGGTGTTATCCGACAAAGAGTTGGCATCGGCAATTTATTGGGAAGCCGAGCAATATATTCCGGTTTCTCTTACAAGTGTTACTCTTGATTATAAGGTTTTGCGCCGTCCGGATCCAACCGAGCCAAACCCAAAAATGGATGTTCTTTTAGTCGGTGCCCCGACGGTTCTGATAGACAAATATGAGAGAATTTTAGCTACTGCCGGTATTACAATTAACGTACTTGAAACAGAAATTCTTTCCGCGATACGTTCAATTGTCATTGGCCAGAATAAATTTCCCTCATCGCTGATTGTAAACATCGGGGCTCTCCATACATCATTGGCAATTGTTAGGAGCGGAACGCTTATTTTCACCTATTCTTTACCAACCGGTGGTGTTGCTCTTTCTCGCGCGATAGCGGCAGACTTTGGGTTTTCACTTGCTCAGGCAGAAGAATATAAGAAAGCATACGGTTTGTCTAATAAAAATTTTGAAGGGAAAATTGGTAAAGCAACCCAACCTGTTTTGTCATCAATTATTTCTGAAGTTAAAAAAGCAATTGTTTACTATAATGGAAAGTATGTTACAGATCCTATAAAGCAAATTGTTATTACAGGTGGAACGGCAAAGCTTCCCGGAATTAACAGTTTTTTTGTTAACGCAACAGGCATTGAAACAGAAATTGCAAATCCATGGAAAGTTTTAATTCCCCAAGAAGTACCAAAAGAGATCCTCGATGATGCCCCGTCTTACACAATTGGGGTTGGTCTTGCAATGAGAGATTATGAGTAAAGAAGTTAATTTAATATCTTCAAGAAGAAAAGAATCGTCAATATCATATAGACAGGCTGGGAATATAAAGAAAGTTGCATATATTTTCTTAGGCCTTTGTGTTATTGCTTCTGTTGGTTTGTTTGTTCTTAACAGTACGTCAGAACTTGGTACTTTGTCTAAAAAAGAAGACAGTTTAAATCAAACGCTGCACACTCAACAAAAGAAAATAGTAAAAATGACCTTAATTAAAGATAGAATTGAAAGTATTTCGGATATTCAAAAAAAGAGCAAATCATACGAAGATATTCTTGTAAATGTTTCTAGCGCTTTGCCGCAAGATTCAAAATTCGATTCTTTCGAGGTTACAAAAAATAGTCTAAACGTTACAGTTTCTTCATCGTCTTTGCTTTCAGTAAATTCATTTTTAGATTACATAATAAATAACATAAACAAAAATCATATTTTTCAAAAAGTTACAGTTTCGAGTTTGGTTGGCGACATTCAATCGGGGAAATATATTTTAGTACTTGATGTAACATTATTATGAATAAACCTTCTCCAGTAAATCAAACAACACTCAGGATAATATACTACAGAAATAAGCAGTTTATAGCTCCAGTCATTATTTTTGCAGTATGTATTGTAATTATTGTTGAAGCAATTTTCCCGCAAATTCAAGAGTGGGTTTCTGTTAGAAGTCAGGTGAGCAGCTCAATACAAAAAATTGATCAACTTAACAAAAACATTGATATTGTTTCAAATACCAACGATGATATTTTAAACAACGAGATCCTTTTTCTTTCACAGGTATTGCCACAAAACAAGGATTACATTGGAGTTTTAAATGCTATTTCTCAAGCGGCAATTATTTCGGGCACTGCGCTTGGAGACTATAGTTTTGATGTTGGTGATTTGTCAAAAACTGGAGCTAACGGGAATACAATCCAAATTAGGTTAAGTATTACCGGAGGCGTTACCGAAGCAAAAAAATTTATTTCATCACTAAAAAAACAAGCTCCAATTTCTGATATTGCTGATATACAAATCTCAAATAATACCGTAACTATTGTTTCTGTCTTCTACTTTAAGCCGTTCCCAAACGTATCTCTTAATGATAATATTACAACAGTTAATGTCCTTAGCGATCAGGAAAAGAAATTATTGCAAACTCTTCAAGAGTCAATTGTACTGCCGCCGTCTTCAAATTCACTCATTAATCTTTAATATTTTCCAAAAGATCCGGCCTATGTTTTTTTGTAATTAAGATTGATTGTTCCTTTTTCCAATTCTCAATTTCTTTATGGTTGCCGGATAAAAGGACATTTGGCACGGAAAGAGAGTTATAATCTCTTGGCAGCGTATACTGAGGATATTCCAGATTTTTTTTTTCATCAAAACCTGCTAAAGAAAAAGATTCGTAACTTGTTGCATTTTCTTTTAAAACACCGGGAATAAGCCGTACAACAGAATCAACAATTATCATGGCAGGGATTTCTCCACCTGTTATAATAAAATCCCCAATTGACACAACATCATCCACTAGGCTTCTTACCCTTTCGTCAACGCCTTCATAATGACCGCATACTAAAATTAGATGTTCCAGTTTTGAAAACGATTTTGAAACACTCTGCATAAAAACTTTTCCTCTGGCATCAAGTAACACACATTTTTCTTGGAATTTATTCAGCCCATTTTGCCTGACATTTTTGATAGCTTTATCTAAAACATCAACTCTCATAACCATTCCGGTTCCACCGCCAAACGGTTTGTCATCAACTGCTTTGTGTTTTCCGATTCCAAAATCACGGATATTGCAAAATTCAATTTCCACTAATTTCTTTTCTCTTGCTCTTTTTATAATTGATTCTGTTAGTGGGCCGGTAAACATTTCCGGAAAAAGCGTGAGGATTGATATTTTCATGTGGTCGCAGGTATTTTAAAGGTTCTGTTTATTCTTCTCCAACGGTAATATGGATTCTTTTATTTTGCTTTATTGCGGGTATTTTCATTGCATTCCTTAATGCTCTTATGACCTTTCCTTCTTTCCCAATAACTTTGCCTATATCGTCTTTGTCTACGTGAATGACAAAATTTATAATTCCTTCTTCAAGGTTTTCGTCAATAACAACAGACTCCGGCTTATCAACAATTGAACTGACTAAGAAGGAAAGTGTGTCTTTCATGCTTCTATAATTTTTTTAACAGTAGGCGTTGGTCTGGCTCCAACAGATAGCCAATATTTTATTCTGTTAAGATTAATTTTTTTAGTACTTTTTCCACCTGCCATTTTTTCAAAAGACCCCAGGTACTCAACAGCTTTGCCGTCTCTTCTGTCCCGTTTCTCCTTAACAACAAGGCGGTATTTGCTTTCGCCTTTTTTCCCTACTCGCATTAGTCTTATTACAAGTGACATAAGTTATATTTTACCATTATTTATCATCGTTCTCAAGAGCCTGTCTTGCAGCCTGTTCCTCAGCCTGTTGTTTGGATTTTCCTGTTCCTTCTCCAACAAGTTTTCCCGAAACGTAGACTGCAACTGTAAATACTTTTGCGTGTGCAGGCCCTTCTTCCAGAATAACCTTATACAATGGAGAGCCTTTCTTTTTTGACTGTGCATACTCCTGAAGTAGGCTTTTCGGATCTTTAAACGTTTTTTTCTCAACCAATTCCGAAACGCTTGTCAGAAGCGAGTCATTAACAAATTCTGCTACTTTTTCAAGCCCCTGATCTAAAAATAGAGCACCAATAAAAGCTTCGTAGCTGTCGGCTAAAAGGCTTTGGTTTTTCCTGCCTTGTGCCTCATGTTCGCCTTTGGAGAGTTTTAAAAGGTCTCCAAACCCTAATTTTTTGGCTGTTTCCCCCAAACTTCTTGTATTTACCAAAAGAGAACGGATATTTGTTAAAACTCCCTCGTTAAAATCCGGATACTTTTGATACAAAAATCGGGAAACAAGAAAAGACAGAATACTATCGCCTAAGAATTCTAGTCGTTCGTTTGAGTCTATATTTTCTTTTACCTCGTTAAGATAAGATCTGTGCGTAAATGCCTGGTCAAATAGTTTTTGATTTTTGAATTCTGGAAGATTATTTATCATTTGTTGTTATATGCCCAAGTGCGCCGTTTATAAATGCAGGGCTTGTATCTCCGCCGTATTCTTTGGCAAGTTCTATAGCCTCGTCAATAATTACTTTAGCCGGACTCTCCTTACTTATAAAAAGTTCATACATTGCAAGCCTTAAAATTGCAAGGTCTACTTTGTTTATTTTTTCAACCGGAAATTCCGGAGCTGCTTTTGTTATTTTTTCATCTATAACTTTTGTATTTAGTATTATTTTTTCCGTTTCCGGACTTACACGTTGTTTATGAAATTCAAGGCTGAATAGTTCTTCCAAAAGTTTTTTTCTTTTGATGTGGCGGGGATCATGAGGACTTTTCATGGTTATTTTGCTGCCTGTTTTTTAGTTTTTACCGCTTCCTGCCCTTTGTAAAATCCGCAGGATTTACAAACCATATGCGGTAAAGTTGCTGCCCCGCAATTCGGGCACTTTATAGATTTTTTAACAGCCAATTTAATAGCTGCTCTTCTTTCTCCCTTTCTTTCCCTTGAATGTCTTTTCTTTGGTTCGTGCGGCATATTGAGTTAGCTGTAATTTTCAGCTAATTCATATTTTACCTAATTTTAGCTTTATTTACAAGCATTACTTTAGATTTGTAATCAGAGATTACTAGTCCGGACTAATTTCCTTGGCATTTGTATTTTGTACTTTAGCTAAAAGTATTGGATATTTGTCAATTTCCGGTAAAATTTTTTGTGCTTCACTTTTTGCCTTTTCAATAAGAGTCAAATCGGAAAACGTTGCAACCTTTAAAACTCTTTTTCCGCTTTGGACTGTCCCATAAATTTCTCCCGGGCCTCTCAGTTGTAAATCAAGTTCTGCAAGCTCTGCCCCATTATGGATTTTTTCCATGGCTGTTAATCTTTGTTTTGTTTCGGGGTTTAAAGATTCTGTAAAAAGTAGACAATATGATTTTTTTTCTCCCCTGCCAACGCGCCCTCTTAACTGGTGAAGTCCCGCAAGTCCAAATCTTTCAGCCGCTTCAATTACAATTATTGTTGCATTGGGGAAATCAATACCAACCTCAACAACAGGCGTTGCGACTAAAATATCGATTTCATTCTTTCTAAACTTTTCCAATATTTTTGATTTTTCGGTTGCCTTCATTTTTCCATGCAAAAGCCCAAGTTTAAGGTTTGAGAAAACATTTTTTTGTAAAGTTTCAAATTCTTTTGTCGCCGCTTTTACAGTTGTCATACTTTCTGACTCTTCAATAAAAGGGCATACAATAAATGCTTGCGAATTGTTCTCTTTAAGTTCTTTTTCCATCCATTTATAACCGTTCTCCCGTTTTTCGTTTGGCACCAGCCATGTTTTTATAAATTTTCTGCCTTTTGGCATTTCATCTAAAACCGATAAATCCAAGTCTCCGTATAATGTAAGAGCAACTGTTCTAGGAATTGGTGTTGCCGTCATTGTTAAGACGTGGGGGTTATCTCCTTTTTTTCTGATTATTGCCCTTTGTTCCACTCCAAACCTTTGTTGCTCGTCAATTACGACAAGACCCAAATTGTCAAAATTAATTTTCTCCGAAAGTACGGCATGCGTCCCAACAAGAATATCAAATTTATTTTTTGGCTTTACAGAACCTGTTGCCAGCTCAACGCTAATTTTAAGCGGAGAGAGCAATTTGCTTATTGTAGAAAAATGTTGCTCGGCTAAAATTTGGGTTGGTGCCATAAGGATTGACTGCATATTATTTAAAAAAGCTAAATACATTATTATTGTTGCAACAACAGTTTTTCCACTACCTACGTCCCCCTGTAAAAGCCTATTCATTGGAGTTTCTTTTGAGACGTCTGCTAAGATGTCATGAATAGATTTAAGTTGTGCATTTGTTAGATCAAATGGAAGACTTTCCCAAAAACGGGATATATTTGTTTTAAAATTTTCAACCTCAAAAGCTTTACCTTTCAAAATTTTCCTCCAATTTTTCTTTCTGCTTTCCGCGGAAAGCAGCATCAGGAATAACTCATCAAACGATAACCTTTGCTTTGCCTTAACAGTTTGTTCTAATTTGTTTGGGAAATGAATTTGTTCAATTGCTTCGTTTATTCCGATCAAATCTTGATCTTTTAATATTGGATAAGGAATATACTCTTCTTGAATCAGTTTATATTCGTAAATTATTTTATAAATTTGACGTCTCAACCATTTGGAACTTACGCCTTTTGTTTCAGAGTATACGGGTACAAATCTTCCTGTATGGATTGTTTTAAAATTTCCCAGATTATCTTTTTCATAAACTATTTCATATTGTGGAGAAACCATGGAAACTTTTCTGTTATACCAGTCTGCTCTGCCTGAAATGGATATTTCATCACCTGCATGAATAACTCTGGTTAAAAAAGGTTGATTAAACCAGATTGTATCAACAGATCCTGTCTCATCAGCTATTCTAGCTTCCTGGATTTTTTTAAAATTTTTTGTATATATATTTTTAATTTCGGTAACTTTCCCTTGAAGAGTAGTAATTTCCCCAAGACTTAGCCTGTTTATTTTTGAAATATTGGAAAAATCTTCATATCTAAATGGAATATGGTAAAGAAGGTCGTTTACTGTAAAAATCCCTAATTTTTGCAGACGTTTTGCATAAAGCTTAAAAGCACCGCCAAGGGTTGCGAGCTGTGTATTAAAATTCATTTAATTATTGAAGAAACTGTAAGTAAGACAAAATTGGCGCAAGTATAAGTGCTAACGATGCGACAATAACGATTACTTTCCAAATCCAAGAGTGTTTTCTAAATATTTCCATATTTAATGCCAGAAAGCTCTCCGGCCTGTGAATACCATTGTTATATCATTTTTATCCGCTTCGTCAATAGATGCTTGGTCATTGATTGATCCTCCCTGTTGTACAACAGCGGTAATACCTGCTTTACCGGCCGCCTGGATACTGTCGGGGAAAGGGAAAAAACTGTCGCTTGCCAAAATGGCATCTTTGCCAAATTTTCCGGCTTGTTCGAGTGCGATTTTTGTGGATCTAACGCGTGATGTTTGACCAGATCCAATACCTCTTGTCATTGGTAAATCTTTATCAACAATAATTACCGAATTTGATTTTATTCTTGTTATAAATTTCCATGCTATTTCCATTTGTTGCATTTGTTTTTGGGTTGGGGTTTTTTTTGTTACAATTTTCCACTTTTCAAACCCTTTGTCTACGTCTATATCTGCGGTTTGTAAAATAAAACCTCCGTCGATCCATTTAATGTTAACTGGATCAAGACTTTTTGGAATTTTCCCAAATGTATAAATTCCCATTGTTTTTCTAACCCTTGTTAAATATTCAAGCGCATCATCATCAATTTCCGGAATTGCAACAATGTCTATATTTCCTCTTTTTTCTTCTTTAAAACTGCCTATAACTTTCGCGCTGTCAAGTGTCATAGGTTCGTTCAATACAATTATTCCTCCAAACGCGGATTCAGGATCTGCCTCAATTGCCCGATTCAAAGCTTCCTTTGCATTTTCTCCAAGTGCAATGCCTGACGGACTATTATGTTTTATAACTGCAGCAGTCGGGTTTCTAAAAAGTCTAACTGATTCAAGTCCTGCATTAATATCATTAACATTAATTAGAGATAATTCCCTCCCCCACTTTTTGTCCAAATTTTTTAAAGATGAATCAAATCCTGGTTTTACATAAACCGCACCTCTTTGGTGAGGATTTTCTCCATATCGAAGGTCTGTTAATTTACGTCCCGGAATTGTAATCTCTTCGGGAAACAATTCGCCGCCAAGGTACGTTGCTATTTGACTATCGTAAAATGATAAATGAGCAAATGCTTTTGCTGCTAATTTTTTCCTGAAAACATCATCTATATTATTATTTTCCAGTTTTTGTTCTATTTCTTTATAATCTTTTGGGTTAACAACAATCAAAACATTCTTAAAATTTTTTGCAGCTGCTCTTACCATTGTTGGTCCACCAACATCTATATTTTCAACCGCTTCGTCTAAATTAACGTTTTCTTTAGAAATTGTTTTCTCAAAAGGGTATAAATTGCAAACAACAATATCTATTGGCAGAATGTTTAAATCTTCCGCTTCTTTAAGATGTTTCTTGTTTGTGCGGTCATATAAAATTCCCGATTCTATTTGGAAACTAATTGTCTTCATCCTTCCATCAAAGCTTTCGGGGTTTCCTGTAATTTCTTGAATTGGCACAAAAGGAATATCTTCACTCTCTAAAGCTTTTGCAGTTCCTCCAGTTGAAGTTATCGTATAATCCAGATCAATTAATTTTTTGGCAAAAAAACCAACATCTGTTTTATCAAAAACACTAATTAAAGCAAATTTTTTCATATAATTACTTTTTCTTATCGATTTTAACTTTAACAATATTATGTTTGCCTCTTTTTATTATGATTTCATCTTCGTTTAAGTATTGGTTGAAAGGAACATTTACGTCTTTAATTAACTCTCCATTAATACTAACACCACCTTGTTCTGCAGTCCTTTTTGCATCTGAAATACTTGATGCCGTTCCTGTAGCTGTCATTGCTGCTGCAATAGAAGCCTCTGACGCGAAAGACTCATCAAATACAGAAATTTTGAGTTCCGATGGCTGCTCTTTATTTTGTATTACTTTCTCAAATTCTTCTTGGGCTTTGTTTGCGGATAGATCATCATTAAGTTGTTTAACAATCTCAAACGCAAGTTCTTTCTTATGATTAACAGGATTTATTCCTTTGCTCATGTCTTCGCTAATCTTTTTTATGTCTTCCATTGGAATATCAGTTAAGTATTCAAAAGCTTTTGCGATAACATCATCAGGTAGCGTCATAACTTTTCCAAACAAGTCTCCGGGTTTGTCTATAAGGGCTATAACATTTCCTTCTGATTTGCCGATTTTTGTACCCTTGGAATCTGTGAGAAGCGGGGTTGTCATGACAAATTTTTCTTTTTGTAAGTAATCTTTTACCAATTGGCGTCCCGCAAGCATATTAAAAGTTTGGTCTGTGCCACCTAGTTCCAAATCAACGTTCATTGCGACAGAATCATATCCTTGCAGCAAGGGATATAAAAATTCCCTTAAATTTATCGACGCATTTTCTTTTATCCGTTTTTGAAACATGTCGCGTTCTATCATTTGTTGTACTGTAAAATGTCCAGCAAGATCAAGAAGCTTTGTTAAGTTTAATTTATTAAGCCAATCGCCGTTATATTTAATTTCAATGGGGTTATCACCTTCAAAATTTACAATCTTTGAGGCCTGCTTTACGTAATCCAGTGCATTTTTGCGAAGTTCGTCTGTTGTGAAAAATCTTTCTCTTGATTTTAGTTTACCTGATGGATCGCCTGCCTGACCTGTTCCGTCACCAATTAAAAAAATTACATGATGTCCTAGGTTTTGCCATTGTTTTAATTTTCTAAGTCCCACAATGTGGCCTAAATGAAGCTGGGTGCCAGTTGGGTCAAATCCTTGATAAAGTGTAAGTTTTTTACCTGAGCGGAGAACTTTTTCCAAATCTTCTTTCGTGGGATAAACTTTGTCAACACCTCTTGTTAATAATTCTTCTATTTTGTCCATTTGCTTTTTGAGTATATCATTTATATTATTTACTTTTCTATCTCTTCTGAGTTGCGAAAAAATATTTGCCAAATTTTTAAAACTATTCTAACAGGAATTCCAAGTTCTTTAGACCTTTTTTCAAGAAGAGAAATTTTTTCTTTTTCTCTTTTTTCATCTTTTAAAGATTTACCTAATCTTTTTTTTGCATCGCCCGTTTGTTTCATAACAATAAGTCTTTTCTGAATAAGATCCAGCAAATGGTTATCAATGGCATCTATTTCTTTTCTTAAATCTTTCAATTCGTTCATAGTTAACTTTCGAAAACTTCTCCTCTCTTATACACCCCAAGTATAATATATTCTAGAGTATTTTGTTTAAAAATCTCATCGATTTTAGCTATTTTTAGATTTTCATGAGATTCAATATCAACCCAAAAATAATACTCCCAATTTGTACCGGGGATTGGGCGTGATTCAATTTTATCAACGTTTAGGTTTTTTTCGGCAATCACTGAAAAAATCTTAGCTAAAGATCCTGGTTTGTGTAAAACCTTAAATGCTATGGAAGCTTTATTGCCCATATTTTCTTTATCCTTTGAACTTACGAATGCAAAACGGGTCCTGTTAAATTTAATGTTTCCTATATTTTCTTTGAGAATAATAAATTGATCTTCATTTTTTACCAATTCTTTACTGCCAATTAATGCTTGGCTCTGATTTTTATTTTTTTCTAAAATATTTTTTGCTCCCGCGGTGCTAAGGGTTTCAACCAGTTGAAAATTATGTTTTTTTATAAAATTTGTGCATTGTAAAATTGCCCTGGGATGGGACAATACTGTTTTTATATTTTCTAATTTGCTTGCCTTTAGTCCAATTAAATGCAGGTTAATATTAAGATATGCTTCTTTTACGATGTTTAAATTGTTTTTGAATAAAAAATCTATATTTTCATGAATGTCGCTTGTTATGGAATTTTCGATCGGCAAAACGCCAACAGAACCCTTATCTTCCAAAACTTTTTCACCGATCTCTATAAAAGATTTGCAAGGAGTAAAAATATAAAGATTTGAATCAAGAACTTTTTTTGTAATTATTTCGCTAAATGATTTTTCAGGCCCTAAGAAATAAACATTAGTCATGAGTTTTTCAAACCGTCTAAAACAGTAACAATTTCTTTATGGATCTTACTGCAAAATTTATTGTATGTTATCATGTCCTCAATTATTTCTCTGTCCGGTCCCATAAAAGGTATGGAGTCAAATATTGCATTTGCGCCAGGTGTATCAATTTGTGTTTTTTTAAGATGTAAATCTTGCGCAATCTGGCCAATCAGCAGCGCAAAGAATTGCGATTTTGCAGAATATTCATCGTGTTCTACCGGGCTTAATTCAACCACGTTCAGGTTGAGGTTTAAAAAATAGTTTTTAAAAAGAGAATACAAATTTTTATCCAAAGAAATGTTTGATAACACAATTTTAAAACCATTTAGAATGTTTTTATTTTTTTGAATTGAATTTGGGCCAAACATCGGATGGGAAGCGATCATTTTTGAATTTTCCGGAAGGTATTTTTTCATAACTTCAACAGGATATTCCATTACGGAACATATTTCCATCACAATTTGGTTTTCTGCTATTGTTGAGGAAATTTGTTTTATTACTTCCTCAAATTTTTTTATAGGTATGGCGGGAATAATAATATCCGCGGAATTTACAAGATCTTTTAAAGATCCACAAGGCTTACAGTTATTGAAAGGGTTAACATTATTTAGTTCGTTAGAATAAACGGCAATTTTATTTTTTGGAAATAAATATTTACAAATTACTTTGCCAAAATTTCCAAATCCAATAACACCAATAGTTTTACTTTCTATCGAATCCATATTCATAAATTCTGAGCTTTGTGACGAAGGTAGTGATCCATAACAGTAAGTGCCGCCATTGCATCAACAATTGGGACTGCTCTTGGCAGAACGCAAGGATCATGGCGTCCACTGGCTTCAAGTTCAACGTTTTGGTTATTTCTGTTTATTGTTTTTTGCTTCTTTTTTATTGTAGAAACGGGTTTAAATGCAACTCTAAAATAAATAGGCTGACCGTCTGAAATTCCGCCTAAAGTCCCGCCCGCATTATTTGTTTTTGTTTTAACGTTGCCTTTTTCATCAACTTCAAACTCGTCGTTATGTTCGCTCCCTTTTTTCTTTACTCCTTCAAAACCGGATCCGAATTCAAATCCCTTTGTCGCATTAATACTCATCATAGCTTTACTCAAATCTGCGGGTAGTTTGTCAAAGACCGGTTCACCAAGTCCGACCGGGACATTTTTAATAATACCTCTTACGACTCCTCCTACTGAGTCTCCCTCATCTCTTACTTTCTCGATAAGGCTTATCATTTGTCCGGCAATATCAATGTCCGGGCAGCGGATTTCGTTTGACTCAATTTGCTCTGAAGTAACATGATTAAAATCAATGTTTGTTTTAATTTCTCCAACTTGTTCAACAAAGCTTAATATTTCTATCCCTAATTTTTCTTTAAGAAATTTTTTAGCAATTGCTCCTGCCGCAACGCGTGCCAAGGTTTCCCTAGCCGATGCACGGCCGCTCCCCCTTGGGTCACGAAGCCCGTATTTTTTTTCAAATGTATAATCTGCATGACCGGGTCTGTAAAGTTTTGAAAGTTCTGAATAATCCTCTGGCTTCATGTCTTTATTTTTGGCAAGGAGTAAAATTGGAGTACCAGTTGTCTTTCCTTCGAAAATCCCCGACAAAATTTCTATTTCGTCCTCTTCTTTTCTGGGAGAAGTTATTGCGCTTTGACCGGGTTTTCTTCTGTCCAATTCTTTTTGAATTTCCCCAACAGATATAGAAAGACCCGGAGGGCACCCATCCACGACACACCCTACACACCCTCCGTGCGATTCACCAAAAGTTGTAACTCTAAACAATTGTCCAAATGTATTTCCCGGCATAGTTATTTTAATATAGCAAAAATATCTTTAAGTTGTCCGACTGTTAATTGTCCAGATGCGCTTGCTTGCCTTTTTTCAACCGGCGCAAAAACGATTTCATTTCCCCATAAAGAGCCAAATATTCTTGTAATAACTCCAAATTTTCCCATTCCCAAAACAATGCATTTAAGACCTCGCTTTTTACAAAACAGTAAAAGTCCAAGTAATTTAATCGAATCTGTGTTGCTATTGCATTTGGTTGCGAGTTTTATTATTTCCGGTTTTATTTTTTCCATTCTATCAATTATTTCTATTAAATTATGTGGAGTCTCTTCAAAGTTATGGTAAGAAAGGAGAATTTTTATTTTTAACTTGTTTATATTTATAAACTGTAAATCTTCTTTTTGGTTTTCAAAATCTATATCAACCAAAACTTTGGAATTATTACAAAGAGAAAGTATATTTTCCTTTTTGTCTTTTTCCATTATAACTTTTCCGTTGCGGTCTCTGAAAACAATTATAAGTTTTCCTTGAAGTTCTTTAGAAAGGTTCTGAATCAAGTCCAGAATAACCGGAAAAGGTTCTTTTAAAGAACTTATCCAGACTTCAAACATATCGTACTGGTTTTTATTTTCAGTAATTTTTTTCAGAACTTCTTTTTTAGTTTTTACTAAAATCGGTAAGCAAAATTTTGCAATCATAGATTTTGTAAATTTTTAAGTAATTCATTTTCCATTACATCAATTGGAGCGTCATAGCCCGTATACAATTTGAACTTTTCTGCTGCCTCAAATAGAAGCATTTTATACCCATGAATAATAGTCGCGCCTTTATCCAACGACTCTTTTAGTAATTTTGTTTCGAAAGGATTGTAAACAGCGTCAAATATAATATGGTTTCTCTTTATATATTCTTTAGGAATAATAGAATCATCAATTTTTGGATACATCCCAACCGGCGTTGCGTTGCAAACTATTTCTTCATCTACAATTTCACTAATTTGTTCAAAAGATTTAATTTTTACTCCAAACTCATCAGAAAGACTTTTAACATTTTTTATGTTTCTTGTAAAAACAGTTACTTTTGCTCCGCCTACGGTAAGAGCATAAATAAACGCCCTTGCTGCCCCTCCGGATCCGATAACTGCTGCCTTTTTATTCTTAACACGCGTTACATTTTCAAACGATTTTGAAACTCCGACCCAATCAGTATTGAATCCCGTTAAAACTCCATTATTATTTACGATGGAATTTGCCGCGCCTATCTTTTTCGCGACTCCGTCGATTTTATCCAGGTATTTCATGATTGTAATCTTATGCGGAATTGTGCACGTGAGGCCTCTTATCTTAAGGAGTCTTACTGCTTTAACAATTTCGCCAATATTCTCAATTTTTATTTCTGCTGCCAGATGAATAAATTTATCATCAATACCCAGTGCGGCGTATGCTGTATTGTGCATTTGAGGAGAGAGTGAATGATTAACCGGGTCTCCAATCACCAAACAAATTTTAGTTGTTGCTGTTATATTCATAAGCTTTCTAAGTTTTCAAAAACTTCATTAACTTCGTTAACAATCATTCCTAAAGACTTTCCATCTGTTTTTACGATAAAGTCAGAGTACTTATAATAAAGAGGAAGTCTGGTGTCAAAAAGTTCTTTCGTCTTTTTCTCATTTTTCCATAATGGTCTATCAGAAAAATCCGCGAGACGTTTTTTTATAGTCTCAAATTCGGTATCTAAAAAAACAACAAGACTGTCTTTTTTTAGATGTTCCATGAGTTTGCTATTCATAATCACTCCCCCGCCCGTTGAAATAACAATATCTTTTTTTTGCTCGAGCTTTTTTGCTGTCTTTAGTTCTAATAATCTGAAAGTTTTCTCACCGTCTTTTTCAAAAATTTGAGCAACTGACTCTCTTTTTGCCTTTTTAGCTATAATAAGATCCATTTCCACTGCCTCTTTGTTAAGTTTTTTGGCCAAAAGAGGCGCAACAGAGCTTTTTCCCGCTCCCATAAATCCAATTAGAACAAGTTTAGACGGTTCTATTTTTTTTATGCCAATCCCTAATTTTTTAATTTCTTCCCAAAATAATGGAAAAGTTTTGTCAACAACTTTAGGATTTTCTATAATAATTCCATTTAATTTGCTTCCAACAACCGCAAAAGACATTGCCATTCTATGGTCATCATAAGTTTTTATAATTGCCGATTTTGGGTTTCCTCCATAAATTATTAATACATTTTTTATAACTTCTGTTTTAATTTTCATTTTCTTTAACTGGCTGGCGATTGCGTTGACTCTGTTTGTTTCTTTAAACTTCAGTGTTTGGATCCCGGAAATTTTTGTTTGCCCCTTGGCAAAAGACGATAAAACAGCTAAAGTTTGGATACTATCAGGACAATCTTTCATATCAACCGTAACAGGCTTAACGCCTTTTCCTTCAACGGTAATTTCACTTGATTTTCTTGTAATTTTATTTCCCATTTCCTCAAGAATTTTAAAAAATTTTGCATCCGCCTGTTTAGAAGGTGTTTTAAGGTTTTCTAAAACCACCGTTGATTTTGTAATAGCGGCGGCAGCCGCAAAATATGTTGCGCTTGAATAATCCCCTTCGATCATAACAGCGTTTGCTTTATAAGTTTGATCTTTAAATACAATAAATTTTTTGTAATTTTCATTTACAACATTAATACCAAACCGGTTTAACATTTCGATTGTCATATCAACATATGGAATAGATGTGAGATTTCCTACTTCAATTTTTATTTCTCCGAGAATAGGTGCTGTCATAAGCAGTGCGGATAAGAATTGACTGCTTATGTTTCCATTTAGTTTTATGTTTTTTGTTTTCATTACCGATACCATTGGGAAAACTTTTACAGGAGGAAAACCTTTTTTATCAAGGTATACAATTTTTGCGCCCAGTTTTTTCAAGCCGTCAACCAAGTCTTTAATTGGGCGCATTAAAAGTCCTGGTTTTCCAGTTAAGATTTTTTCACCTTTTGTTAAATAGCAAAGAGCTAAAATAAATCTTATCGTAGTTGCCGATAAATTTGCATTAAGAATAAATCTGGAATTTTTTACATCAGAAATATCTCCCGCTACTACAATTTTTTCCGGCTGAATGTTTATTTTTATCCCAAGAGTTTTTAGGCAATCAATCATTGCATTTGTATCATCGGAAAAAAGCGGATTTATTATTTCTACAACGCCTTTTGTAAGAGATGCTAAAATAAGAGCTCTATTTGTATAACTTTTAGAACCGGGAATTTTAATCCGTATGTTCGCGGGATTTTTTAACGGTAATAATTCTATATTCATAGTTCATTTATTTTTTTAAGTGCATCAAGTATTATTTTTGAACTAACTTTCTGATTTATTAAAGATTTTCCAATTCCCCGTAAAAGAGTAAAATTTGTTAATCCTCTCTCATTTTTTTTATCGCCCTTAATTTTTTCCAAAACCCTTTTTTCATCGATGTTCTTGTAACTTATTGGCAAGCCCGCATGAACAAAGCCATTTTTAATTATTCCAATTTCGTTTTCTTTTAATAAATTCGTAAAAACCGAAATGTAAGATTCTGCAACCATGCCAATGCTTATTGCTTCGCCATGAGTAAGCGGTTTGTCTGTCTCAAAACTTAAGCTTTCCAGAGCATGGCCAATAGTATGGCCAAAATTTATAGTTTTTCTTAATTCTCCTTCTTTCTCGTCCTCTCCTACAAACGATCCTTTTAGTTCGCAGGATTTTTCGATAATTCCAACCAGTTCTTCCTGTGTAAATTCATAAGGCTTTTTTGAGGTAACGTATTCAAAATAATTTTTATCCGAAATAAGACCATGTTTAATTATTTCCCCAAATCCTGAAACAAATTCTCTTTCCGGCAAAGTTTTCAAAACAGAGGTATCAATAATAATTGCTTTTGGTTGGTCAAAAGTGCCAACCAGATTTTTTATTTCATTAAAATTTATTCCTGTTTTTCCGCCAATACTTGCATCAACCTGAGAAAGAAGAGTTGTCGGTGCATTTATAAATGGAATTCCACGCATGTAAGTACTTGCCGCAAATCCGCCGATATCTGTAATTACTCCCCCGCCGATATTTATAACAATTGATTTTCTGTCACATCCGTTTTCAAATAATTCCCTCCATATTTCTTCAACACAGTCTATATTTTTTGCTCTTTCACCATATGGTAAAACGATAATAAAAGAATTTTCCGGCAAAAACTGCCTTGAATTTTTAAGAAGTAATTTTTCTACTACTTTATCGGTTACAACGGCAATTTTTGAATATTTAGACAAATCACAAAGAGACGTTATTTTAAAAAGGATATCCTCTCCAATAAAAATCGGATAAGAAACCTGCTTTTGCTCTTTAATGTTAATTAACAATTTTTTCATAAATAATTTTACTTAAAAATTTATCAGGGCTTTTGGTTTTCTCCACTCTTCTATTATATAGATCTTTGAGCAACAATTTAAATTGAGTCCATGTTAATTGCTGATCTGCATCAGACAAGGCTTGTTTAGGATTTGGATGAACTTCTACCATGTATCCGTCAAAGTCGAAGTTATCCGCCTCTTGTGAAATTTTAAATACTTTTTCAATACTTCCTCCTGTATGGGATGGATCAAAAATCATGGGAATTCCCGTTTTTTCTTTTATTCTCATTGCCATGTCAAAATCCGGAACATTCCTGTAGCCGTTTGGATTTTCTCCAATTGGCGCAAATCCCCTATGGCAAAGTAACAGGTTTTCCTTCTTAATCCCGCCTGACATGATATGTTCCACAATTCCTTCCCAGTGTTTTTCGTTATGCCAGATTTGATTTTTTACCATAAGAATAACTCTGTTGTTTTTGGATGCAATTTTTGATATTTCTCTTTGGATAAAATGGTTCTGGTTGCGCGCTCCAATCCAGATAAGCACTTTACCGTTTTTTGTTGCCGCCAGCACATGTTTTATAACAAGTTTTGCATGCTGAGGCATGATAACTTCTGTGCCAGGTGTAATTCCGGCTTTTGCGGCCGCGATCATAAGTTCCAATCCCTCTTTTTGTAATCCTTCAAAACCTGGTTTTGTGCGTGGCTTCCAAAGATTTACCCGTAAAAAATCAACCTGGAGATTCTTAGCTTCACGCACAGAATCTTCAATTTGTTCCTTTGTTTCTGCCCCACAAGGCCCTGCAATTATAATTTTTCTTCGTAATTTAGTTGAAATCATATATTTTAAACATAAAAAAACCTCCCGCTTGGGAGGTAAGTGCTTTATGGCTTTATTTTACAGCCTTAAGCCTCCTCCCGGAGGGAAGTAAAATAAAACCAAAAACTATTTTTCTGTTGTAACTTTCTCACAAAAAATATTATCTCAGGTTTCCTTTTTAATGTCAAATTTATTGCCTTAACGGCTTTAGATAGTTATAATATTTGTATGGGTTTTAAGAGCAGGAGACAAAGAATTGCCCTCAGAGGGTCAAGAATTGTTCTTTTTAGCAAACTAACAACATACGCATTCTACGCCCTTATAGGTTTGGTTATACTTACGGTAGTGGCTTTTATTTGGTACAGCAGGGATTTACCAACGCCTGGTAAGTTGGTTACAGCACAAGAAGCGGAATCAACACGGATTTTTGATAGAACAGGTATACTATTATATTCGGTTTATGCCTCGCAAAACAGAGTTTATGTAAATCTTTCCGATATTCCTAAAAATCTACAAAGCGCAACTATTGCAATAGAAGATAAAAATTTCTACTCAAACCAAGGATTTTCTCCGCTTAGTTACCTTCGTGTAATTAAAGATATTGTTTTAGAAGGTAGAGTTACCGGCGGCTCCGGAATTACACAGCAATTAGTTCGCAATACACTTATATCTTCAGAGCGTACACTTCCCAGAAAAATAAAAGAATTAATTTTGGCCATTCAGGTAGACAAAAGATACAGTAAAGACCAAATCTTAGAAATGTATCTTAATGATGTTCCGTATGGCGGTGCAAATGTTGGAGTTGAAGCGGCATCGGAAACTTATTTTGGAAAGCATGTAAACGATTTGGATTTAGCCCAATGTGCTCTTCTTGCGGGGTTGCCGCAAGGCCCAAGTATATATAATCCTCTAAGCGGAAATAAGTATTATATTGGCAGGTCTCAAGATGTATTGGCTCAAATGGTAGCAGATGGATATATAACACAAAAACAATCTGATAGTGCATTAAGTGAGATAAAAGCGATGGTATTTTCCGACAATAATACGTCTATTAAAGCTCCACATTTTGTTATGTATGTAAAACAACTTCTAATTAATCAACTTCACTTTACAGACCAACAAGTGGAAAATGGAGGATTACAGGTTACAACAACACTTGATTATTCTATTCAAAAACAGGCCGAAAATATTGTAAATACGGAAATAGACAAATTAAAGGATTACCATGTTGGAAATGGAGCATCGATTGTATCCGACGCAAAAACCGGAGAAATACTTAGCATGGTTGGGTCTAAAGATTATTTTGACACGGCAAACGATGGAAATTTTAATGCCGCTGTTGCCAACAGACAGCCCGGATCTTCGCTTAAACCTATTATGTATGCAGTTGCTTTCCAAAAGGGTTATACTCCCGGCAGTGTAGTTATGGATGTAAAGACAGATTTTCCATCGGGTGATCCCAAAAATCCAATTTATACTCCGGTAAATTATGACGGAAAAGACCATGGACCTCAGCAGTTACGTTTTGCGCTTGGAAATTCTCTAAATATTCCTGCCGTAAAAATGCTTGCACGAGTTGGAATTCGGGATGTTATGCAGCAAGGGTACCAAATGGGAATTCAAAATTGGGACCCAACACCTGAAAATGTTCAGGATGTTGGTTTATCTCTTGTGCTGGGAGGGCGGGAAACAACGCTTTTAGACGAAGTAACAGCATACGGTGTTTTTGCAAACGAAGGAATTAGGCAAGACCCGATTTTTATACTAAAAGTTACCGACAGTCACGGTAATGTTTTGTATCAAGCGCATCCACAACCAGGCCCAAGAGTTTTGTCGCCCGAAGTTTCATTTTTAATATCCCACATTCTTCTGGATAATAACGCCCGCACCATGGATTTTGGGCCAAATTCCTGGCTTGTTGTGCCGGGTAAAACAGTCAGCGTTAAAACAGGAACAACAGATGAAAAAAGAGATAACTGGGCAATTGGTTACACACCGTCATATGTTGTAGGTGTTTGGGTTGGCAACAATGACAATTCTGTTATGAATCAGGCAATATCAAGCGGTGAGACAGGTGCTTCGCCAATTTGGAATAAAATAATGTCTTATGTATTAAAAGGGAAAAAAGATGAGCCTCCTCAAAAACCGGATGATGTTATAGCAGTTACAATAGACAGTTTGTTTGGAGGTCTACCTTATAAAGATATGCCAACAAGGTCAGAATATTTTATTAAAGGTACGGAACCAACTTCTGTATCCCCTTTTTATCAAGAGAAGGACGGAAAAACATATTACGTTGTAAAAGAAGACGATCCTGTTTCTACAGATGGACAGAATAGATGGCAACAAGGAATAGATGATTGGATAAAACGTACTCATTCCGCAGCAGATTACCAATGGTATCCTCCTGCAGACCTTTTAAATCCGTCCGGCACGCAAACACCTACTCCTACACCGTAAGAGTAATCCAAATAAGCAAATCAATAATAGAATTTCAAAGCTTCAAATAAATAAAATACAACTGGTTGTTCAATTTAAAATGAATCGAAATTTGATTGCGATATTAGCATAAAGTCTTTTAAGATAGGAAATCAAATTTCCTTTAGTGAACATGGAGCGAACGTCATCTTTAAATTGTGACAGGCAGTTGGCTATAAAGCTGCGAAATGTATTCTTTATTTTACTACTGCGGAGAATTTTTCTGAAAGTATCTTTGTTATTTTCTCTCTGATTTTTGCTACATCTTCTGTTGTAAGGTTTTTATTTTTATCAAGATATAAAATATGAAACGTACGTGAATTTTGGTATGTTCCGGAAAGTATAACTTCGTTAACTAGAGAACTTTGTTTTTTTATAGTATCAATAATATCGCCCGTTTTAATGTTCGGTTCGACAACTATCGTAATATCTTCGACAACAGGCGGATATTTTGGAAGTGGTGTGTATGTTTTTTTTGCATTGGCGTGCGTTCTTAGTAGATCAAAATTCAGTTCAACTATTACGCCTTTACCGTCTATGTTATCAAAAATTGTTATTTCCCCAAGCTCTTCATCTCCTATGTTAACGTATGCTCCTGTTTTATTTTCTAAGTGTTCATAAAATTTCAAATTCTTAACACCAAGGATTACTGCTACTTCTTCAACAATTCCTTTTGCATGGTAAAAATTTACAGTTTCTCCATTTTGCATTTTTCCCTTTATTAGAATCCCAAGAGTAAGAATTTCTTTTGGTAATACCTTTACCTGTTTTTTATAAACGTTTGCCAACTCAAAAATACATACATTTTCCATTATCTTATTTTCCTGAAGTACAGCGGCAAGACTTGTCGAAAGACCTGTTCTTAAATAAACATGCTCCTCATCTAGCGGATTTCGTAGTGTTACCACTTTTTCCAAAGGATTTGTTAGCAGATTTTTAGCAACCAAAGAATAAGTGTAAACTTCGGTAAAGCCCCAATCCCTTAGTGCATTCTTTATTTTTTGCTCCCAGTAAAACTGGCTTTTATCTAAGTGATAATAGGTTGCACGGTCAAAGGTAGGAAGCTTGCTCGGAATATTATGATACCCGTAAACCCTCGCAACTTCTTCAACCAAGTCTTCTTCAATTGTTACATCTTTTTCCCGCCATGTTGGAGGTGTAGCGTAAAGTACATCCCCTGCTCCTTTTACATCAAAACCCAAAGATTTTAGAATTTCTACGGATTTTTTTACGGGAACTTCAACGCCAATTGATTGGGAGATTTTTTTACCTGTCGTCTTAATTGTTGTAGGTTTATTTTTTTTGGGATAGATATCAATTATATCTGATGCAACTTTTGCGTTTGCGTCTTTTTTATAAATTTCGACTCCTCTTAAAAGTGCATTATATGCTAACTCAGCATCCACCCCTTTTTCGTTTAAAGCGGCTGCTTCTGTGCGGATTGCAAGTCCCATTGAGGTTTTCCTGATTTTCCACGGATCGTTATTGTCCAGAAAAAATAAAATACGTTTTGTATTATTTGTCACAACACTATTTAATGTTCCCATTACTCCAAGTAAATCAATAATTTCACCTTTACCGTTGTCCGCAATAATATCGCCACCAAGAAGCGTATGTTCTTTTTTATCAAGAGTAACCACTTTTTCACCTTTTTTAGATTCCCGGATAATTAATCTTTTAGTATGTAGCCTGTCATAATCAAATACATGTGATGGGTGTCCCATTTCCAGCATTATGTAATTTGTAACATCTATAATATTATTTAAGCTTCTAATGCCGGCTGCTTCCAGCCTTTCTTTAATGTATTTTGGAGAATCCTTCATTTCCACTTCCATAATAACCGCGCAAATTCTGTAGACAAGTTTTGGATCGTTTTTAATATCAATTGTAAGTTTATCTTTCGTTTCTAGTTTTGGAACTTTTAGGTCCAGAGGTAAAAGTTTTGCGCTAAAACCAAATTGCGGCAATACAGTTGCTGCTTCACGCGCTATGCCCCGCACAGATACCATATCCGGCCTGTTGGTTGTTATTTCAACAGAATAAACAAAATCCGTACTCGCGCCGAATTTTTCAACCCGTTCTATAGATGCGCTCGTGAGTGAAAGAACCCGCGCTATATCTGTCGGTTTAGCATTTGTTTGTAAGTGTTCTCTGAGATGAGAATCCAATATCTTAATATCCATACTAAAACTGTTCTAAAAACTCTAATTTATTGCTATACAAAAGGCGAAGATCATCAATTTCTATTCCTTCTTTCATCATCAAAACCCTTTCTACTCCCCAACCAAAAGCAAAGCCCGTATAAATTGTTGGATCAATTTTTCCATAATTTAATACGTTTGGATGTACCATTCCAGCGCCTCCCATTTCCAGCCAACCTGCTTTGCAAAGTTTGCATCCTTTGCCAAGACACACTCCACACGTAACATCTATTTCAAAAGAAGGCTCTGTAAACTGAAAATGATAAGGTCTTATTCTAAATTCTCTTTTTTCGCCAAAATATGATTTAACAAAATATTCCAAAACTCCTTTTAAATGTGATATGGAAATATTTTTTCCAACAACTAGCCCTTCAAACTGATGAAACATTTGGGTATGGGAAACGTCGGACTGTCTGCGGTAACATTTGGCAATATTTAGCATTCTTATATTTATTGGCATTTTTGTTTTTTTACTTTCTTCAACAGCTTTTTCCATTTCTCTTACCTGGCCGTTACTGGTATGCGGCGTTAAAACAATTTGACCTTTTTTACTATCTGTGTTGTCTGTTGTAAAAAACGTTTCCCAGTCATCTCGGGCCGGGTGATTAGCCGGGAAATTGAGAGCTGTAAATGCATAATAATCCCATTCCACTTCCGGGTACCTGACCCTTGTTATACCAATTTTCTCAAAGATACTTGTAATTTCTTCAATTGCTTGAGTTACTAAATGTAAATGACCAAGAGGAGGTTTTATGCCAGGATTTGTAATATCAAGATTATTTTTCTGTTTTTTTTGTGCGGATTTTTTAAGCTCCATTGCCCGGTCTGCAATTGCGTCTTCAATTACTTTTTTTATTTCATTTCCCAGTTTTCCAATTTCGGCTCGTTTTTCCAGAGGCAATCCTGCAATTTCTTTAAAAGCCAGGGTTAACCGACCACTGCGACCTAAAAATTGTAATTTTAATTCCTCCAAACTTTTTGGATCTTCTGTTTCAAAGATTAGAGAAAGCGCGTCATTTTTTATTTGCAACAAATTTTCTTCCATGGGGCAATTATACCACTCATGCTCGATTTTGCGAAAGTCAATTAAGCAAGATTAAGTATTAGAGCATAACTTTTCCTAATCCCAATTAGAAAGTTTTTGAATTGGAAAGAAAAGTAAGTATAATGAGACACTATAATTTACAATTTATAGTAGAAATTACAACTTTTGGCTAAGTTTAGAAAAACGTAGTTAGAATTTTTTGAAAATCTTGAGAATGATTTCTATAACCATTTTATCTAATCAATTCTATAACTTTTCTTATTTCTTCCGAGGATGTTAGTTTGTTACCATTCTTGTTTGTGACAATAAGATTACCGTTTTCGTCTTTTGTAAAATTACATCGTGAAGTTTCGATAGCTATAATAACGCGTTTCATCCGTTGATTTGTAAATTGGTTATTTTCGCCAGGGTTTTCATTAATTTCTATTGTGTCATTATCTCTTGACGAAGGAGTTGAAGGAGAACTTCTAATTACACCCATAACTTTGGCAAGAGCTACTTGTGCTTCGTGGGAAAGGTTTTGTGTATCTTCCATTGCAATATCCTCGCGCGAAACAAACCCTATGCGGGGATTTTGAATTTCTTGATTAACACCAAATGTTGGTATTTGATAAGTGAAAATGGCAATTCCCGGGACAGATTTAGATACTGCAAGGAATATTTTCTGAAGAGCAATTCTCTGTATATCCTGTTCGGTTTGTCTTGATTCTTCAGGAGAAGAAAATTCTTGCGAGGCTTCAAAACTTGTAACATGATCTTCATAGCGTCTATTCCATAAAATCCTTTGCTCAGCAGTTGGAATTAATGTTCTGTCCCCATGTTGGCCTGGTAGTCTTAATCCCTGTCCTCTATACCATTGTTGTAATTCTTGGGGCATTGAGCGAAGTAAAAATTCGGTTAGGTTTTTAACATCTTCCAAAATATTTTGGGCGGTTACCCCTTGAGCTTTTGCCAGCTCGGGTGTACTCATGTGCTGGCCTATTGCTCCTTCAAAATTTGCCATCATGCGCGGAATATTTCGTAATGCTTTTATTTGTACGGGTGTGCTCAGTAAAATTTTATCCAGGTTGAAATGTATCGCATCGCGTATAAATGAATAAACTGTAAAATCCGGATGGAAGAATAATCCTTGTTCTATTTGTTGTCTGATAAGCGTTAAACCGTTTGCAAAGCGTTCTTTATCGGCAAATGGCATTTCTGCTATCGCTTGTTGTCTTGCTGCCCATTGTTTTTCAGCATATCTAATTGCGTTCTCATTAAGTCCGGGAAAATCTTGTTGGAGTGCTTTTGCAATTTGCGTATTTGACAAGCCCTGGCTTGCAAGTTCACTTGATCTTTGTGCAATTTGAAGAAGTCTTTCGGTTTGGTCAAAGTGTCTTACTCTTGTTGTTGGGGTTATTCCAGCTTCTTCGCGCCTTCTTCTCTGGGTTTCTTGAAAATGTCTTACGTGTAAGACCGCATAATCAATACTTTTTTGAGATCGAATACTTTCTGGAAGAGTTGCTAAGAGAACATCACGCAAAAAATAAAGTGTCTTTTGAATACGCTGTTCTATTGCAGTTTCGTCAACCTTTCTTTTAGCTGCAATATCTTTATAAGTTACGTCTCCACTTAAGTAATCATCCAGATCTGCAATGTTTTCGTGAATGTTTGCAGCAAATCTTTTCCAGCCCCGTCTTTTTGAAATGTAAGGACTAAAATCTTCCTTTTTATCTACGCCATATCTAATAACATCCGCAATAAAGTCAACCGTTCTACTTGGTATATCTAATAATGCTCCAGTTGAAGATAAAACAGAGGCTGTTTTTACTAAACCTCTTTGTTTTTGCGTTTCTGTCTCGGTTCCAGGTGTCCTAGTTCTACCTACAGGTTCCTCCTTTTTCATTTGTCGTATTATATTAAAACTGGGTGGATTTATCAACTATAGGGTGTTTTAAATTGGTAAAACTTAGGATTTTTTGGAGACTTTGGAGACAACTTCGGAGAATGTTTTTGGATCGTTTAAGACCAAATCGGCAAGAGATTTTCTATCCAACATAATTTTTGAGGCTTTGAGATTTTTTATGAATGTACTGTAGTTAATTCCCTCTTTTTTAACTGCTTCGGAAATTCGAACAATCCAAAGAGCTCTAAAGTCTCTTTTTTTATTTTTTCTACCCTGAAAGGCGTATTGGCCGGAATGTAAAACAGCTGCTTTGGCTGTGCGCGCTAGTCTACTGCGGCTACCCCTATAACCTTTTGCAAGGCCCAAGAGCTTTTTATGTTTTCTATGTGATACTTTTCCTCTTGTTACTCTCATATTATTTTGTTTTGTTAATATCTAATTTACTTTTATTTTCGTTTTTAAAGTTTTTTTCGTTTTTTCTAAAATTTGTATATGACTTTGTTGCCGATCTTTCTGATTTTGTTTCCCGGAAATTTATGTTTCGGCCCCGTTTTGCCATATTTTTATAAATATCCCATCATCTTCTTTATCTTTTTTGCAAATCCTCTAGCTAAAACAGCCGGTTCTTTAAGCCTTCTTTTTCTGCTTCCGGATTTTACAGCAAAGTGATGTTGTCCGTATTGGTGGCTAAACATTACCTTACCTGTTTTTGTAATTTTAAATCTTCTGGATACCGATCTTTTTATTTTCTTTTTCATATATTTACTTTATTCAGTATTGTTTTCTGTTTTACCCGTAACTTGTATATTTTTTTCTTCTGCATTTGTGTCTTTATCTTCTGTTACTGCTTTTTTGCCTTTCTTCTCCGGTGAAATAATGGCAATAAGTTGTTTTCCTTCAAGTTTTGGCGTTTTATCTACTTTAGATATGTCAGACAAAACAAGAAAAACTTTGTTCAATATTTTATGTCCAAATTCCGGATGGATAATCTGCCTGCCTTTAAATCTTACAATTAGTCTTACCTTATCTCCATCCTCCAGAAATCCTTTGGTTCTGTCTACCTTCACCTGTAAGTCATTGTCGCTCATAAAAGGTCCAAGACGTACTTCTTTGGTGTCAGAAACTTTTGCCTTTTTCTTTTCTCCCTGCTTTTTCTTGGCTTCCTGATACAAAAATTTGTTAAAATTAATTATCTTGGCTACAGGCGGTTTGGCAAGCGGGGCAATTTCTACTAAGTCTAAGCCCTCTTCTTTTGCTTTTTGTAAAGCCTCTTGTCTTGTAAGTACTCCGACTTGTTTACCCTCATTGTCCAAAACACGTAACTGAGTCGCCCAAATGCGTTCATTTATCCTGTACTGTTTTCTCGTATCTAATTGTCTATGAAACCTTTTTATCAATTTGTGTTTGTAAAAAACCTACAAAATCGTCAATTTTTTGAAACCCCAAGTCTTTTCCATCTCTACTTCTGACGGAAAGACCATTCTGCTCAATTTCTTTATCTCCTATTATACCTAAAATCGGGGTTCGTTGTAAAGTGTGGTTACGAATTTTGGCCTGAAGCCTTTCCTTGCTGCTGTCAACAATGGTCCGAATGCCCATAGTTTTTAGTTGATCGCTTATGGTTTTCGCAAATTCTTCGTGTCTGTCCGTAATTGGCAAAAGCGCTACCTGAACAGGCGAAAGCCATAATGGTAATTTACCCTCCAAGTCTTCAATAATAATAGCCATAAATCTCTCAAACGATCCAAGAATTGCCTTATGGAAAACAACAGGTTGAATTTCTTTACCTTCGTTATCTGTATATTTAAGTTTAAAATTCTTCGGTTGCTGAAAATCAAGTTGAATTGTACCTGTTTGCCATTCCCTGCCTAGTGAATCCTTCATGAGAATATCTACCTTTGGTCCGTAAAATGCTCCCTCACCTTCGGCGACAAAATACTCAACTCCGGATTTGTCCAAAACTTTTTGCAGTTCTTTTTCTGCGATGTCCCAGTCTTTACTCTCTCCCATAAAATTCTCCGGTCTGGTACCAAATCTAAGCTTGTATTTTAAATTAAATGCTCTATAAGAGATTGAAATCATTTCCATTATTTTTTCAAACTCTTCCCCCACTTGAGAAATCGCTAAAAATGTATGAGAATCATCCTGATGAAATTCCCTTGCTCTAAAAAGTCCATTCAGTGTTCCTGAAAGCTCAAATCTATGGAGAACAGTTGTCTCTGCAAGCCGCATCGGCAAATCCCTGTAGCTTCGCGTTTTTGATCCAAAAACAGTCATTGCATTGGGACAATTCATGGGCTTTATGCCAAATACTTCCTGTCCCTCGTACGGGTCTTTTGAATCCTTGCGAAGATAACTCATTGGAGAAATAAACATATCTTCTCTGTAATGAAACCAATGCCCGGAGGATTCGTATAATGCCTTTTTGGACATAACAGGCGTCATGATTTCGTCATAACCAAAGTCTTTATGCATTTTTCTTGAAAAATTTAGTAGTCCATTAAAAACAATTAGTCCCTTTGGCAAGAAATATGGCATCCCGGGAGATGTTTCTGAAAATATAAAAAGCTCAAGTTCTTTTCCTATTTTTTTATGATCTCTTTTTTCGGCTTCTTCCTGCATTTTTAAGTAATTATCCAAATCTTCTTTTGTATAAAAAGCAGTCCCGTAGATTCTTGTTAACATTTTGTTCTTTTCCGATCCCCGCCAGTATGCTCCGGCAATTTTCGTAAGTTTAAAATGTTTAATATCTTTTGACGGATCCATATCATGCCCTCCGCGGCAAAGATCTACATAATCTCCTGATTTATAAATAGTTAAGATTTTGCCATCCTTGGCAAATTCTTCAATGAGTTCGTGTTTATATTCATTTTTTGAAAAAGCTTTTAACGCCTCTTCTTTATTTACTTCAATCCTTTCAAATTGTTTCCAGCCTTTAACTATTTCATGCATTTTCTGCTCAATTTTTGGAAAATCTTTCTCTGAAATTTTTATATCTCCCAAATCCAAATCCTCATAAAACCCGTTTTCTATCGCAGGTCCGATTGTTTGTTTGGCGTGTGGCCAAATGTCAATTACAGCTGCAGCTAAAAGATGGGCGCTGGAATGTCTGAGATGTTCTAATTTTTGTTTATCTTGATTATCCATAAGTAATATTATACTAGTTCTCTTGCTTTGTTTCTATTGCGTATTCTAATGCTTTTTTTGCCAAAAGTCTTGTCGTATCGATAAAAGGTAAAGGTGATTCACTTTCGCTGGCAATAACAACAGGTATCTCTGTGCAACCTGCTATAAAACTATCTGCCCCCATATCTTTAAGTTCTTGAATAAAAATTCGCATCTTATCCCCGATTGTTTTATCTGGTTTGCCGATTATAATTTCATTGAAAATCAAATCACTAAATTCTTTTTGCCTTTTAGGCGATAAATTCAAAGGTTCAAGTCCTTGTTTTTTGAGCGGTTCTATATATAGTCCACCGGCCATTGTTCCAATTACACCCAAAATTCCTACTTTTTTAAACTTTCTTTTTCTGCATTCCGCAGTAGTTATATCGAGAATGCTAAGAACTGGAATAGGAGATTTTCGTTGAATTTCTTCAATCGCGTAATGAGGGTGGTTTGATGGAATAATAACAAAATCAGCTCCAGCCCTATATAAAATATCAATAGAAAGCAATAAGTCTTTCGCAACTTGATCCCATTTTTTTTCCACCATTGGTTTTTCTACGTCAATAAAGGGAGGATTAGTATAAGTTATTCTGGGATGAATCATGGATTTTTTTCCAAAATGTTTATAACTTTCTTCAACTATTGTATTAATACAAAGTAGAGAACCTGGCACTGTAATTCCCGCAATTCCAATGTGTTTCATTTTATTTCTCATCAGTTTAATATGCTAATAATAGCACGTTCGGCATCCTTTTTATTTGAATTTAATATTCCTTTATGAATTATTTTTTTTGACTTTAAATCTTCTATATTTCTAGGAATTTTAATTTTTTTTGATAACTTTTTGATTGCTTTAAGCATCTCAAATTCACTTAATTTTTCTGGATTGTTTCTAAATAAGCTTGAATAAACCGCGCTTGCAAATTTTGCAAAGTGTGCTGTTGAGTGAATGATTATTGGCAATTTAACGTTGTAATTATTGATGTATTCTTGAGCAACTTTTTGCGCAATAGACGTATGTGGGTCAATCAGACGATCACATTGTTCAAAAATATTTTTTATATTTTCTAAAGAATCTTTATCAGAAACCCAGTCCGCATAAAATTCTTTTTGCAAAACCTTTTTAGTATTGTCATCTACAAAAAACTTCTTTTTTGACTTTAACTGCCTCATCCATAGTTTAATCTTATTAGAATTGTTTGTTATTAAATATAAAAGTCTTTCTAAATTGCTTGCAACGAGAATATCAATTGAAGGACTCGAAGTTACCACAAGTTTTCTTTTAGTAAGGTCATAATTACCTGTTTGAATGAATTCTGATAAAACATTGTTATCATTTGATGCACAAACAAGTTTTCTAATTGGTAAGCCCATTTTTTTTGCAATAAAACCTGCCAGAATATTTCCAAAATTTCCAGTTGGAACTACAATATCAATCTCATCGCCAATTTTTATAACATTCTGACTTATTAAGTTAACATAGCTGCTTATATGGTATATAACTTGCGGGAGAAAGCGACCCCAGTTAATTGAATTACCCGAACTTAATGTAGTCTGAAAATCATTAAATAGCTTTTTGTTGAATTTTTTATCATCAAAAATTTCTTTAACAATCCTCTGAGTGTCGTCAAAATTACCAAGCAATGGATACACGGCAAGATTATTTCCCTCTTGGGTTGTCATTGATAACTCTTGAATTGAAGAGATTTTTTTATCTGGGAATAGAACAATAATTGAAATGTCGTCCTTACTCTTGTAGCCTTCTAGAGCTGCTTTTCCCGTATCACCTGATGTTGCAACAAGTATAAGGTATTGGAGTGGTTTTTCTTTTCTTGAGACGCGCTTTTTGTTATCCTTTTTTATCGCATAAGAAAAAAGCAAGGGCATTAATTGCAAGGCCATGTCTTTAAATGCCCATGTTGATCCGTGCCAAAGTTCTAAAATATATTGATTTTCTTTTAAATGCACAATAGGTGCAATCTCTTTATCATCAAAATTTTCGCCGTAGGCGTAAGCTTTTTTCGTCATTCGTGCTATTTCTTTTTTTGAAAAGTCCGGTTCAAAAAGATTTATCACAAAATTTGCAACTTGGTCGTATGATTTGCTTTGTAGATTTTTTAAATCAATCAAGGAAAATTGTGGAATTCTTTCCGGCACAAAAAGCCCTCCGTCTGGGGCAATTCCTTTTAGAATTGCTTCTGAAAACGTAAATATTTTTTTGTATCCCCTAGTGCTTTTATATTTGATCATATTTTTTTAAAACATCTATTAAAACATCTTCTGTAAAATTTTTATGCCTTATTAAATGATAATCAAAGAAAATCTCAGCAATTTTCTGATATTTTTTTGTTCTATATTCCAAAAGCTTTGGGTATTCTTTAATAAGAAATTCTCGTGTTTTGTGGACTTTCTTATTTTTAGCTAAATTTCCCCAATATATTGGTTTTGGCTCTTTAACGTAACGGATAACCATTTCTCTTTTTACAGATTTTGGAGCATGTAAATATACAACCTTTGAATTTTTAGCTAGGTGTCTTTGCAAAGATTTATCTGTATAAATTAAACTGCCAGTGGTATCTACAACAACTCTTTCGCTATTTGTCCTTGTTTCTAAATAGTTAATAATTTCTTGCATAACCTCTTCCTCAAACTTAAGATATTTTTTACTTGTTTGCTTATACTTGTTATCAAGAGGTTGACCCATCCATTTTGCGACGTCTTTAATTCCTTTATATCCAAATTTTTTAAGATCGGATTTTAGTTTTTCCTCAATCATTTCGTCCACGCAAAACCGCTTAAATCCCTTTTTTTCAAGTTTTTTTGACCAATATGTTTTTCCAACGCCGGACATTCCAATAAAAGAAATTATCATAAAATGTATCCTTTCCTAACTAAAAGTTCGGCAGTTAAAATTGCTCCACCTGCTGCTCCTCGGATTGTATTGTGGGAAAGTGCAATAAATTTATAATCAAAATCATTGTCTTCCCGCAATCTTCCCATGGAAATTCCCATTCCATTTTCCAAATTTCTATGCAAATTAGTTTGCGGAAAATTTTCCTCTTCAAAATATGTAATAAGTTGTTTGGGTGAAGAGGGCAAATTTAATTTTTCAAGGGGATTGAAGTTTAAAACTGCTTCTATAAACTCATTCTTTGATGGTTTTTTCACAAATTTTACACTGGCAGAAACCATATGCCCATCAGAGGCGGGTACCCTTATGCAAGTCGCGGAAATTTTTAGACGCTCTTGTTCAATTTTTCCATTTTTTAATTTTCCCCAGATCTTAAGAGGTTCTTTTTCCGATTTTTCCTCTTCCCCTCCTATAAATGGAATTAAATTGTCGACCATCTCCGGCCAAGATTTAAAAGTTTTTCCTGCTCCAGATATTGCTTGAAGACTGACAACATTAATTTTTTTTGGTAAAAAATCTTTCAATGCTGTTAAGATGGATACATACGATTGAATTGAACAGTTCGGTTTGACAGCAATGAATCCTTTTTTCCAACCTCTATTTTTTTTCTGGATATCAATAAGTTTTATATGATTTGGATTAATTTCCGGCATTATCATCGGGATGTCTTTGGTCCATCTGTTTGCGGAATTGTTTGACACAACAGGTATTCCAAGACTTGCATATTTTTCTTCGATTTTTCTGATCTCATCTTTTTCCAAATCCAATGCGCAAAAAACAAAATCTACCAATTTTGTAATTTTTATAATATCCTCAATTACCGCATAAATTTTTAAATTTTTCACTGCACGGGGTATTTTGGAATTAAAGCACCAACGTTTGGAAACAACGTCGGCATATTTTTCCCCCGCAGATTGAGGTGATGCTGCAACGCAATTGATTTCAAACCACGGATGGTTTTCAAGCAGCTGAATAAATCTTTGTCCCACCATTCCTGTTGCTCCGAGTATTCCAACTCTTATTTTTTTCATACGCTTTCGGTCCCTCCAATACTTTTTACAATCAACAAAATATCTCCAAAAACACCGGCCGCGGTTACTTCTACTCCGGCGCCCTGGCCCTGAATAATAATTGGCCGGTTAAAGTATCTTTTGGTTTTAATAACAATTATGTTATCTGGTCCTTCAAGTGATCCAATCGCGCTTTTTTTCTCCACTTCTGTTAATTTGGCAAAACACCCTTTTTCTGATATTCCAGCGACAAATCGAAGTACTTTGTCTTTTTTTACAGCTTTTTCAACCTTTTCTTTGTATTCTTCATCAAGAATTTTAACTTTTTCCATAAACTCCTCAACGCTACATTTTGCTAACATTTTTGGATATAAAGGCTCAATATTAATCTGTTCCGGTTCTATTTTTTTACCCATCATTCTTGCCAAAATTAATACTTTTCTGGCAACATCATTACCAGATAGGTCTTCCCTGGGATCAAATTCTGTAAACCCTTTTTGCTTGGCTTCAAAAACAGCATCGGAAAATTTTCTCCCCTTTTCGATTTCCGAACAAATAAATCCAAGCGTTCCGCTAAAGCATCCGTTTATAGAAATTATTTCATCACCGGTTGAAATCATTTGCCTAATGGTTTCAATAACAGGAAGTCCAGCACCAACTGTTGTTTCGTGTAAAATCCTTTTGTATCCATATTTATAAATTTCCTGAAAGTCTTTAAGTTTTCCTGCAAGCAGTCTTTTGTTAGCCAATACGATAAATCCCCCGCGGTTTAAGGCAGACAGAATGTATGGAGTAGTTTTATCAGAAGATGTTGTGTCAATTATTACAAAAGGTAAAGAAACAGATTGAATTGATTTATTTATTTCCTCCTCAGAATTTTTCGAAGTAAATTTATTTTTATACACAAGATTAACACCAAAAATTTTCGAGATTTTTTCATTTTGTCTTTCAATTTGGGAAACCAATTCCGATCCAACATGACCAATGCCTAGGTGTATTAAGTAAAGATTTTTCATATGTTTTCCTCCATGCTATAAATTTTAGTCCCTGCGAATTTTGGATTAAAAGTATTTTTAACCCAAACAACAATTTTTTTGGAAGAAACCGGTTTCATAGCCTCAGGATGTAAAATTTTTGCTCCATTTTTTGCGAGTTCCGAAGCTTTTTCATAAGAAAGCTTTGGGTAAAATATAGCCTGTGAATTATTTTTTGGATCACAACTGAATACTCCGTTTACCTCTTTCCATAAGATAACCTCCTTAGCATCAAGTGCATTTGCTAAAACAGTGGCGCTATAATCTGATCCTCCCCGTCCCAAAGTAACAACAGAGCCTTTTTTATTTGCAGCAAAAAAACCAGTGACAACAGGTATAAAATCCCTTTTGAGAAGTGGAAGCAATTTTTTCACAGCCGCTTTCCTTGTATCTTCCAATAACGCTTTTGCGTTATTAAATTTGTGATTTGCAATAATAACAGATGAGCCGTCAATTGCTACTGCGTTTGCATTTTTTTCAATTAGAGCAAAACTTACGAGACACGCGCTAAATCTTTCTCCAAATGAAACAACATAATCGTAATTCGCAATGCTATATTCTCTATGAAGAGTCAAATATAAACTTAAATTTCCAAATAAGTTTCTTAGTACTAGATTTGCAAGATCATTCTCCTTCTTCCCTAATTTAAAATATAACAAAGCATTACTATGAATTTCATATAAGTATTTCATTTCATCAAACGCGCTTGAAATATCCCCTTCTTTATATTTGCTAAATACAGATATTAATGCGTCTGTAACGTTTGACATAGCAGATACAACAATGACTAAGCTGGCTTTCTTATTCATTTTCTTGACAATCTTTGCCACGCGGAGAATTCTTTCCCCATTTGCTAAAGACGCTCCCCCAAATTTCATTATTTTTATGTGTTTCATATCGTTTTTTCTATAAACTCTTAACGAGTTTCACGAGTTTTAGAGTTTCTGAACCCTCCATAGCTTTAGCGACAGAGGGTAAACCACAAAAAAACCTCCTTGCGGAGGTCGTAATTTGCACATAAACTACAGCCCCCTCTAAAAAGGTGTTGTAGTTGTTGTTAATACAATATTTGCGCTTTTCATTTTTTTAATGATACAAATAAAAAAACAGTTTGTCAATAGTGTGGGCGATACTGGGCTCGAACCAGTGACCTTTACAATGTCAATGTAACGCTCTAGCCAACTGAGCTAACCGCCCTCATTAATTTGTAATTTCAAACTCTGCTTATTGACTTGTCGTCTTAGGCGACCGCTATCCAACTAAGTTATAGCTTCGAGTGTGTTAAATTATACCAGAAATTAGATTGAGTTTGAAGATAAAATTATCCTACCTGATTTGAAACTGCGCGTTCGCCGGATAAAGTGAAGTTTACCATGCCGTGCTCTTCTGCCATATCCCAGTAATTTGTTTTTTTGGATTTACCCATCATAAGCCCTTTTTGCTGTTTGCCCTTCATGGCCGTTAAAAAAGATCCTGCGCTGTCTATTTTTGTCCTTGCGTCGCGAATAACAGAAAATACCCAGCGGAAAAATGATTTGTGGTATTTTCCTGGACTCACAACAATTTGCCCCGTTGCTTCTGTTACTTGTTTTTCAAGTTGGTTAGTTGCTCCTGCTAGACTTTTAATTTCTAGAATAAGATTCTGTATATCTTTTTGTAAATCTTTTGTTTCTTCCGATTCTACATTCTCGTGGCTTTTTAAAATTTCCCCAACATAGTTGATTCCGGGTTCTATATTGTGTGCCTGAGCTTCTATTTTTTTATTTTCTTCATGGGCTTTTAAATCAAATTCCTGCCCCGGCATAAGTTCTCCATGTTGCTGAGGTTTTTCTCCTCCAAAGAGTATCTGGTTAACTGCAGTTTTTGCTCCTTCTGTAAACTGATTTTTAGTTTGGTCTGCCATTCCTCGTCCGATATCCTGAAACGCTTCAAAAGGATTGTTATAAGTAGGCTTAAGCTTCTTCTTTTTTTTCTTGTCGTCGTCTGATTGAAGTAACATGCTAGCTATATTTTACTACAGGCTTTTTAAAAAATCAAGTGTCTTTTGCTGGCGGATAATGTTAGCCAAGAGATAAACATTTGCTTCGAGTTGCTTTCTTTCTGTCTCATCTTTTGCTTTTTGGAGTGCCTCGTCTATTTCTTTTTGGGAAACGGTAATTTTTTCCTCATCTGCAATTTTTTGCAGAGCAAATTCAAGCTTAATATCGTTCTGGGCTTTTAACGCGTAATCCCCTCTTAGTTGATCAACAGTTTTTCCGCTTGACGCCAGATATTGGTCAAGAGTGAGTCCGAGCTTTTTTATCTCATCTAAAAGTTGTGACAACAGTCTATCGACCTCTCCTTCTGTTAAGATTTTTGGAATTTTAGCATCAATTTTTGAAAGCATTGCATTTACAATTTCGTCAAAATTGGCCGGGGTATTTGTTTTACCCGGCATAACTATCTTACTTTTTGCGGTAACCCCTTTTATTGCACTTTTATAATCATTTAATTCTATAACAGGTACTTCACATGTGATTGCGTTAAATGTCCAGTCTTTTCCATTTTCCAGTTTCTCCACATGGATTTTTGGATTAATTATAGGATTTAATTTGTGTTTCTTTACCGCGTCAAGATAAGTTTTTGGGAGTATTTTTTTTAGGACTTCTTCTTTTATTTTCTCCTGGTCAAGGTTTTTTTCAACCAGCGCTTTTGGCGCTTTGCCCTCCCTGAAACCGGGCAAAGTTGAATGTTTTACTGCTAAATCTAACTCTTCGTCCCATGACTTTTTTACTGTTTGCCACGGAATAGTAATAGTAAGAGTAATTGTTCCGTCTGAGTCTTTTTTAATTTGTGCTGCAATTATTTTTTCTTCTGCCATATGTTTTTATTTTTGTGCGGACGAAGGGAGTTGAACCCCCATAACCTTACGGTTAATAGGTCCTAAACCTATCGCGTCTACCATTTCGCCACGTCCGCTCGTCAAGATTGATTTTACTACTTCTTTCGCTTCGCTCATGATTTCATTCAAAAATAGATTTCTTCTCTTCAAAATTACTTAGAATTAGTAAAATTTATCTGAGCGAACGACTGCTCAATATTACATGATAGTATATCGTATTTAAAGAGAAATAGGAAGAGCGTTTCCTTCGTAGGTAGCCCTAAAACTTTCTATTTCATGCATGAAAAAAGTGGTGTGATCTCCCCATGTTGGAGAAGCTGCGTAATATTTACCAATTCCATAAACGTCTTGCGCCCCAAATTTGTCTATATACACGTTCCTCAAAGCTCTGGATATTGTTTTGATAGCCTCTGTATAAGAAGGGAAACATAAAACGTTTGTTCCATAAACTCCATATCCCCATCCGTTATAACACGAACTTGTTGGTTCGTGTTGTCCAAAAGTTGACTCCGTGCCCGCAATTGCGACAAGTAAATCCCATGGAATATTGTTGATGTCTGCCTGTATTACAAAATCCTCTGCATTGCCTGCCATAGGTGAATTATGGTTTTCAAGGTACTTTTTGAGAACAACAGATCTATCATCCTCTTTTTGAGCCTGCAGAATGTCTGCAAAGCTTGCGGAGGATCTTGCTGTGGTTTCCTGTGCTGAGGTTAATGCCGGTGTAAAAAATGAGCACAAAACAATTATAATAAAACTTATAATTCCTGCCTTCATAAATATAATTTACCCAGTTAGCCCTGCCTTAGCCTTACTTTTGTTTAAACACGGTCAAAGCGCGCTAACCGGCGGGATTATGCAAATCTAAGCCTCACTTCGTGTCGGCAAGATCTGCATAAAAAAAATCCTAACGTATGCATTTGAGAGGCATACCTTAGGATCTATGTCAGAGTATATCAGTTAACTATGGGTTTGTCAAGTAGGCGACAATTGACTGGTTTTGTATCTTATCCATAAAGAAGTTTATTTTGCTAATCCAATCATTTACATTCCCCGGATTATATTTTGGCCCAATTTCTTCTGGGGTATTTAGGCCTTTATTTATATAATTTTGTGCCATTAGTTTACTAATAGTATTTATAGAATCTTCATAGCTGTTAAACGAAGTAATTTTATGTGTATATATTCCCCAGCCAAAGCAATTGTTTGTTCCTGCATGTACTTTTTTACATCCTATTGATTCTTGCATTGCGATTGAAGGTAAAAGCCGGTAATCAAGTCCATATTTGTCCGCATTTTGTACGATAAGATCTGCATAGTTTGCTAAAAGTGAATTATAAGTGTTAAAGAAGTTTTTTATTTTTTCTACCCTCACATCCCCTGCTATTACTCCGGCATCAAAAGCTTCGGTTGTAGAAGGGAGAGCGGCATAGGCAACGTTTGCGTTTTTGTTATCTAAAGAGATAAAAAAATTTTTTGTTTGCAGTTGCGAATTTCTGAATGCATAAAGAAATACGCTTGAAAAAAGAAGTAGTGGCGTAATGATAAAAAAACTTGCTACAACTGCCGCCTTTCGTAAAAACATAACTTATATTTACATATGAAAATTTTCTTGTCAAGAAAGAAACGGTTTGTTAGAATTGTTGAGCGCCCAAATACAAAATGCCCAGGTGGCGAAATGGTAGACGCGCTAGTTTCAGGTACTAGTTCCCTTTAAAAAGGAATGGAGGTTCGAGTCCTCTCCTGGGCACAAATAAATTTTAACTTTTGTTAGAAATTTATTTTTATACAGTAGTTGACTCGAATGCCGGACTGAGCAGCGAAAAAAGTTTTTGAGCGCCCGCGAAGGAGGCGGGGTCGCGAGGCGGCTAAGCCGAACTTGTGACCGAGTCCTCTCCTGGGCACAAGTTCTTTAAATAATAAGAGGGTTATATTATAATAGTATATCTACGGATGTGGTCTGCCCGCAAAGCATAGCTTTGGCGGGCGGGTGAAATGTGAGGTTCTGAGTTTTACGAAGAACTGGAATCCTGAGCAACGCGAAGGATTATATACCGCGAAGCGAAGATGTTAAACAAAAAAAGAGTTTAACAAGGGATAAATATATGCGGATGTGGTGAAATGGTATACACGCTACCTTGAGGTGGTAGTGCTCGTAAGGGCGTGGAGGTTCAACTCCTCTCATCCGCACCAACAAGGACTTTCTGTCTTTTCTTATCTCTTTCTTAATTATAGCTTCAATTCTATAGATTTTCAGGTTCAATCCAAATTTTATGTTTTAACATTTGAGTCAGATTATTCCTGAGAGTAG